>DATLWF010000641.1:0-9617 GCA_035576605.1 Blastocatellia bacterium | reverse complement strand
AAATCGCACTCGCTCGCCTGATGCAGAGGCAGTGATAGTCAAAGCGGAGCTTCTATTGCTTTTGGCGACCTCGTTTTGAGCCAGAGCTGTAGTGAGAGAGAGGATCAATAATAGAAAGCTTGAGCAAAAGGCGTGTCGTCTAAGCATTGCTTATTCTCCTCATACGTGAACGATGAAGGCCAATTCTCGCTACTATGGGCGCGCAGGTGTGTTAGGAGCGGAGAAAACCATCATCGGTTGGCGGCATCCGGCTTTTTTATTGTACCGATCAAGCACATGAGAAGTCTGTTCAATATTAGACAAAATTGAAGAAATCAGAACAACTTCCTGCAAGAATCAGGTGACAAGGCAAGGCGACGGCGTTGACTTCGCAGAATTGAAAACAGTCAAATCACGGCGTGTCTTGCCTCTGCCCGAAACCTTGGCCGCGTACCTGCGCGAATTGCGGCGCCAGCAGCTTGAACAACGAATGGCTTGCAAGACGTGGGTTGATAGCGGGCTAGTCTTCACCAACGAGCGTGGCGGGACGATTGAGCCGAGTATCTTGAACCGTCAGCTATCGCGGATCTGTAAAGCGGCCGAGCTGCCCGCCTTGCACGTTCATGATCTCCGTCATAACTGCGCCTCGTTACTTCACGCTCAAGGCGTGGACATCAAGACAGTCTCGGAGATTCTAGCACACCCGAACATTCAAATAACGGCGGACCTCTACACGCATGTTTTCGCATCTGTCAAACAGGATGCGATCAACGTGCTTGATAGAATGTTCGCGGCCCGTTAGATTATGCTGTCAAACAGCGCTGTCAACGGTTCTCATACGCGGGCTAAGTTAACGGATTCAGTCGGATCACCCTGGCCCGCAAGAAAGCTCGATGCTTACTTGCTTGACACTTCGTCTCGCGAGCCTGAAATTCTTCAAGATGGCCGGGTGGTGGTCCGACAAACTTCAGTTTGTCGCGGTTTTGGGTTGAGCCGTTCGCAGAGCCGGCGACAAACTGAAGTTTGTCGGATATTTCAAAGGAGTCATACATGAACGAATTGGTTTCACTGACCCGGGATGGCGAAATCGCGATCATCACGGTCAACAACCCCCCAGTGAATGCACTGAGCCCGGGAGTTCCCGAGGGAATCGGCGCTGCGATTGCCGAAGCTGCGCAAGACGACTCGGTCAAAGGAGTCATCTTAAT
Organism: Blastocatellia bacterium; assembly: GCA_035576605.1. GTDB lineage: Bacteria > Acidobacteriota > Blastocatellia > UBA7656 > UBA7656 > Onstottus_A. The sequence continues at coordinate 8,430 of DATLWF010000641.1, read as the reverse complement.
CGGAGGCGGCCGCACTTTCATCGCCGGCGCCGATATCAAGGAGTTCGGGAAGGTCACTTCCGGTGCGAAGGGCCGGGGCAGCCTGCTGCCTTTGCTTCTCTCGATTGAAGATTGCCCGAAGCCGACGGTGGCCGCGATCCACGGAACCGCCTTTGGCGGCGGCCTTGAAGTCGCGATGGCTTTTCACTATCGCGTTGCCGCGCCTGCCGCGCAGGTCGGACAACCGGAAGTCAAACTCGGGATCATTCCGGGAGCCGCCGGCACGCAACGTCTCCCCCGTCTCGCCGGCGTCGCTAAGGCCGTCGAGATGTGCGCTTTTGGTGAGCCGGTCAAGGCAAGCGAGGCGCTCAAGGCAGGCATCATCGACCAGATTGTTGAAGGAGACTTGTTGACCGGCGCGGTGACCTTCGTCCGCGAACTGCTTGCCAAAGGCGAAGGCCCCCGCAAGACGCGTGAACGGGACGACAAGCTTGGCGAGCCCGAAACCAACGCAGCGATCTTTGCAAGCGCTCGCGCGCAGGCCAAAAAAACAAAGCGCGGAATGATCGCGCCCCTCGCGGCCATTGACGCAGTCGAGGCATCGACCAGGCTCTCATTTGACGAAGGTTGCCGGCACGAAGCCGAGCTCTTCAAAGAGTGTCTGTTCTCGGATCAATCCAAGGCGATGATTCACGTCTTCTTCGGCGAACGCGAAGTCGCCAAGATTCCCGGCTTGCCAAAAGAAACCAGGACCCTGGAGATTCGCAAAGCCGCGGTCGTCGGCGCGGGCACTATGGGCGGCGGCATCGCTATGAACTACGCCAACGCCGGAATACCGGTGTTGCTGAAAGAAACCTCTCAAGAGTTTCTCGATCGCGGTCTGTCGACCATCAAAAAGAACTACGCCAACTCGGTGAAGAAGGGGCGCTTCAGCCAGGAAGTCATGGATCAGCGAATGGGGTTGATTACGCCCACGCTGACCTACGACGGTTTTGAAGAAGCGGACATCGTGACCGAAGCCGTCTTCGAAGGCATGGAGTTGAAGAAGCAAGTTTTCGGCGAACTCGACAAGATCTGCAAACCGGACGCGGTGCTCGCCTCGAACACCTCGACGCTCAACATTGATGAGATCGCGTCGGCGACCTCGCGGCCAGAGTGGGTTATCGGCCATCACTACTTCAGCCCCGCCAACGTCATGCGCCTGCTCGAGATGGTTCGCGGAAAAGCGACCAGTGACGTTGTGATTGCCACGTCCATGGCACTTGCGAGGCGGTTGAAGAAGGTAGGCGCTCTTGTCGGCAACTGCCGCGGCTTTGTCGGGAACCGAATGTTGGCGCCTTACGGCCGCGAAGCCCAGTTTCTTGTTGAAGAAGGCGCGCTGCCTCAGGAGGTGGACGGCGCGATCTACGAATTCGGTTTCGCGATGGGGCCGCTCGCGATGGGAGACCTCGCCGGGTTGGACGTCGGCTGGCGCATACGCAAGGAGTACAAGCATCTGGAGAAGCCCGGCATCCGGCAGCCAGCCCTCGCCGATCGCCTGTGTGAGCTTGGCCGCTTCGGTCAGAAGACGGGCGCCGGTTGGTACCGGTACGATGAGAACCGGAATAGAATTCCCGACCCCGAAGTCGAGAAACTGATCGAGCAGGTCGCGGAAGAAGCCGGAATTACGCGGCACACGATCCCGCCCGAAGAGATCATCGAGCGCACCCAGTACGCGCTGATCAACGAAGGCGCGAAGATTCTGGAAGAGGGAATCGCGATGCGTGCAGTGGACATTGATATCATCTACCTCAACGGCTACGGCTATCCGGCGTGGCGAGGTGGTCCGATGTGGTATGCCGATACAGTGGGCTTGAAGAAGGTATACGACCGCGTCAGTGACTTTCACGAAAAGCATGGTGAGTTGTGGGAACCGGCGCCCTTGCTCAAGCAATTGGCCGAAGCAGGCAAAACATTTGCCGATTTCGATAAGGAAAAGGGACGGGCCGCGTCAGGCGCGTGAAGTTTGTAGTTGGCCTTTAGGCGAAACTACAAACATCTTAATTTGAGGAAGGAGCCATTATGAGAGAAGCAGTAGTAGTAGCAAGTTCACGAACGCCGCTGGCGAAATCGTTTCGCGGTTCATTCAATCTGACCCGCCCCGATGATCTGGCGGCGCATTGCATCAAGGACGTGTTGCGCAAGACGCCGCAACTTGACGCGGCCGAAATCGAAGATGTGGTCCTTGGCTGCGGCCAGCCTCACGGCGTAGCAGGAACGAACGTCGCCCGAGTGGCGACGATCCGGGCCGGGCTTCCGGTGTCGGTGGCTGCGACCACGGTGAATCGGTTCTGCTCTTCAGGTTTGCAATCGGTCGCGATGGCGGCACATCAGATCATCAACGAAGGCGCGGAAGCTGCGATTGGAGGGGGCGTTGAAAGCATCACGATGATGTCACGCGATAACCACCCGAACCCGTGGGTGCTTGAACACAAGCCGGGCATCTACATGGTTATGGGCGACACCGCCGAAGTCGTTGCCAAACGCTACAAGGTAAGCCGCGAGGCGCAGGACGTCTACTCGCTCTCGAGCCAGCAACGCACCGCGCGCGCTCAGGAAGAAGGCTTCTTCAAGGAAGAACTCGCGCCGATGAAAGTCACGCGCGGGATCCTCGATAAGAAGACCGGTGAGATCGTCGGTAAGGAAGAGCACGTTTGCGACCGCGACGAGTGCAATCGGCCCGATACCACTCTCGATGGGCTGGCCGGCCTGAAGCCGTACTTCGATCAGACGAGCGGCCAGGGTACGGTGACCGCGGGTAACTCTTCACAATTGTCTGACGGCGCGTCGGCGACGTTGCTCATGTCCGCAGAACGCGCCAAAGCGTTGGGCGTAACACCCAGGCTGATCTTCCGCGGTTTCGCAGTCGCCGGTTGCGAACCGGATGAGATGGGAATCGGACCGGTGTTTGCGGTGCCAAAGCTGCTTAAGCGGCACGGCCTCACAGTTGAGGACATCGACGTATGGGAGCTGAACGAAGCATTCGCCGTGCAGGTGGTCTACTGTCGCGATCAACTCGGACTCGACCCGGCGAAGCTCAACGTCAACGGTGGCTCGATCTCGATCGGCCATCCGTTCGGGATGACCGGCTCGCGGTTGGTCGGGACTCTTGCCAACGAGATGCTGCGCCGCAGAGCAAAGTACGGCGTGGTGACTATGTGCATTGGTGGCGGCCAGGGCGCCGCGGGTTTGTTCGAGGCGTGTAACTAAGACGATAGACTCTCGACCGGCGAGGTAGCACCGTCCACAAACGGTGTCGAGAATGAACATTCATTGCTTCCGTGGTCACTTTATTCGGAACCCGCTCCCGTATACTCGCCAAACACTGCTCGCAAACGATCGGAGATTTCGCCGAGCGTCGCGAAAGCCTCAACCGCTCGAACGATGTGAGGCATCAGGTTCTCATCGGTGCCGGCTGCCCGCTCAACTTCCCCAAGAGCTTCACTCACCTCTCGCCCATCGCGGCGCGCGCGGACACGATCGAGCCGTTCAATTTGCTGCCGCTCGAGTTCCGGATCGAGACGAAGCAATGGAACCGAAGTCGCCTCGTCCGAGATGAAGCGATTCATCCCGACCACTGTCTGTTCGCCCGACTCGACTCTGCGCTGATAGTCATAAGCCGCGTGCTCGACTTCGCGCTGAACGTAGCCCTTCTCGATCGCACGCAGCATTCCGCCAATCTCGTCGATCTTCTGGATGTAGTCCGAAGCCAGTCGCTCGATCTCATTGGTCAGGTGCTCGATTGAGTACGCGCCCCCGAGCGGATCTGCAGTGTCCGCCACACCCGATTCATAACGGATGACCTGCTGTGTGCGAAGCGCGATTCGGGCGGCGCGCTCGGTCGGAAGCCCGAGCGCTTCGTCCATCGAGTTTGTATGAAGCGACTGCGCTCCCCCCAGCACCGCAGCCATCGCCTGGATCGTCGTGCGAACGATGTTGACTTCCGGCTGCTGAGCAGTCAACGATGAGCCCGCGGTCTGAGCATGAAATCGAAGCATCTGCGATCGCGGATCGCGAGCGTCGAATCGCTCGCGCATGATCCGAGCCCACAATCGGCGGGCCGCGCGGAACTTTGCAACCTCTTCCAAAAACTGATTGTGCGAGTTGAAGAAGAAAGCTATGCGCGGCGCGAACGCATCTACTTCCAGCCCACTGTCGACTGCCGCCTGTACATAGGCGATTGCGTCGGCAAGCGTGAACGCAACCTCTTGCGCGGCGGTCGAGCCGGCTTCGCGAATGTGGTAACCGGAAATCGAAATTGTGTTCCATCGAGGGACTTCGCGGGCACAGTAGGCGAAGATGTCGGTCACGATTCGCAGGCTTTGGCGCGGGGGATAGATGTAAGTTCCGCGCGCAATGTATTCCTTCAAGATGTCGTTTTGAATCGTCCCCGAGATCCTGTCGGGCGAAACCCCTTGTTTCTTCGCCGCAGCGATGTACATCGCCAGCAGTATCGCCGCGGTCGAGTTGATGGTCATTGACGTGGACACCTTGTCGAGCGGAATCTGATCGAACAGCAATTCCATGTCCTCGAGCGTGTCGATGGCGACGCCGACTTTCCCGACTTCCCCGCGCGCCATCAGATGATCTGAGTCGTACCCCATCTGCGTGGGCAGGTCGAAGGCGACCGACAACCCGGTCTGGCCCTGCTCGAGCAAATAGCGATATCTCGCGTTCGATTCAGCAGCCGAGGCGTAGCCTGCGTATTGCCGCATCGTCCACGGCTTGCCGCGATACATCGTCTCGTAAGGTCCGCGCGTGTAAGGAAACTCGCCGGGGTCGGCCAGATCGCGCTCGTAGTCGACGCACGCATCAGGCGGACCGAAAACGGTCTTCATCTCGATGCCCGAACTTGTTTCGGCCTTTCTTTCAACCCGCTCTTTTGTGCTCATGAGGTCCCCACAGGTCTTGTTTGATCAGATTAACAAACGTGCGGTTGCTTGCCAAACTTGCCCATGGGCGCCCTGGGAGCGCAGGCATCCTTGCCTGCCTGGCGTTGCTGAGAAAGCCAACCGGAACACCTCCGCTCGCAGGTTCACGATCTTTCCGCTAATTGAGTACTGGCGGCACACGCGATGAAGATGAGCAGCGCACCGGCAAAGATCAATGAATGAGCATCGGACCATTCGGCCGCCGCGAGACCGATTACGTGCGGGCTTGTCAGATTGAACAACACGAACGCCGCCGCGAGCGTCACGGCGATCAACTTCCGTGCTTTGCCCGAAGTCTTTTCCTTAAAGAGCAGGTCCGCTGCCGGCAAGATCAGAATGACATAGTGCGCCTTCCAGCTAAGCGGCGAGAGCAGTACCAGACAACAAAAGAACGGCGCTGCGGCGGCCAACTCGCTTCGAGAGCGGACGGCCGCAAAGACCGCCAACGCGAGCACTACTATCGAAATCAGCAAGGTCGCTGCGTCGCCCGGTCTGCGAGACTCGTCCTCGTGCGACGGCGTACTTTGATTCGACTGGCCAGCCAGCCTGGCGATTGCGCCGCGCAGAGATTGATTCCCGGAATACGCGAAGTCGTAGCCCTGCTCGTTCTTCACTGTGCGGCTCCAAAACGTTTGAAAAGCATCCGTTCCACGCGGTCCAAACGGCAGGAAGCTCAGCGCTGTGACCGCAACGAGAAGCGCGGCGCAGCCAATTGCAAACTTAAGCCTCAACTTTGCGACGTGATACAGCAGCAGCAATGCGGGCGTCAGCTTAATCGAAACCGCAACAACAAGCGCGATCGCTGATAATGCTTTTCGATTACGCGCGTACAGATATACGTGAGCAACAGCGAGCGCTGCTACCACGCCATTAACCTGACCCAGATTGAGACTATCCAACACGAACCTGAGAACAAGCACGACTGCGCAGCCAGCGAGCAACGCCCGCCACGCCGTCGTTGGTGAGTAAGGTTCCTTGGTCCCATTGGCAAGCCTGGCCGACATCCACGCCGCGGCGACAATCGAAGTTGCGTTGATTAGAAACCAAAGGTACGCCGCTACCGGCAGCGGCAAGAGAGCGAGCGGAACGATCAGCTCTGCGAGAAGCGGCGGGTAAATGTAAGGCGTCCAATCGCCAAGCGAATGCTGGTAAGGGTCACCACCGCCCATGACCTCACGCGCAGCTTGATAGTAGACATTGAAGTCGTTGCGGTAAACGTCGGGGTTCGTGCCGCTCTGGCGCGCGAAATACAACCCACCAACTACCACGGCAAGAGCGAGCACGCCGACGACCGCGCGCTCCATCGTTGATAGGCGTTTTTGGCTCATGCAGCTGCATCCTGCTCAGGAACACCGTCGGCTTGTCGGCTCGAACATCCAACAGACATACCAAGGATGACAGGTCAGGAAGGGTGGCTTGCCCCCGCTCTTTGAATGACCACTATCCCAGTACAGCGGGGGCAAGCCACCCTTCCCCACCACGAGCCCAACGATGGTTACGGCAGCCCAGATCCGCCCGCTTCATTAACTTCAAACCTCAACGTCGCTGTTGCCATACGCGGGGCCCCGCCCTTAGCGACCACGAGCCCAACGATGGTTACGGCGGCCCGGATCCCCCAACTTCATTAACCTCAAAAATCTCAACGTCACCACTGCGATATGCGAGCCTAAGCCAGTCCGGCGGTGTGAAGGTGCCCGAGATCTCGCGCTCAAATTGTCCGTAGATGACATAGCGCACTCGGTGTTCTGCAAACAATTCCCGCGCGCCCTCGCTGCTCATGGTGTTGGCATAGAACGCGGCGACCTGCGCGCTTTTCTCGTCACTCCGGAGCGTCTGACCGTAATGACCGAGAAAGACACGCAACCCGGTCATTGAAGGAGCAAGACTCCCGGTCCAATACGACGCGAACAACACCGCGTCCGGTTGTGAGTTCGCTCTCAACCAGGCGAACGCCGCAACCAGATCGGCGTGCACGTAGCGTCTCGGATCGGCAGACCCCGAGCCCGCTCCTCGCGCGATCAATTGCCCCGCGACAAAACCAACATTCGTGACAGAAGCAAACGCGATCGCGCCAGCCAGAAAGAGGCTCCGGTATCGGGCCGCGCGATTAAATCTCCGCGCGATCCAGAACAAAGCGATCGAGGCCGCAATCGAAAGGGGCAATTGTAAACCTTCGACAAACCGTCTTTGGAAGCTCACCGGTGCATAAAGCAGCGCGGCCTGCACCAGGGCCCATATCAACAGCAGCCGCCCGTAAGGACCGCGACGATTCCTCATCAAACTAAAGCCGATTACGGCAAGCGCTCCCACGATACCGAACCCGAGCGCGTATTCCCAGGGGGGCGGCGAGAACGTATCTGTAGCCCTCAACCATTCACGCAAGACTTCGTTCGATCGATTTAGATAGATCAAGTAAGCGATGCCCGGAATCGTACCAGCCCCAAACGCGACCCCTGCGCGCGCACTTGAGTAGTAATCCACACGCGCCGCGTTCCTTCTCTCGTTCAACCACGGTAATGCCAGCAAAGCTACTCCGGCAACCGCACAAACGACGACGACCATGTACGGATGCACAACTGCAAGGAGCGATACCAGCAGTCCGGCTATGAGTGCGCGGTTTGTTTTCCTCTCGACCAGGGCGCTAAAGAAAACCATAACTGCGCCACATACGAGAGCCCCTCCGACAGCGAAATGCACCTGAGAAAAAACTGAACGGAACGCAAGAGCCTCCGGCAGGTTCAGGTCCACCGAGCCCGAAGCTGCGGTGACGGCGAACAAATGACCTCTTGTTTTCAGAGTAAAAACCAGCCAGCCTAAGCCCCCCGACATCGCATAGAGCCACAGCGAGTAACGCACTCGCGTTCGGGATTTCATTACGCTGCCCGCAACGTCTCTCGCGACGATCAAAAGCAACAGACCCGCGAGCAATCTCGCAGCGTGAAACGTCAAGGGTATTGGGATCCGGGTGACGCGAGCGATGAGCCCGAGGATGTTCCACAGCGGCAAAAAGAACTCGCATGGCTGGGGCTCAGAGGTGAATAAATCACACAGAAACAAATGACCGTCAGCGCTCTGTCGCATCCAGGCAAGGTAGGTGAAGGTGTCGTCGTAGGCCGTCAAAACTTCGCTGAACACGTATCCTGTCGGAGTGCGCAGCGCTGCGGCAACGTATGGAAGGGTGGTCAGGATGGCCAGCGCGAGCCAGACAAGCCAAACATCTCGGAGGGCACTGGAAACGAAGATCGATAGACGCGAGATGGAAGACTCTCCCTCATCCTTCATCCTTCCTCCGCTTAGAGACTCGACGTAAGCAGGCGGGAGTAATAGTAAAGCACCGGCGCGCAGAACAGCATGCTGTCGATGCGGTCGAGCATTCCGCCGTGGCCCGGTAAAAGTTTGCCCGAGTCTTTCACATTGGAACCACGCTTCAACATCGACTCCGCGAGATCTCCGACTTGCCCGAGCGCTCCTAGAGTCGCGC
>DATLWF010000640.1:0-3081 GCA_035576605.1 Blastocatellia bacterium | reverse complement strand
ACTTTAGGGCCTCCTACGAGAATGATGAACCGCCTCTGGCCGCCTGAGGTATAAACGCCGAGTGACTCGATGAGGGACGGCGCTCTTTCGGAATATGCTCTTCGCTCAACCCCGTTCCTGAACTCCAGGGTGAAGCCCCTTATGCGGCGGCCGCTGTTATTGGTGAGAGTAACGACCGGGACAACAGCAAACTCATCGCCGGGACCTTCCTTCTCTCGGGGAACGGCTCTTAGTTTCGCTTCGGTTATCGCAACCCGAGCTTTGGCGGAATTCTTGAACTCGACCGTCGTCTCCGGCGCCTGATCGAGTCGCTCTATCAAGTTCTCCTGGCCCTCGAACAATACAGTAACGCCGCCTGGTACTCCGCCGGGAATCCCGCCAGGAACGCCCGCGGGGACTCCTCCGGGAACTCCTCCGATCGCGCGCTCGCGAGGCTTCTCGGTCTGGGCCACAACGCCGTCGCGGGTAAGAAGTCCGGCGGCCATCGATAGTGTTATTAAGAGCGCTACGATTGAACCAACCGCCGCCCGCTGCCAAACCGACAGTCTTAATTGAGTAGTCTTGGACATGATTCGCTCAACCCTCCTTCCCAGATCCGAACCGGTCGCGTTGGATGCGCCGGCTACGCTCCAGCCCAGGCAGAACCGTAGTACTTTTAAAAGACTCGAAGCGTAAACCTCGGGTGCGCCGCCGAGCCTTATTACTTCTTCGTCGCAAGCTTGCTCGCGTTCCGCAAGCAGCAGACGATCCAGTATCCAGACGATGGGATGGAACCAGAGCACGCAGCAGAGAAACCTATGAAGGTTTGCGATCAGGTTGTCCCATCGCGCGACGTGAACCAGCTCATGCATCATCACCGCCTCAAGCTCAGCGTCGCTAAGCTCTTCTGCCATGCTCCGCGGGATGAATACATGCGGCCTCCATACGCCCCAGACTCCGGGCTCAACGGTTCCGGGAAGCATCGTCAGACGGACGTCACGTTTGACTCCCAGCCACGACCTGACGCGATCGAGCGCCTGCCTTTCTCTTAAGGCCTCGACCTCCGATGTCGCGCGCATTGCGAGGCGGAATCGACGGCGTCTGCTCAACCACAGCGCTAGCAGGACAACAGATCCGCTGAGCCACACTACAGTCAACATGCAGAATAATTCACCGTGGCCGCGGGCAGCGTGCGAGCCCGCTCCGCCAGACTCCTCGAACTGAATGATCGGCGCCGTGAGTTGAAAGATAACTGTGGCGCCGTCACTCGTTCCGTTGCTTGAAGCTAGGAGGGAGGAGAAGTCGATACCGAGCCCGTGTGCTATCGGGACAATAAGGGCCGAGGGCAAAACGAACTTGGCGGATGCAATCAGCCAGACCCCGTAGCGCGCACGGCTCGGTCCTTTCCTCAACAATGCAGCCGCGGCAAACGCAAGAAACGAGATGATCGTTGCTTGCCAAAGGTGGTTTGCAAACAACGGCCAGCCCCATGTTGACCACTCCGCCAGCCATTGGTGAACAGTCATTGGTGGTTGTGCCTCTCTTCGGCGTTCTTACTTCAGCGATCGATTCCCGGAATCATCTCTCCGAGCCGGCCCAGGCTTGTGCGAGGCATCGCTTGACCGCTGAGCCAGCATTGCTTCCAGCTCTTTCAGATCCTCGAGGCTCAACTTTCCGGTTTCCGCAAGGTGAGCCATCAAAGGACGAGCGGACCCGCCAAACGACTCGAGCAGCTCATTTATCAATCGATGATGCGCTGACTTTCGCGTGACCAGAGGTTCAAATATGAAAGCGTTGCCGATTTTCTTGAGTCGCCGAACGGCATCCTTTTCCTCGAGCCTTCGCACGATTGTTTGAACCGTGGTATAAGCCGGCCGTCGTTTCTCCGGCAGCCGTTCCTGGATTTCACGCACGGACCCGCTTCCGATTTCCCAAAGGACGTGCATGATCTCGAGCTCGAACCGGGTTAGTCGTATCGACTTCTTTCGATCCACGGGATCCCTCTCGATTGTTCATCTACTACAGATGAGGTTGAACCTACTACAAGTGTCATAGGCTGTCAAGAAAAATCGTAACAGGAAGATCGGCATCGGTCCGGGTCGGCACGCCCAGAGTCCGCCAAGTTGACGCGAGAAGCGGGCGCACCTAGAATCGAAACTCAATCGACCGGCTTGGAGTCACAATCGCGTCAGAGAGGTGCAACGTGCGTTTGGTTCCCAGGGAAGAAAAGTACTTTGGCATGCTCAACCAGCTTGCCTCTCAGGTTAAGCACGGCGGCGAGCTTTTCGTGAGGATCTTCGAGGACTATCAGAATCACGCGCAATACGCTGAACAGATTAAAGGGATCGAGGTGTCCTGCGATGATCTGTCCGCAAAGATCACTCAAAAGCTCAATTCGAGTTTCATCACGCCAATTGACCGCGAAGACATCTATCTGTTGGTGACCGAGCTGGACGACGTCATTGACATGATAAATGACCTGGCGCGGAGGCTGGACATCTACGGGGTGACGACGCCGCGGGCCGATGGCGCGGAGATCGCCATTCTCCTCGGAATGGCCACGGTAGAACTCGAAGGGGCGTTTGCCATGCTCGAGCGTCACCGGGGGTTGGGCGAACATACGGCCGCCATATCGCAGCTCGAGAAGCGAGCCGACGCTCTGTACAGCGACGCGGTTCGGCGACTCTTCAAAGAAGAAAAAGACCCGATTGAAGTAATCAAGTGGATGTCGATCTACGAAGAGTTGGAGAACTCCATTGACCGCTGCAAGGATGTCGCGGAAGCGCTTGAAGCCGTAGTGGTCAAGAACAAATAAATTGTCTGCGTGACGAATCAGTCCGCAAACACGAGTTCCAGAATCTACAACCCGCACGTTGCAGTCCGCGGTTTTTTGCAGCGGAGGTCAACCCGAATGACAACGCTCATGGCGTTTGTCGTGTTGTTCATAGCGATCGCCCTTGTTTTCGATTACATCAACGGCTTTCATGACGCGGCAAACTCGATCGCTACGGTTGTGTCGACGCGAGTCCTCTCACCCGGAGTTGCGGTTGTCTGGGCCGCCTTCTTCAATTTCATCGCCTTTGCCGTCTTCGGTACCCGTGT
>DATLWF010000639.1:0-6802 GCA_035576605.1 Blastocatellia bacterium | reverse complement strand
ACCATCCCGCTCGCAGTGGTCTGCGCCATCCACATAGTGGTCTCTGCCGGAGCCTTCGCTGTGTGACGCCATGTCAGACGACTGTTGCTGTAAGCGCCGGTCACGTTCGTGATAGTTCTTCCCTTCATCACAGATTGCGCGACGCGGCCCTGTTGAGCGCAGTCCCAAATGACAGTGTCGCCCGCGCGGCCCTGATGATCTGCATTGAACCATCCGGCCACCTCGCCAAGTTTCTTGACGTTTTTAACCGTCCTAAGCCCCCCGCCTAGATTTCCGACATAAACTGAATCAGGTCTTTTCTCCTTTGCTACTGAATCCCATAGCTTCCATACTTCAAGCACACGACCCATGAACACTTCATAGTATTTTCGATAGATCGGGTTGGCAGCGTCGGTTTCTTCCGGCGGAGTGCCGCCTACTGTTTCTCGATAGACCTTTTGACAGCTTTCGCAGTAGCAAACCGAGAGCGCGCCCGTGCTGGGCCAGCCATTCGTGAAGAACGCGGCAACGGGATAGCGCGCGTTGATCTCGCGATAGATTGCAGGCATCTGCTCGGTGAAGTACGGGCTGAACATGCATGTCTTGAGAAGCCAGGTTGTTTCGTTATGCTTGCGAGGCGAGCCATCGCGGCTGCGCTCGAACCATTCAGGGCGGGCTTTCAACGCCTCTTCATAAGCGTAGTTGCAATCCATTCGCGCAACGACACGCAGCTTGCGCTTTTCAAGCGCCGCCGCCATCTCGCCGAACAGATCGCGCGAGCCTAAGAACTCGCTGCGATGATGATATGGAACCTGCGTTGGATAGAACGCTACGATGCCGCCTCCGTTGATGAGCACTGCATCAACTTTGAGCGATGCCCAGTAGTCGGCCCACGCGTTCACATCAATCGCAATGGGGTCGCGCTCGTTGAAGTTGATCTGCCCGCACCGGCGCATCACCGCGTACCAGGGCTTCTGAGTACCGCCAGTTTTCGCAGCAGCTCCAGCGGATTGTGGCGTAAGGAAAGCAGCGCCGATATTTTCGCCTGCTCTCATGTTGCTCGAAGCCGCAGTTATTACCGACACGCCTGAGACGGATAGAAATTCCCGGCGCGTTATTTCAGGCAGTTTTGTTTTCCCATTTGACACGGCATCTATTCTCTGCGCTATCGACTCACCCGTAACATAACCACACCGTGACCCGGAACCATTGCCGAGTACTGAGGCCATGCCCCCTCTATGTCCTTGTGCTCCCACAGGTCTCTCACTCGTGGCTTGCCGCTCACGCCTAAGTCCGCCCAGCGAACACTCAGCTTCGTCGTCTCCGCCGCGCGGTTGAAGAGGGCCACCGCCAGCGCCCCATCAGATAGGGGCCGTGTCCAGATCTCCTGATCCCCGGACTTCCAGACCTGCATGCCCTGCTTTCCGTCTTTGTCCTGATTCACAGCGATCACTTCGCGGTTTGTGAGAATCGCCAGAATCGCCGGATTCATGCTGCGCAAGTCGTTTCCTGCCAACAATGGAGCCGCCAGAATCGACCAGAGGCTCATGTGCGTTTTGTATTCGGTTTCGCTCATTCCGCCGTTCCCGATTTCCAGCATGTCGGGATCGTTCCAGTGACCCGGCCTGGCCCACTGCGCGAGTTCGTTCTGTCCAAAACCGATCCTCGTCATTGAGTCCCAACTATCGCGAATATCGCCTGTCGTGCGCCAGAGGTTTCCGCCGACGTCGGCTCCCCACTTCCAGACATCCAGACGGCCATACTGGCAAAGACTGTAGACAATTGGGCGTCCACTCGCCAGAAGCGCGTCGCCCATTTTCTGGTAGACGGCGGGCATCTCCTCGTCGGTGTAGATCGTGCGCGCTCCGCACCAGTCGTACTTCAGGTAGTCGATTCCCCACGCGGCGTAGGTCCGGGCATCTTGATCTTCGTGGCCGTAGCTGCCTTCATAACCGGCGCACGTATTGGGTCCGGGCGAGGAGTAAATACCCAGCCTGAGTCCTTTGCTGTGCACGTACGTCGCGAGGGCCTTCATGTCCGGAAACTTTTTGTTGGTCAGAATGTTTCCCTGCGGATCGCGACCGCCCTCCCACGTATCGTCGATGTTGATGTACAGGTAACCGGCCTCTTTCATTCCATTGCCGGCCATCGCATCCGCGATGCTTCGGACCGTAGCATCATCCACTCTTCCGGCAAATTTGTTCCAACTGTTCCAACCCATGGGCGGAGTCCTCGCGAGGCCATTGTCCTTCACCTTGTGGAGCGCAGGAGGAGCAATCCGCGCCGGCAGCGCGCCTTCACCGGCCGGAGCCCGATGAGCCACCAACTCTGTTAGCTGGTCTTCCGGGCGGCGACGGGTCCCGATGCGCAACTCGTCTCCCACGAGCTTACCTTCATATCGCACGCGCCGTTCGTTCTTGCCATCCTTCATCATCCCGGTAATGGTGAAACCTTCCGCGCCTCCGGTGCTCTCCACGATCAGATAGTAAAACTGGGTGAGGCGAATGGAACCGGTGATCCGGGAACCTTCTTGTTTCAAGTTGAAATATGTCAGCCGGAAGGTACCGTCTGCATTTGGAGTGCGCACCACCCAGTTGCCAGTTAGATCTGCAGCCGGCAACTGCGCTTGCTGTGCCCTGACGAATGCGATGCTGAGACTAATGCCTAAAAATGTAAGTGCCAAGAGGATAGTTGCTGGCACGGCGCTGCCACGACGATGGTAGCAATGGTGCTGGCTCTCAATGTGGTGCATGGGTCTATGGCTCCTTTGCGCAAAATCGCAGTCACTATTCCAGCAGCTTACATTCGAGCTTCTGTCCGCCAAGCGAGGTGTAGCCTGCCCATAGCGGCCTGGAGGTGTACCTGTCGTAACAGCCATCACTTGAAATTGCTGATCAAGACAACGTCGCTGGTCTGCGTGCCGCGCGATAGGGCGAGTCCCTTGCCGTCGGCCGAGAAGTCGAACGAGAAGATGAGATCAGACATGAAGTTGGTCAACTGTTTGGCTGTGCTGCCGTCAACGGGCTGCGCCCAGAGGTTTGAGACGCCGCCGCGTCTGACGCCGTAAACAATCGCGCGCCCGTCCGTCGTCCAGCGGAGGTTTGTTTCCGGGAATCCATTTGGCAGAGCAAATGTTCTAATGGGCTGGCCGCCTTCCAGTGGCAGGATGGCGAGTTTGACCGGCGAATTCGGTTCTTCCAGATAGGAACAAACGATCTGCCTTCCATCCGGTGAGATTGCCGGGGAATACGAGGGCCTCTCCGTGAGTTGCGCGGGCTGGCCGCCGTCGATCGGTACTTTCCAGATCGTTCCGGCATTGGAAATATGCGCGTAAACAATCCAGTGACCATCAAGTGAACATTGTGGACCAACATCATACCCATCGGTTAATTGCTTCGGATTCCCGCCATCCTTGTCCATCCGCCAGATGCATGGGACGCCTGTTCGGTCGGAGACAAAAACAATGTAGCGCCCGTCACGTGGGGTAGACGGCAAATCATTGGCGCGAGAGTCGGCAGTTAATTGTCTTGGAGTGCCTCCGCGCGAGTCTATTGAATACAGATCCGCATCCGACGCGTAGACTATCTTTCCATCAGGAGCCCAGGAAGGCGCGAAATTGAAGTTCCTGCCGGATGTGAGTTGCGTCGCATGCTGGTTATCACCGATTGGCGCCACCCAGATGTTGGCCACCGTCTCAGTCTGCACGGTCGCCAGGAGAGAGGATTCCGCGGTAAGACTGATGGCCGGATAGGAATTCAAGTCATTCGTTACTTTCTGCGCTTCGCCGGCAGGATATGAGAGTTTCCATATCTTGAAAGAGCTTGATACCTGTTCCCGCGCGGTGATTAGAACATTGTTGCCATCTGTGAGCCATGCGACCTGTTTCACCGTGTCCCACTTTTGCGGAGTGAAAAACTTTATATCGCCGCTATCGACTGAGACCGTAGCTACACTCATGTAATTCTCGTGACTATTTCCCACTGGACTGGCGAGAGTTTTACCATCCGGCGACCATGACAGCGCGCTAAAAGAGCCGATATAGAAGAACTCGTTTCCATGCCGCTCGGCGACTTGCCGTTCTCCCGTACCATCCGCATTCGCAATCATCAGCCTGTCTTCATCTTCGTAAAAGTAGAAAAAGGCAATCTGCTTCCCGTCAGGCGAAAACGTGACAGAGGTGTTGATACCTGTGAGCACCCTCCGCGCCGTGCCTCCCAGAACAGGCACTTGATAGAGAGTTCCTTCCGAATTGCTCTGTTCACGGACTGTGTAGTAAACGTAGTTGCCGTCGGGCGAGAAGGCTACACCTTGATAATAAACTTCAGCAGGGGGAACGACCTGCGCGTTGCTGTTAGCGATGGCGACCTGCCGGAGCCAGAGGCTCTGCTGTCCGCCATCATCTACGACGTGCACAAGCCATTTGCCATCGGGCGAGATCGCCGCGGCTGTGGCTTTGCCCGTGCTCGTCAGCCGCGTGAACTTTGCGGATTGAAATGAGAGAGTGGTCTTTTTCGGGCCAGTTAGCTTGTAGAGTCCGAAAGCTGCGCCCGCAATGGCCACTGCAAACAACCCGAAGACAAGCGCTGAGCCAAACTTGTGACGTTTGATTTGGGTGACGAGATACTCCGCGCTTGAAGTCGTTCGCGCTTCATCGATTTGGGCGGTCTCTGTCGCTGATTGAATGGCGCTGGCGGTGCTTGCCATCGCGCCGCCGGTCGATGCGACTGCGATAGTCGATCGCGGTTGGACGGATCTGTCGAGTCCCGCTTCTTCCTGGAGTTCGTGGCGCAGTTCCTCCATCTCAATAGAGACATCTTTGATAGACTGGTAGCGCTTCTCGGGATCTTTAGCCAAACAGCGACGAACTATCTTTTGCAATTCTGCGGGTGCCGCAGGATTGATGTCGCTAATCTGCGGAGTGGGCGCGTGCACGATTCTGTGCAGCGAATCCAGTGCGTCTTTTCCTTCGAACGCCCTGCGGCCGGTTGCCGCTTCGTAAAGAATGCAGCCGAAGGAAAAAATATCCGACCGGTGATCAATCTCTGCGGTTCTGCCTTGCGCTTGCTCAGGTGACATGTAACCGACCGTTCCCAACACGGTGCCTGGCAGTGATTCATGCGGGACGAATGCCGTAGCAACCTCACTCGAGGTTGTGTCGCCATAGCCCGGCGACCTCCGCGCTTCAAGTAGCTTGGCAAGGCCAAAGTCAAGAATCTTCGCATAGTCATCGCGGGTGACCATGATGTTGTCGGGTTTAAGATCGCGATGCACAATGCCGGCTGCGTGCGCTTTCGATAAACCTTCAGCGACTTGCGTCAGGTACTTGAGGAGCTTTAATAACGAAGCTTTATCACGATGGATCTTCGCGCGCAGAGTCTCTCCGTCGACATACTCCATCGCAATGAAATGCACGCCTTCGCTCTCGCCGATCTCGTAGATGTGCGCGATGTGCGGATGATTCAACGAGGCGGCAGCCATGGCTTCCTGATCAAAGCGCCGCATTCGATCCTGGTTGGAAGCGAGATCCGCGGGCAGGATTTTCAATGCGGCCTTGCGATGCAGACGCGTGTCTTCCGCCAGATAGACCTCGCCCATCCCGCCTGCGCCTAGTTGCGAGCCGATCTCGTAGCGTCCGAATTTTGTTCCCGTAGGAATCATCTCAAATACTTCTATCTCTGCCTTCCCTGAATTCTGCGAAACCAGTTCTGAATGACAGTCAGCTTTGACTCGTGGTCCGTTGAGCGCCGACCGTGATCGCTGATCCAGTCACGTTTTCCTCGATTTGATCGGCTCACGGTCTGAGTCCCATGCGGCGTAACAGGTCGGCGTAGCGGGGATCGCTTCGGAGAGGGTCGAAGCTCACTTCCATTACAACAAAATCCAAGGATCCGTTTTTATCCTGGAAACCCTTTTCGAGCCAGGCGAACGCCTGATCTTTATCGCCCAGACCCGCATACACCGCAGCTTGATATTGCGCGAGGGACTCGCGCTTGTTGTACTTTCCATCGAGTTCTTTGAGCACCGCCAACGCCTCATCACGTCTCCCAGCCATCGCACAGGCGTGGCCCAGGTACGAGAGTGAGTAGGCTGACCGATCGTTCGTAACATTCTGCTGAAACTCTGCGATTGCCTCCGCATATCTCCGTTGCTTGAGGCACACACTGCCGGAGATCTGGTGAGCCAGGGGAAAGTTCGGATCGAGCTCCACCAGTCGTCTGGACCGCTCCATCGCGGAGTCGAGGTCTCCCTTCATGACATACACCGCTCCGATGTTGACTTCAAAGACAGGCGAAAGAGGATCGAGTTCCTGCGCGCGTTTGATTTCCGCCAACGCCTCGTCGAGCCTGCCCAACGAGCGGAGGAGAATCTCATACCAGTGGTGAGCTGTCGGGTAATTCGGATTCAGGCTGATCGCCTTTTTGAACTCCCTTTCAGAATCCTCCCAGCGCCATGACATTCGGTAATAAAAAGCAAGCGAGGTATGCGCCTCGGCCAACGAGTCATCAATTGCCAGCGAGCGTTCCGCGGCTGCTTTGGCGTTAGGCGCCTTTTCGCTCCAGGGAATGCCTGCGTATTGTTCCAACAGCATGTAGCAATCGGCCAGTCCGGCGTAGGCAAGTGCGTAGTTCGGGTCGCGGTCTATCGCCTGCTGGAACTCCTCGATCGCTTTTTTCAATTCGTCGCCACGTCTTTTGTTCCAGTGATAGCGTCCTCGCAAATAGGACTGGTAGGCTTCCGCGTTGGTTGTGTCGCGTCTTGTGATTTGCTTCTGCTCATCGCCGGTCAATCTCAAGCGGAGCTTGTCGGTAATCTCCCGCGATAT
>DATLWF010000638.1:0-10899 GCA_035576605.1 Blastocatellia bacterium | reverse complement strand
CACCAGCTTGTTCCACACCAGCGATATCTCGGTGACGGTTCCCATTCCCCCACGCAGCGCGATGTATCCGGCCGAGTCGCGAATTAGTATTTGAAGCCGCGCGTAGAAATCGGCGCTCGGCTCGATCTTCTTTAGATAAGGATTAGGCGCAGACTTGAACTGTTCCATAGTCACGCCGATGACGTGACCACCCGCTTCGTGCGCCCCACGGCTGATCGCCTCCATGACACCAGCGTAGCCGCCTGAGCACACATCAAAGCCGGCTTCGACTAACAAGCGGCCGAGCCTGAGCGCTTCTTTGTATTCGGCCGCATCCGGCCCGCACCGCGAGCCTCCGAAGACGGTTATTCGTCTCCCGCTGTCGTCCATCTAATACTCAATTCAACCAGTTCGCCATAGCACTATCTGGATCGATCGAAAGAACCGACTGCAAGAGGCGGAGCGCGTCATCCCACCGACACGCGACAAATAGCTGCCATGCCTGATCGAGCTGCTGTTTGAGGCCCCTGTCTTCTTGGCTCAGATTCATTCGCTACGGCTTCAGTCGATACAACATCCTCGGGAAGGGAATCGTCTCGCGGATGTGCTCGATGCCACAGAGCCACGCCGTGCAGCGCTCGATCCCCATCCCAAAGCCGCCGTGCGGGAACGTTCCATACTTGCGCAGATCCAGATACCAGTCGAACGCTTCCTCGGGCAGCCCGTGAGCTTGAATCTGCTTCAGCAAGTACTCCAGGTCATCCGCGCGCTGGCCGCCACCTATCACTTCGCCGTAGCCTTCAGACGCAAGCACGTCCACGCACAGCGCAAGCTCGGGCCGCTCCGCGTCCGGCTTCATGTAAAAAGCTTTCACCGCCGCCGGGTAGCGATGCACCATCACCGGACGATCAAATTGATTCGACAGATAAGTCTCATCGGGCGCACCAAAATCGCCGCCCCATTCGAACCGCTGTTCAAGCTCGCCCTTAGAGTGCGCTTCTTGCAGCATCTTCACCGCGTTGTCGTATTGAAGCCTCGGGAACGGCGGCGCGATCTTCTCCAGCTTTGAAATATCGCGCTCAAGCTCGCCCAGTTCCGCGCGACGATTCTCGAGCACCCGACGCACGATGAAGGTGATGAACTCCTCCGCCAGGTTCATGATGTCGTCAAGCTCGGCGTAGGCGACTTCGGGCTCGACCATCCAGAACTCGGTCAGGTGCCGTCGCGTCTTCGACTTCTCGGCGCGAAAGGTCGGTCCGAAACAGTAGACCTTGCCGAACGCGGCAGCCGTCGCTTCGTTGTAGAGTTGACCCGACTGCGTGAGATACGCCTTCGCGTCTTCGAAGTAGTCGACCTCGAACAGCGTAGTAGTGCCTTCGCACGCGGCCGGTGTGAAGATCGGCGTGTCCATCAGCAGAAATCCATTCGAGTCGAAGAAATCGCGGACGGCTCGAATCACCTCGGCTCTGATAGAGAGAATTGCGTGTTGCCGCTTCGATCTCAGCCACAGGTGCCGATTGTCCATCAGGAACTCGACGCCGTGCTCTTTGGGTGTGATTGGATAATCGTGAGCGATCTGCAGGACTTCTACGCCGGTCACATCAAGCTCGTAGCCGCCCGGCGCGCGCTCGTCGGCCCGGACCGTGCCCGTCACGGTGATCGAGGATTCCTGCGTGAGCTTCTCGCAATCGTTCCACACTTGTTCAGAGACGTTCTTCTTGAAGACAACGCCCTGAATGATGCCGGACCCGTCGCGGATCTGCGGAAACATCAGCTTGCCGCTCGACCGCATGTTGTAGAGCCAACCCTTGATCTTGATCTCGACGCCGACGTGTTTGGAAACATCACGAATATACGTTTGGTCCATTCTGCCACCCTTGCCGTTTAGGTCGTAGATTCGAATTGAAAGGACAATCCTACAATTAAGCCACTGTTTTCATCCAGTACACTCCAGTGGGAATCCGTCCGATCTGATTCGATCGAGTTGATTCGGATTAAGCCATTAAGAGCGTTCATGCACCGTCTGTATGCTGGCATCGCGGTTGCTCTTAAGTCCGTGTCGACTACTGACCACCACTAACGGAGGATAAAACGATGGCAGATAGAATCGTAGAAGAGCACATTCACTCGGATGGCGGGGGAAGCGGCGCAATGATGGTCCTTGCAGTTGTGCTGATTCTGCTTGCGCTATTGGCAGCGCTTTATTTCACCGGCGTCTTCCGGCACGGGCCTTCGAAGCATGAAATAGATGTAAACATCAACAAACCCGGCGTGGTACTTCAGCTGTACTAGTTATTGTCGCAGGTTTGAGCAGGGGCGATCGGCCAGCGCGCCGATCGCCTTCATCACCGTGGCCCTCCGTCTACTGCGGAGGGCGCGGCTGACCGGGGCGAGAAGGGGGTTGCGTCTCGCCGGGATCCCTGCGGCGTCGGGCCGCGTCCTCGTAATCGGTTTTGTTCTGTCGAATGCCGGGTTTGATCCCGGTCTCCTCACCCAGCTTGGCGCTTCTTATCGAAAACTGGGTCCACGCCCCGCTTGGCATGTCGCCGGCGATGTCGCGTTGCCAGGCGTATTCCGGATGCGCCTTGAGAAAAGCCTCCAACTTGAAGTCGCCGCCGCACGGATGTCCAACTGAACCCCAGAGCGACATCCGCTCGGCCAGCTGACTGTCAGCGACCTTTGCGTTAACCGTGCCTCCCGGGTAGAAGTTCTTCCAGTCCCATTCGGGCGCACCGAGCTCGTCGGCCTCGACGTGCCCGCACAATGTGTTGGCCGACCCTGCCTCTCGCTTGCGCACGACGTCGTAGTGATCGGATTCGAACTTCTTCGCCAGATTGATATCGATCTTACCTTTGTTGAGCTTCATCAACTCGTCCCAGCGCCGGTGGCGCGCGTTAGCAGAGTTTGCCGCGTTGGTAGGATCAAAGGTTGTCTCCTCGCGAGTCGTCTTCTCGTGCACCGGGAAGTTCGATCCGACATAGAAGCCGTCCTTAGTGCGCTCGACTATGTTGTTCTTGATTCCATTTTCGAGGCGGGCGATCTCGCCCGTCTTGCGATCGCCGATCAGCCAATCGTTCGCGTAGCCGCCGTTCGAGCGGTCAATCATCACCTTCAACCAGTCATCGATCGAGTTGGAGTACTGCGTCGCTTTTCTGATGCGATAGAATTCCGGCAGACCTTCCGTGTCGAATCCTTTGAACTGAGTGATGGTCGTCTCGGTCACCATCAGACCGGCGTCGGTGATATAGAAATCGTCACCCGAATGAATGAAGCCCGGGAACGAATCCATCAGAATGCGATGACCCGAGGCGGGCTTCAGATCGACCATAATGTTCCAGTGTCTGCCGATCAGATAGTCGATCCAGTTGTTGTGCCCGATGACAATGTCGCCATTCCTGGTCCAACTGCCCGTCGCAATGAACGCGGAACACGACGGCGGCGGTGACTGGTGAAGCTCGGGATCGGCTAGTCTCGCCTGATGCAGTGACGGCACGTAGTAGGACGAAAGCTCGATCCACGCATTCATTGCGAGCACGTCGTCCGCGTCGACCTTCACTCCGCGCGATGAAGCCCCCCGCGCTATGCCTTCGATTTCTTTTTGATACTCGTCGCCGATCTTCTTCCAGAAGAGCTCGTGCGCCGAGTCGCGATAGAACTGCCAGTCACGCTTAGTGGTGTGCGGCGCGTATTTCTTGAAGACGCGCAGCGACTCGTCGATCTCGCGGGCGAGCAGATAACCGTGTTGATAGCCGATTTCCTCGGGCGTGCCTTCGAGGTGAATGTAGACCCACCCGTTTCGCTCGGTGCGAAACGCCTTCGCGAGCGGGTCTTGTTTCGACTGCGCGATGCCGTTCGAACCAGCGTGAGATGGTGCCTGCGCCATGATCAACGAAACAGTCATTGCAGACGCAATGAGCGCCAGACTACGAGCTACTCGAATCATTGTTAGACCTCCAATCGCGTCTATCGACTTCCGGCAAAACGCTGTCCTTGCGAACCCCGCCGGAGCGCACATTGTTTAACCAAGCTGTGTCCGATCCGTTCTTCGTCCGTTGAATCCGCTCGATCCTTGTACCATTGCTGCTCGCTTTTCTAGCATTCCCGCGCGCTCGAAGCAAGCGCGCACGGGCAGGGCGCATGGACCGCGATCAGATTGACAAACAATGCGGCGGGCGATAGAAGAAGACTTCTTTCTGATCCGACTCGGACGCCAACAGTGGAGAATTACAACTCAAAGAGGCCAACCATGCGACAAAGAACATCTATGCTTTGCGTGTTAGTTCTGTGCGGGTTCGTAGGCGCTACGACACTCGTTAACAATACTTACGCTCAGAAAACGGCCGCGCCCCCTGCATCAGGTTACCATCTGCTCAAGAAAATCGAAGTCGGCGGCGAAGGCGGATGGGATTACCTCATAGTAGACGGGGCCGCGCGCCGGCTTTACGTCTCGCGCGGAACCAGAGTGATGGTGTTTGACGCGGACAGCGGCGCCTCGGTAGGAGAGATTCCCGACACAGCCGGGGTGCACGGCATCGCCATCGCCGATGATCTTGGCCGCGGCTTTACAAGCAATGGACGGGATGGCTCCGTGACCATATTTGACCTGAAGACGTTGAAGCCCATTAGCAAGGTGAAGGTTGGTAAGAATCCGGATTGCATCATCTACGACCCTGCGACGCATCGCGTTTTCGCCTTCAATCGCGGCAGCGATGATGTGTCTGCGATCGAAGCGAAGACCGGCGACGTGGCTGCCCCGATCGCATTGGGAGGCCATCCCGAATTCGCCACCGCCGATGGCAAGGGCATGGTTTTCGTCAACCTCGATAATAAGAGCGAGGTGGTGGCCATCGATTCCAGGAAGCTCGAAGTCAAAGCCCACTGGCCGGTCGCGCCGGCGGAAGACTGTTCGGGCATGGCCATCGACCGGAAACACTCTCGATTGTTTTCAGTCTGCGGCAACAAGAAGATGGCGGTGATGGACGCAAACACCGGCAAGGTCGTCGCGGACGTTCCGATCGGAGGGGGCCCCGACGCGGCAGGCTTCGACCCCGAAACCAGCCTCGCGTTCAGTTCGAACGGAGAAGGCACGCTGACTGTGATTCACCAGGATTCGGCCGACAAGTACTCGGTCGCAGCGAACGTGCCGACACAGCGAGGCGCTCGCACGATGGCCCTGGACCCGAAGACTCACAACGTGTTCCTCGCGACGGCTCAATACGGCCCGCCGCCCGCGGCTACACCCGAGCGCCCGAACCCAAGGCCGGCGATGCTGCCTAACAGTTTTGTGATATTGGTGTTCGGGAAGTGATTCTAAGAGTGAGGGGCTTCATACATTACCTTGCCGCGTTCGATTATCTCGCGCATGAAGAAGTCGCCCATCGCGAGCCGTTCCTCGACTTGCTTGGATGTGCGAACAAGAAGGTCAAGCGCGGTAGCCGGATTCAATCGATCCAGTATCTCGATTGCCTTGCGCGTGTGCCTGCCCCCAAAAGGCATTATCACAAGCAGGTCAACATCCGAATCCCACTGCGGCTTGCCGTAGGCGTGCGAGCCAAACAGGATGATCTGCTCGGGGTGAAACTCAAGCGCTATCTTCTCGCAGAGGTGCTTGATTTCTCTTGTCGTCGTTTTCTTGAGGGTATGTGGTTCTACTTTCTGCACAGGACTCACCCCTCTAGTTTTCTGCACGCTGTTCTTAGTTACACTGCGCAGCATCGCGTCCGAGCATGCCAAATTTGGCGATCAGCCTTTTTAATCACGCGTTCTGCTTCAACTTCTCAAGGAACGCAAGATTGTCGCGACTCTCGCCTAAGCCTTTCAGCAACATTTCCATCGCTTCGATAGGCTTCTTGTTGGCAAGCGCCCTGCGGAGAAGATTGATTTGCGGCATCGTGTCCGCGTCGAACAGCTTCTCTTCTTTTCGAGTGCCGGACTTCGAGATGTCTATCGCCGGCCAGATTCTTCTTTCGGCGAGCCTGCGATCCAACTGGATTTCCAGATTGCCGGTTCCCTTGAACTCCTGGAAGATCACTTCGTCCATCTGACTGCCGGTGTCGATCAGCGCCGTGCCGATGATGGTGAGCGAGCCGCCTTCTTCCGCCTTGCGGGCTGCGCCGAAGAATTTTCGCGGGAATTCGAGAGCGCGCGAGTCAACGCCGCCGCTCATCGTGCGGCCTCGTCGGCTCGTCTCACGGTTCGAAGCGCGAGCCAGGCGGGTGATCGAATCCAGCAGCATCACAACATCCTGTTTGCATTCGACCATTCGCTTCACTCGCTCGTGTACAAGGTGGGTGATCATCAGATGATAGTCGGCGTTTTGATCGGCCGATGAAGCGATTACCTCCCCACGCACACGGCGTTTCAGGTGTGTCACTTCTTCGGGCCGTTCATCGACCAGCAGGACGACAAGATAAGTCTCAGGATGGTTATCGGCGACCGCTTCGGCGATCTCTTCGATAAGCGTGGTCTTTCCGGTCTTGGGCGGAGCGACGATCAAGCCGCGCTGGCCTTTGCCTATCGGCGCGATCAGGTCGAGCACCCGCATAGACATGTTTGGATTGCCCGCCGACAACTCGAGCCGCTCGGTTGGATCGACGCTGGTCAGTTTGGTGAACTCGGGCATCTTAGAGTACTGATCAGGATCCGTTTCATTGATCAGTTCGATGCTGGTGAGTTGATCGGATTGAATGCGGCCGCGCCCCCCGCGCCCGCCGTGCCCATCCTCGGACGGGCTCGAGGTCCCAGTGAGTTGCACGCCTTCCCTCAGCCTGAAATGCTGAATCAAATTTCGCGGGACAAAGACATCTTTTGGTGAAGGCAGATAGTTAGTTTCTGCGTGACGAAGGAAGCCGAAGCCTTTTTCATTTATTTGGAGAACTCCGGAAGCAGGCTGTTCAGTTTGCATTAATGACTCCGATCAGAATCTATCATAAATCTAGCATTACTTCCGCGCGAGACGTCATAACTTCTGTGCCGAAATCCGTGAGGCTCACTGTCGGGTACTGGCCCCTGCCCACGGCTATGCAGCCTGCTTGAATGAGCGCTTTCACATATGCGGTGATGTCGTCTTGCGTCATCTCTTTGAGCAATCCGTATGTTGAGAGCTGATCGAGGCGATTGTCGGTCACCTGCTTTGAACTCGAGCCGCGAAGCACCGCCGCGACGGTTCCCTTGCCGAACCTTCCGTTGAGTCTCGCGACGCAACTCAATATTTTTCTCACGACGACTGTCTCAGCGGGGTTGAGGCTGCGTCCCAGCGGGGCCCCTGGTTGAACAATGGATACTGCTCCACTCATGGCCCGATCAAGCTCGGCGCGCTTTCTCAACTCGGCGCGAAGCTCCCTGCCGGTGGGCGCGTTATCGATGATCATCTCGTCGATCCCAGTAGCCGCCGGAAGCTTGGCGGAGCGTGCCGCCGAGCCCACTCTCAACGTGCCGGCGCGGGCGCGAGCCCGCTCAGAATGCGAAACGTCAACGTAGCTCGCCGGGTGCGGCGCGCAGACCGAGCAACTCTGACACCGCTCGACCTTCTTGCGATCCCCGAAGTAATTCAAGATGAATCGCCGTAGACAGGCTTTGCTATAACAGTAGTCGATCATCTTACGCAGCTTCCACTGCTCGGCCGCCGCTCGCGCGGCCAGTTCCTTTGTGTCGATTCGGAGAGCGCGGGCCGGCGGATCGTCCGTCAGCTTTATTCCACGTCCCTGGTACGCGTTGCGATACGAGATGACGCCCCGCGCTGAAAGCCCTCGAAGCGCGCGTCGAGTCTGCCCATCGTCAAGATCGAGCGCCCGCCCCATCACGTTCAGATCAATCTCCGTCTGGTCACGATCATTGATGTCTCGATTGAAGATCAGCTCGCGCAGCACTGCGCCCTCTGCCGACTCGCCATCGACCTGATCCAGTGCGAAGTCCACGCGAGAGGTCAGTCGCATGATGATGTTCTTGTCGGTCGCACGGCCGCGTTCGATGTGACCGGCTTTTTCAAGCACGACCAGCGCCGAATAGATCGACATATCGTTTTTCTCTCCCAGCCGCTGAGCCAGCTCGCGCGCGGACATCTCGATTTTTTCGAGTCCGAATGAAGCGATCTCATGATAGACGCGGCGGATCAATTCAGGCGGTGGGTGGTTGCCTTCGATGAAAAACTGTTGCGTGCGCGTGTCGGCGTAGTTGAACAGCAGCAGGCAATCAGCGGGAAGACCGTCTCGGCCGGCTCGTCCGACCTCTTGATAGTAGGCTTCGATCGAGCCGGGCAAGTGATAATGAACGACGAATCGAATGTCGCGTTTGTCTATCCCCATGCCGAACGCGTTGGTGGCGATGATTGCCTGCACGCGACCGCTCATGAAACTGTCCTGGGCGCGGGTGCGCTCGAGCTCACCCATCCCGCCGTGATATGGCTCGACGCTGAGGCCGGCCATCTTGAGCCTGGCGGCGATCTGCTCGACGGTCTTGCGAGTTGCGGCGTAGATTATTCCGGAGCCCCCGGATATCTTAATTACTCGCTTCAGCGTATCGAGTTTTTCTTTCTCTGCTGAGACGTGAACGACTCGAAGAGCCAGGTTGGGGCGATCGAAGCCTGCTACGAGATACCGCGGATCGGTTAGGCCGAGTTGTTCGCTGATGTCCGCTCTCACCTTCTGAGTGGCGGTTGCGGTCAGGGCGATTATCTGTGGATGCCCGAGGCGCTCTACGGCGTCTTTGAGCCTTAAGTAATCCGGTCGGAAGTCGTGTCCCCAATGCGATATGCAGTGGGCTTCATCGACTGCGAACAACCTCACTTTGACGGTCGCGATCGTGTCCATGAAGGCCTGGCTTCGAAAGCGCTCGGGCGCTACGTAAACAAGCTTGTATATGCCTCGCCGGATCTCGCTCAGCCGTTTGTTGGTTTCAGCGTAACCGAGGGAACTATTGATAAAAGTGGTCGGGATGTCCCGGGCGGCGAGCGCATCCACCTGGTCCTTCATCAACGCGATCAGCGGCGATACGACAAGCGTGACGCCCTCGAGCATCAACGCAGGCAACTGATAGCAGAGCGACTTGCCGCCGCCGGTGGGCATGACGACTACGGCGTTCTGAGCGGCGAGCACGGACTCGATGACTTCGGCCTGACCCTCGAGGAAGTCGGAGAATCCGAAATGTTTTTGAAGAGCCTCACGGGCTCGATCGACGCCCACCTTCGATTCCTCGCGAGTGATTAGCTGCGTTGGAGTAATACGTCAGAGAGAATTTCAAGAAGAACGATAGCACGCGAGCCCGGTGTTCTCAAATCAGCGATTCCGCCGCGTGATGACTCTTGTAGTTGCCTGGCATCTGTCTATGCGACCCGGAGCACCGACAGCGGGCTGTGTGGTCAGAAATGTTCGGGTAAGTGCCGCGCAATCGAACCTCTACGCCAACCTTCGGTGGGGTCCTGGTTACACCCTCTTTTGCGCCAGTCGGCATCCTCGGCGACTTGGCGAGGAGGTTTTTCCATCAGTATTCACCACCCAAACGCAGTTAGTGCATAGTTTGGGCAGAGAATGATTCAAACCCGGACACCACCCTTTTTCTTTATTATTGACGTGGGCGATCGGCCAGCCTAGACTTGAGGGGCGTTCGAAATTTCATCCTCACATAAAGCGGCGACCCTCATTGAGAGAGTAGGGCTAAGATAGCCGACCGGAGGTCTCCCAGGGCGCGGCAAGGCTGAAGTGAAAAGCGACCAACGAGATCGCCCGCTTTGGCGCGGAGAGCATTTTTCATTCTAAGGAGATTGGACATGAAAGAAGTTAACAGGCTCAGGTCAGGGTTGGCACTGGTACTGGCGGCAACGCTGATGTTGGTGACTTCGCATAACGCGCTTGCTCAAGGTCAAGGTTCCAGCAAGCAGGAAATGAAGCAGCTCAACAAAGAAGCCAACAAAACCGGCGCAAAGTCCGAGGAAGCGTCAGACCAACTCGGCCGAAACGTCGTGTTTTGCATACTGGCTGCTCATACGACTGGCGTCGGTACGGCTCAAGAGCTTAAGGCAAAGTTCGATTCGCTAACCGACTTTCCATTTGGGCAATTCGTTGGGGCGGTTCTCTTAGCGGACAGAATTGATATGTCCCTGAACGACATCATCGCCAAGCTGGTCGGCGGAATGTCGATTGGCCAGATCACCAAAGAAGCCGGCGTCAACATGGGCGAGGTTCGCAGCCACTTCGGTCAGTTTCGCAGCGAGCTTGCGCGGTCGGAGACAAATCCTCCGACGAAGGATTGTCTTAATAGTACCCCCTAATCGACGACGGGAACTAAGTACCTTGCCAGTGGCGTCCGTAGGGACGGCCGAATAGTAGGGCAGGTCACATGTAACCTGCTGAGAGCGTGCCTTTCTACGACCTCGTTGCGTAGCGACGGACGAATCCGACCAAAGCCGTGGTTCACCGTCGCTCCGCCACGTGCTGCGTTTCTGCCTGGAGGTAAGCAGCGCTTCTCTCCGGTCTACCTCTTGATCCGCGTTGTCGGATCTCCCAGCAATATCCAAGTAAGACGCACATCTTTGTTTAAGGCTGCCGATCTGGCTCGCTGTGTCATTTCACCCATTGTCCAAGAGCTCTTCGCATCAAACAGGCTTCGGAACATCTCAATGCTCATCACGCCTTGATCGCTTGGGAAGGTGACGCCGGAGGAGGCCCAGACCGCGACTGCGCCGGCATTCTCGGCCTTCATCAACAATTCCGCAAGGCTGTCTATTTGAGCGTGGTGAAAATATCCGTTGAGGCACGTCATCATGATAAACACGGACAGGCTGCCTCGATTGGTCAACGAGTTGACATCCTGCGAACTGAACAAACCGCCGCGCCAGGAGTCGACATTCCCATGACCGGCATAGTTGATAGCCCTTTGACCCCGATTGATGGCATCCAGCAAGCGGTTCCTGGCCGTCAAAGGATC
>DATLWF010000637.1:0-3283 GCA_035576605.1 Blastocatellia bacterium | reverse complement strand
CTGAGTTTGCTCCGCGGTGCGCTCGGTTGGAGTATTAACCCCGTCGCCACCCAAGCGCTTCACCTCATTGAAGGCGTCAGTATACGCCGCGCTGTTCATCGGCGGCGGCGGCGGAACCCGATACTGGTGCGATGAGACCAGTACGAATGGCGTAACCTCCCCCCATCGTGCACCCAGGGCGAGTGGGTGGTGACTGATCGGGTCTTGGCGCCAATGTCCGGCGTCGTTGCTCGGGATGAACTCTATGCCGACGCGAGGCTCAGGAATTTGAGAGCCATCGCCTGTTCGGAGCGCCAGTATCGCGTTGGCAGCCCGATGCCCAATTGTGACTCCGTTCACCCTCAGTTGTGGGTCGGTTATGAGGGCAAGGTCTTCAGCGAGTTTCTGATCAAAGTTCGCCGTCTGTGAGGGCCACAACGCGACGAGCGTATCGTGCGCCGCTTGCGCCACTGCCGCGTCCCCCGAGATGGGGCCCCTCTTCGGGGAAAGACCCACATAGCTGCGGAATCCGCCGACTATCGAGTTCAGCGCCTCGAACATCGCGATGTGGACGATCGCTATCGCGCGAGATGCTCGGCAGGGCCCGACCTGCTCGCCGAAGACCCGGTTCTCGCCCGGCGCTACGGGCGTGTGGTCAAGCCCGCTGGCGTCAATCGCGATCGAGTTCCAGCGAATGAGCGTGCTTGTCGCCGGCCCCGGAGCAGGTGCGTCAGGCCCATCGACCTGAAGCCTAAAGCGCGGCGAGGCGGTAACGCCAGGCTGGGCGCTGAATTGCGGTCCCCAATAATCACTAAAACTGCGCTCGGACTGAGGTGTGTCCGCAGGCACCGCCATACTCAGGATGAGAACTGCCAACGCGCGAGCAATCAACTTCTGAGGTTGTCTCAATGTCATGTGTGTCACCCCTTTGTCATCCACGAACTGAGGTGGCTGCCTCGATTCGGGCACGACTTGATAAGTGGAAATATATAGCTGCCGGGAGACATGCGAACGGCAAAACCTCGCGTTCCTACCCAACAGAACTTCTGGTCAGAATAAGGACGGGGCAGTATATCTCAAGTGCGTCGAAATTGGGTAGGGGTTCGAGCACTTTTGTTAGCTCTCACCCAAATGGGTTCTTAGAAGACTCGAGTCTTGATGGAGTCCTTACGCCGTGACGTTCGCAATGCGAATAGAGTAGACTCGCAAGAATATTTGCGGCTCTTATTCCGGGCCGAACCAGGGAGGGAATGTGCATCTCGCGGACTTGTTGAAGCTAAGCGGAATTGTGATCGTGATCATCGGGCTAGCGCTTCGTCTGCGCACTACGCTCGTGGTCGTCACGGCGGGGCTTGTCACCGGGATCGCGGCTGGACTGCCCCTCTTCTCGAGCGAAGGCATCTTTCAAGCGCTTCCCTTCCTCACAAAGCCGGGTCAAGATGGCATCATCAACATGCTTGGCCAGGCGTTCGCCGAAAACAGGCTGATGACCCTGTTCATCATCACGCTGCCGGCGATAGGGCTCGCTGAAAAATACGGCTTGCAGGAACAATCCGCCGCGCTTATTCGCCGGTTTGCTGCCGCGACGGTGGGCCGTCTCCAAATCGTTTATCAACTCTTCCGAGTGCTCCATGGAATCCTCGGGGTCAGACTTAACGGACATCCGTCATTCGTCAGACCGCTGATCTTTCCGATGTCGGTTGGCGCGGCGGAAGCGACGTTTGGAGCCTCGAGCGCAGAGGAGGTTCCCGAGGACATAGTAGAAGAAATTAAAGCGGCTAATTCGGCGAGCGAGAACTACGGGAATTTCTACGGGCAGAATCTCTCGCCGGTGCAGCCGGGCATCCTGCTGGTGTTAGGCGTGATGGCCGGGCTCGGCTATGCGGTAAGCGTGTGGAGCCTCGTGATGTTCGCCATTCCGATCGCTACGCTCTCCGTCATCCTCGGAGCGATTCAATTCTGGCTGCTCGACTTGCGATACCGGCGAAAGGCGGGGTCGCGATGATGAAATCGATCGCGGTTGCGCTGTTGAGCCTCGACGCGGTGTATGTTTTGACCGGCCTGGTACTCTGGGGCTTTGCCGGGATGACATTCCGCGATCGCGCTAACAAACGAAGACGCAGCAGCGGAAGCTTTTGGTTGATACTTGGCACAATCTTCGTATTCGGCAGCTTCCTGCGTTACTGGGTAACTGGATTACTGGTGCTGGCGATGGTTGTCATCGACGGAACCGGCGGAGTGAGTCGCGGACACTACAACGAATCTTCGAAAGCTGAACAGACCGAGCACGCCCGGCGGCTTGGCGGCCGAATCTTCATCCCGGTGTTGCTGATCCCTGTCGTGACCTTTGGCTTCGCTCTAGCGTTCCGAGCCGTAAGTTGGCTCGTTCCAGCCGGCTACTTGCAGGAACTGACTCATCTGGATGCGACTCGTGCTGCGCTCGTCGGTTTGGGCCTGGGTGGGGTCGTCGCGATGGCTGCAAGCTTATGGATAACAAAAGACAAGTGGCCGGTCATGATGCAGGAAGGCCGGCGGCTCAATGACGCGATGGGCGCGGTTAACATTCTGCCGCAACTGCTTGCCTCGCTTGGAGTGATCTTCACTGCGGCGAAGGTTGGCGATCTGATTGCGAGCGGTATCTATCGAATCATTCCGGCCGACAATCTCTTCCTGCTCGTGCTTGCGAATTGTCTGGGAATGGCGTTGTTCACGATCGTGATGGGAAATTCGTTTGCCGCTTTTCCGGTGATAGCAACCGGAGTGTTGGCGCCGCTGATCATACAGCCGTTCGGGGTCAGGCCGGAGATGGTTGCAATAATAACGCTCACCGCCGGGTCGAGCGGAACACTGATGACGCCGATGGCCGCGAACTTCAACATCGTCCCGGCTGCCCTCCTGAACATGCGTGATCAGTATGGAGTGATAAAGTTTCAGTTGCCGTTCGCTTTGACGATATGGTCTCTTCATGTGATCTTGATGTGGCTGATGATCAAGCTGTTTTGATGCGGCTAGAGGGTAACGAAAAAACAACAATACAAAATCAGAAAACGTTTGATTCCTGTCCGGTCTTGCTGTATAAGGGAAATGGCACATCTATCGTTCTTGGAAACCCCGAACAAGGTTCCGATCGATTTAAGGGCAACAACCGGCGCCGGCCAGGTTTGTTGCTGGACTGGCAGTACAATCACTAACTAACCGGGAACGGACGCTAGTAACAACCACACACACTTGCCTGTCCTTTTAACAGGGAGACTCTAATGGATAGAAAATACAAGCAGCGCGGCTATCAAAATGAAGAAAGAGA
>DATLWF010000636.1:0-13219 GCA_035576605.1 Blastocatellia bacterium | reverse complement strand
CATCAGGAGGGACGATTGGGACGTTGCTCGATGTAGCCGTCTGGCGCACCCAAAGACTCTGCTTGCCCGCTTCGTTGACTACGTGCACCACGTACTTTCCGTCCGGGGAGATGACAGCACCCTGTGCTCGCCCAGTGCTTGTGAGCTTGCTGATTGCCGTGTTCTGAAAGGCAGGTCCCGTTGACTTGCTGGACCTCTGAGCAACGAGAAGGTAGATCGAGATCACCGCTATGACCGCTAATAAAAGCAGGCCTGCAAGTATCGCGCTCCGGCGTCCGTGGCGCTCTGACGTTTGCGTGATTGCGGACACCGGCCCGCTCGGCATTGATCCGCTCGGAGCAGTGACGACCGACTGAGCTTCGGTCACCGCAAGCTGAAACGGATGCTGGGCAGTAAATGGTTGGTAACCCTCAGTGAGAGTCGGCTGAGGAGCAAACATTCCGGAAAGTTTCGGCTGTGAGTCATACTCCTTGATCAGATCGCGAAGATCGATGGCGATGTCTTTGATCGACTGGTAACGCTCGGCCGGATCCTTAGCGAGGCATTTGCGTATGATGCGCTGAAGTTCCAAGGGCGCGTCAGGGTTCGAGTTGGCGATCGGCGGCGCTTGGCTGTAGACGATCTTGTGCAGCGAGTCGATGACCGAGTCGCCCTGGAAAGGCTTATGGCGCGTGGCGGCTTCATACAAAATGCAGCCGAAGGAAAAAATATCCGAGCGCGGATCGACCGGTTTCCCCTGCGCTTGTTCGGGCGACATATAACCTATGGTTCCCATGACGACGCCAGGGCGCGTTTTGTCCATCACAGCTGTCGCCGCCTCGCCGGGGTCCACGCTCGATAGCCCAATAGGCTCGTCGGCCTCGATCAGCTTTGCGAGTCCGAAGTCGAGGATCTTTGCGTAGCCGTCCTCGGTCACCATAATGTTTTCGGGCTTCAGATCGCGATGGACAATGCCGGCGGCGTGAGCCTTGGCCAGCCCGTCGGCGACCTGCGCGAAGTACTCGAGCAGCTTCTTCAGTTCGAGATCCTCGCGATGAATCTTGATGTGCAGCGTGGCGCCGCTGACGTACTCCATCGCGATGTAATGGGCAACAGACTGCGGGTTCTCCGCGTCGAGTTGAGCTTCGCCAATCTCGTAGATCGTGATGATGTGCGGATGATTCAAAGCAGACGCTGCCTTTGCTTCACCTATGAATCTGCGGACGCGATCCGAATCGGTTACCAGGGCTGCGGGAAGGATCTTCAGCGCGACCTGTCGATCGAGCCTGGCGTCGGTGGCCTTGTAGACCTCACCCATGCCGCCCGCGCCGATTGACTCGAGTATCGTGTAGTGTCCGAGAGTCGTTCCGGTTGTGAATGACATGTGTTGTACTCTGTTCGCGCTTAGTGGCGAGATTATATCAGAAGGGAAGACGACACCAATCCCAAAAAAGTGAGGATTCGAGGGGCTCGATTTTTAACGGCTGGGTTTTCTACTTTCAGCGAACTACTGTTTGCCGGCAGGTACGCTCGGCATATTCGGCATAGTGAATTCCTTATAATCCGGCGGGACCGAGAAGAGCGAATCGTCTAACGCTTTCTTCTCGACCTTTGTGGCTTCCATCGTCATCTTGACCTTGCCATCCTCCATGGCGGTGAGCTTCAAGGGAAACGCGCCGCCTTCCAGAAACTTCACCCATTCCGGATGAGCCGCCGCTTCGGCGAGAAGTTTGGGACTGAACGCGAGGTTCTTCAATGAGCCAAGACCTCCTCCCGATTGACCTCCCATGCCGAAGTAGCCCAGGCCTTTAGCTACACACATATCGATGTCTTGCTTCTCACCCATCAACCAGTGTTCGCACGTGTAGCCAGCGATGGTCTCTTGCTTGCCAGTCGGTGTGAGCTTCGGAAACTCGGCCTCTTCTTTACCTTGAGATCTCTTCATCTCTTTTAGGTTTTCGGCGGCCGCCTTCATGTCCATAGTCATGTACATTTTTCTCGACGGCATCAGCGTTGTTACCTTCCCGCCTTCCAGGTCCCAGAGCATCACCGCCGACCCTTCAGGAAGGTTGGCAACCTTCGTTTCGATCCGGGTATGGCGGCCTTTGAGGAAGTAGGTCATCTCAGCGCCTTTTTGATCTTCTGCTTCCATCTTCATGGCGATCATTCCTTCAAAGTCGCCGGCGGCTGAAGAGCCAACCGAAGGAGACGACGTGGTGGAACTATTCGATGGCTGCGTGGCTTTGGTGCACGAGGCAGCCAGCAGCGCGATGCACAGAAGCGTGATGGATAGAAATGCGTTCAAAGTACGATTGACCCTAAGTGGAAGCATAAGCGTTCTCCTGTCTGCTCGAGGTGTATTGACGGGTGCACCGAGAGGGATAATAGTCCGAACCTCGTATGATGCGCCAATGCCCACGAAGCACACTGGGGTCTCTCTGCGTG
Organism: Blastocatellia bacterium; assembly: GCA_035576605.1. GTDB lineage: Bacteria > Acidobacteriota > Blastocatellia > UBA7656 > UBA7656 > Onstottus_A. The sequence continues at coordinate 10,795 of DATLWF010000636.1, read as the reverse complement.
CCTGGCGCCCTGGAAGTCCTTGTTGGAGGAAAGAATAACCGCAGAGGCGCGCAGAGACGCGCAGAAGACGCGCAGAAGACGCGCCGCCGTACTCGAAGAGGTCGGTTGCTCCGGCTCGGAGGCGTACTATAGAATTCGCCGCGTCATTCAATGCGGAGGAACATAATGAAGATCGGGATACTCGTGGGCCGCGAGGGGACTTTTCCTCAAGCCCTTATCAGCGAGATCAACAACCGCAACGCCCGAGTCACTGCGGAATACATAAAGCTCGGCGGGGTGCGGATGGCTGAGCCTAGCCCGTACGACACCATAATTGATCGAATCTCGCACGAGGTGCCGTTCTATCGAGCTTACCTCAAGAGCGCGGTGCTAGCCGGAGCGAAAGTTATAAACAATCCATTCTGGTGGAACGCCGACGATAAGTTTTTCAACTACTCGCTCGCAACTTATCTGGGCATTGCCGTGCCGAAGACGATTTTGCTGCCGCAAAAAGAATACAAAGAAGGCGTCGTTGCTGAATCACTCAGGAACCTCGAGTATCCCCTCGATTGGGACGGCATCATCGAGCATATCGGCTTTCCTGCCTTCATCAAGCCGTTCGACGGAGGCGGCTGGCGCGGAGTTTCTCGGGTGAATAATCGTGAAGAGCTGATGGAAAAATACGACGCCAGCGGGACCGACTGCATGGTCTTGCAGGAGTACGTTCCGTTCACTCATTACGTCAGGTCTTATTGCATCGGGAAGAAGGACGTATGCCCGATGCCTTACGATCCGATTTTTCAGCGTTATCTGGTCGTCGACAACTATCTCGATCCTGAGATGGACGCGCGAGTGCGGCGCGAGACGGTTCAGATCAACGAGGCGCTCGGGTATGACATCAACACCGTCGAGTTTGCCATTGCAGGCGGCGTACCTTACGCGATCGATTATATGAATCCGGCGCCTGATGCCGACTGGTGGTCGGTAGGTTCGATCTATTTCAAGTGGATGGTTGAAAAAGTCGCCGACCTGGCGATTGAGACCGCGCTGCACGGAGAGCCGACGATAGCCAGTCACAGATGGAACGAGCTTTTGAATCACGAGATCAAACGGCCGAGCGCTAGTAAGCCCGCGGCGCAAATATAGGACCTATAGGACGTATATGACCTATAGGACGTATTGGAAGTATACGAGACGTCCTATTACCACCGATGACCAGCCAGGCAGCTAACGACTACAACTCACTGATCGAGCGCAAGCCGGGGCTGCTTGAGGAGTCGCGCGCTTTTCTCGAGCAGCGATTGAGCGAAGCGCGCTTCGTCTTTGGCGGGCGAATGCTGTCTCCCTATTTGCGGCCGCACTTCGTCACCCGAAGCGAATGGCAGCAAATAACGCGAACGTGCGAGACCGTATGGGGAGCGATCGAGAAAGTCGGCCGCCTTGCGCCTGCCGATAAGCTTATGCTCGATCAGATAGGGTTGACCCAAGGGGAGCGTGAATTGGTCGCCGTCGATCCGGGCTACGAAGAAGTTTCGGTTACATCGCGGCTGGATTCCTTTCTGACTGACGAGACTTATCAGTTTGTCGAGTTGAATGCCGAGTGTCCTGCCGGGATCGCTTATCAGGATGTAGCGGCGGAGATCTTTTGCGGCTTGCCGCTTATGCGCGAGTTCTCGCTTCAACGCAGAGTCACGCCGATGTATTGCCGGCAGAACTTGCTGGACGCGCTGCTTGCAGTCTACGAGCGCGTTCGCGGCCGCGGCGAGAAGCCTCAGATCGCGATCGTGGATTATCGGGGACTGCCGACCCAGCGAGAGTTCGAGTTGTTCAAGGAGTTCTTTCAAGCACAGGGTTATTTGACGACGATAGCCGATCCGCGCGACCTGGAGTTGCGGGAAGGGAAGTTGCACCACGCCGATTTCACGATCGATCTGGTCTACAGGCGAGTGCTGACTACCGAGCTGCTCGAGAAGGTAGATGAGTGTCAGGCGTTCGTCGAAGCTTACAAGACCGGCGCGGCGGTGTTCGTGAATTCGTTTCGCACCAAGTACGTTCACAAGAAAATGCTCTTCGGAGTGCTGACAGATGAGCGGCATCAACACTACTTCTCAGATGCGGAGCGACAGGCGATTAGGCGGTCAGTGCCGTGGACGCGCAGGGTTGAGCATGCGAAGACGACTCACGGCGGAGAAGAGATTGACCTGCTCGAATTTGTACGGGCTAAGCGAGACACCCTGGTGCTGAAGCCGAACGACGACTATGGCGGGCACGGCATCTTCATCGGCTGGGAATCCGATGAGGGCGCCTGGGACCGCGCAATCGAAGAAGCCCTGCGTGCCGACTATCTTGCTCAAGAACGCGTGACGACTTCACGCGAAGTATTCCCGTTCGTCGACGAGACCGGTGTGCATATGATTGAGCAGCTGCTGGACCTCGACCCGCTGTTGTTTTTTGGTAAGGTCTCGGGGGCTTTCACCCGGCTCTCGTCGTCGTCGCTTGCTAACGTTACTTCCGGGGCCGGCATGGTCCCGACTATGATTGTCGACTGAAGTAACTGCCGATTGCCGATTGGCGAATGTCGATATGGTGCGGCGGACGTACACTAGAATAGGCAATCGGAAATTCTGGGGTTCTAATGCCTGACTTCACTCTGGGAATCGAAGAAGAGTTTCAGATTATCGATCCGGTCACGCGCGAGCTGCGTTCGCACATAACCGAGATGATGGATGAGGGGCGCATGCTTTTGGGCGAGCAGGTCAAGCCCGAGATGCACCAGTCGATGATCGAAGTCGGCACCGGTATCTGCGCTAACATCCAGGAGGCGCGCGCCGATCTAATCAAGCTCCGCCGCACGGTCTCTACTCTCGCCAAGAGCAAAGGTCTTTGCATAGCCGCGGCTTCGACTCATCCGTTCTCGAGCTGGAAGGATCAAAAGATCACTCCCAGCGAACACTACGAGGCGCTGATAGACGAAATGCAGGTGCTCGCCGAGTCGCTGCTGATATTCGGGATGCATGTGCACGTCGGCATCGAGGATCGCGAAGCGCAGATACACTTGATGAATGCGGCGCGCTACTTCCTGCCACACTTGTTGGCGCTGTCCACGAGCTCGCCTTTCTGGATGGGAACCAGGACCGGGCTCAAGAGCTATCGCTCGGAGATCTTCAAGAAATTCCCGCGAACCGACATTCCCGATTACTTCGGCTCCTATTCTGAGTACGACAACTACGTCAATCTTCTTCTCAAGACGGGGTGCATCGACAAACCGAAGAAGATATGGTGGGACGTGCGTCCTCACCCGACGTTCCCAACCTTGGAGTTTCGCATCTGTGACATACCGTCGAGAGTCGACGAAGTCATAGCGCTCGCAGCGCTAATCCAGGCTATAGTCGCGAAACTGTCCAAGCTCTATCGGATGAACATGGGCTTTCGTCTTTATCGGCGCGCGCTCATTCAGGAAAACAAGTGGCGGGCAGTGCGCTGGGGTCTGGACGGCAAGCTGATAGACTTCGGGAAGCAAACGGAGGTTCCCGTTCGCGATTTGATCCTCGAGTTGCTCGCGTTTGTTGACGATGTGGTCGACGAATTGGGCAGCCGCAAGGAGCTCGACTACATCCACCAGATTCTGGAAGGCGGCACCAGCGCCGATCGCCAGCTAAGAACGTTCGAGGCAACGGGCGATTTTAATACAGTCGTCGATCAGCTCATCGCCGAAACAATGGAAGGTGTGCAGTAGCCTGCCGGTTCAACTCGCCTATTTACACGAGATTAGTCGCTAAAGCCGACACCTAAACAAACACTGTAGCACCGCGCTCCCGCGGCATCCGATTTGCGGGTTCATACCATACTTGTGCCTGCCTTGTGTTCGATTCTAGCGAGAGGAGGGCCATTATGAGCAACTATCATGAGCAAGATGAGATTCACCAGGACACTTTGCGACCGGATAGCGTGGCCCCGACGGAGAATCAAGAAAAGCGCGGCAGCGATGTTGGGTTCAATGGGCGGCGAGCTATTCACCGGGCCTGGCCGGCCTTCGGACGAGGGTGGAAGCGACGATTGCCCAAAATGAAGAAAATACCCGTTCTGGGGCTGGCGCTGCTTCTTGGGGGCGTGGCGGTGGTGGTCTTGGGGATGTATCTGATATTCGGGCGTGCAAACACGCCGGCTGTTCAGGATACCGGCAAACAGAGCTCGCCTCGGGTGACCGCCCCTCCGCCTGCGGCATTGCCTTCAACCGCGCGCCAAAGTGAACCCGGACTCTCTGGATTGTTTGGCGGACAAGCTTCAAATGAACAAGAGCCAATGGCGTGGCTGCCGATGGCCGCGTCAATCACTCTAAAACTCGCTCTCGCGGGACTGCTCGCTGCGCTGCTTGCCTTCCGTCCACATAAAGAGATCGCCATCCTTCAACGGAATCCCTATGTCGCGCAGACTCAGATACTGCTTGCAATCGTGGCGGCCGCTCTGATGATGATTGTGGCCGACAACGCGGCCCGAGCCTTCGGCATATTCGCTGCCGCATCGCTGGTCAGATTTCGAACCAACATTCGCGACCCAAAGGAAATCACGGTTCTATTGATGAGCCTGGCGATAGGATTGGCGTCGGGAGTAGGGAAGGTCGAGGTCGCAATCATCCTGTCGCTCTTCTCGCTCCTGGTTTTGTCTGTGCTTGAGTACTACGAGCCCCAGGAAATATTTCGCGCGATGGAGCTGACGGTCACCAGTCGTAAGGTCGAAGAAACCGATCAGGTGCTTCGCGAGATATTCGAGAAAAGAAACATGACTACCGAATTGCGGAAAGTGGACCGCGAGGATCCCGATAACCCGACGGGCAAGATCGTTTATTACGTTAATGTAAACGGTCACCTGAGCACTGATCAGCTCAGCGAAGAGATTTTTGCATCGGACCCGGACAACGTAGACAGCATCAACTGGGACCAGAAGAAGACCAGTTCATACATTTACCGCTAATCCACAGGCAGTCTATGCTTTGGTTAATTTCTACGCGATCTGTGGCTATTAGCGGAACGCTTGGCACTGGCCTTGCCTCTTTGAAGACCTGTAACTGACTTTGCCCTGTTTGAAGACAAGGAGACCGAATGGGACTCGCAGTGAGAATTGGCAGCGGAACCAATGCTAAGCCTCGATACCGCACAGTCGTGGTTCGAAAGCCTGGCCATACCGTACGTCAACTGTGGCAGGACCGCGTTGCTGCTATCCTGTCTCATTTGCCCGCGAGCGTGAAGGCATTAGGCCGTCGCTGTGCGCAACCACGAGTCCTTCTGGTCCTGGCCGTCTTCTTTGCCGCGTTTTCATTCGTCGCCACCTATTACTATATCAAGCTGGCGGCTGAGATCGATGCGCGCCTCCAAGGCAGTTCGCTTGATAATTCCGTGGCCATATTCACCGGTCCGTTTAAGCTGTCGATCGGAGACCACCTGCCGATTGATGAATTGACTGACTACCTGCGCGCGGTGGGATACCAACAACGGCCGGCTGGTGAAGAAAACGCGGTCGGCTCATTCGAGGTCGATGGGAATGCGATGCTGGTATTCCCGGGGGGCGCAGCCTCAAGTCAACCTGGTAATCCTTTGCGGATTCAGGAAGACAAGAGCGGGCGTGTGATCTCACTAACAAACCCGATGACCCGGGAACGGTTATCGTCGGCAGCGCTCGAAGGCGAGTTGCTTGCGACTGTGCGGGACGGAGACCGTCGAAAGAAGATAGCCGTGCAGTTCTCAGACATACCTGACAACCTGCGTAATGCAATTGTTGCGGCGGAGGACCACAGCTTCTTCAGTCATAATGGAGTGAGCTGGCGCGGAATTCTTCGGGCGCTGAAGGCGGACCTGGATCACGGTGAATTCGTTCAAGGCGGGTCGACGCTTACGCAGCAACTCATCAAGAACGACTTTCTCACCGCCGACCGGACCTTGAGTCGAAAGCTCAAAGAAGCGGCGATGGCGATCATCCTGGAATCGCGACTCTCGAAGCAGGAGATCTTCACTCTCTATTGCAATGATGTGTACCTCGGACAGAGCGGTACCTTCGCCATCAACGGATTCGCGCAAGCAGCACAGGTTTATTTCGACAAAGACCTGGACGAACTGAGTCTGGGAGAAAGTGCATTTCTCGCCGGATTGATTTGCGGGCCGAATCGGTACTCGGCGCATAAAGATCAAGCGCGCGCAGTGGAAAGGCGCAACCTGGTTCTCGACGCGATGGTGGGTACGGGCGCGATCATGCCCGAAGCAGCAGCGGCGGCAAAGACCGAGTCACTTCAGATCAAGAAGCACGAAGTGCAGAATGATTTCGGCACGAGCTACTTTATCGATTATGCGCAGAGGTTTGTCGACGACCGGTATGGACCACAGCGTCTGTCATCTCAGCACCGGATCACCACGACGATGGACCTTCGACTGCAACGCGCGGCTTATGGTGCACTGCAGCGTCAGACAGAAAAGCTCGATAAGACACTCTCGCGTTCGGCCCGAAAAGGCGAGGCTCCTCAGCAAGTGCAGGGAGCCTTCATTGCGATGGACGCGCACACCGGAGAAGTGCTGGCAATGGTTGGGGGACGGAGTTATGACGAAAGCCAGCTGAATCGCGCGACTGACGCAAAGCGCCAGCCCGGGTCGGCTTTCAAACCGTTTGTTTATGCGACAGCCCTCAGCACGCGATCATACACGGCGGCGAGCCTGATTTCGGACACGCCGCAAACATTCTACTCCGATGGCGGAAAGTCAGAGTATAAACCGAGCGATTATCATGGCGGCTTCACTAATCGGAATGTGACTCTGCGCGAAGCCTTGAGGCGTTCGCTTAACGTTCCCGCGGTCGCGCTTGCAATGAGCGTGGGTCTTGGCAACGTTGCCGATGTGGCCGCGAAGAGCGGGCTGGAAAGGCCACGCGTTTATCCTTCGATGGCCCTGGGTACAAGCGAGGTCTCGCCGCTTGAACTGGCGGCCGCGTATACGGCATTCGCAAATAATGGGGTGGCGCTTCGACCGATTCCAATCACCAGCATCAGTGGTGGGGAGAAGGTCGGACCGGCCGAACGACTCAAGCCGTCGAGTACCAGCGTTTTCTCTCCACAGGTAGCTTACTTGATGACTACTCTATTGCAGTCGGTCGTTGATGAGGGTACTGCATCGAGGCTCCGCGCAATGGGGCTGAAGGGTGCGATAGCCGGCAAGACCGGGACGTCGAGCGACGGTTGGTTCGTAGGCTACACTCCGCGGATAGTTTGCGCTGCCTGGATCGGATTTGACGACAACCGCGATCTTCGAATGAAAGCGTCGGACGCAGCCCTTCCAATGTGGGCGGATTTCATGAAACAGGCCCTCGACCTTCGTCCGGAGCTCGGCGGGGATTCTTTTGCCAGACCAGGCGGAATAGTTACGGTCGAAATTGACCCCGCGACTGGGTGTTTGGCCGGCCCTGATTCTCCCTCGCGCATACAGGAGGTATTCCTCGCAGGAACCGAGCCATCCTCCAGTTGCACCGAGGACGCGATCGCGGAGACTGCACCCGACGAGACATCGGACATTCAGGAACCGCAGGACTTGTCACCTTCGGACAGCGAAGCGGGATCTCGTGACCAAGACGAGGTTACGCTTGAGGTCTGCGCCATAAGTGGCTTGCTTGCTTCGGCAGATTGTCCGCGCACCGAGAAGAAGACGTTTCAGCTCGGCAAAGAGCCCGTCTTAAAGTGCTCGCGTGAGTTTCACAGGAACGCGCAGACATTTCCCCCTCCGGAATGAGCGCAACATTGATAGCGAAATGAGCGAGCTGCCGAACGAGAGGTCAGCGAAGCCGAATCACTCGCGAACATTCACACAGAGCGACCGAAATCTGGTTATGGAAAAGAGGGCGCGATGCATTAGTATTGAAGCTCGGAAGCGTTCTTGCTGATGGCCCGCAGAAAGGGTCCTACAACTTTTCGTGCGGGGTAAGAATCCTAATGACTGGTGTAGTTCTCCCTGCAATGCTAAAGCCTGCACTATCGATGTTTTACCGGAGGTGGATATGAAGACAATGGTCAGTCTAAGGGCGCGTTTGAGCGTGCTGGTGTCGTTATCAGTGCTCGCATTGCCGATCGCAAGCCTGGCGCAAACGCGCGTTGTAGCGCCTAAGAACCCGTACAGTGAAGCGAAGGACGTCGAGATGGGCAGGAAGGCAGCGCAACAGGCTGAGCGTCAACTGCCGTTGCTCCACGACCAGGGTGCGCAGGATTACGTTGAACGAGTTGGCCGGCGGCTGGTCGAAGCGATTCCCGCCGAATTTCAGCATCCGCAATTTCATTACACTTTCAAAGTTTTGGACCTTCGCGATCTGAACGCGTTTGCCTTGCCGGGCGGCTTCACGTATGTAAATCGTGGACTGATCGAAGCCGCGCATAACGAAGGCGAATTAGCAGGCGCGATGGCGCACGAAATCAGTCACGTCGCCCTACGGCACGGAACGGCTCAAGCTTCCAAGGCCCAGAAATATCAGGCCGGCGCCGTCGCCGTCGGAATACTCGGCGCAGTCCTGGGCGCCCCGGGGGTCGGGCAGCTGGGCCAGATGGGAATCGGCGCTTACTTTTTGAAGTTCAGCCGCGAATACGAGAAGCAGGCCGACATACTCGGCTCACACATAATGGCCAACGCCGGATACGATGCGCACGATCTCGCGAATATGTTTCGCACATTGGAACGACAAGGAGGTAGCGGGGGCCCGCAGTGGTTGAGCGATCACCCAAACCCGGGCAATCGGTTCGAGTACATCAATCGCGAAGCAGATTCCCTTCAAGTCAACAACCCGATTCATAACACGGACGCGTTCACTCAAATTCAGGCGGTTTTACGCGAGATGCCTCGGGCTCGCTCGATGCAGGAAATCGGCCGCAGCCAACAGCGTTATCCTCAGCGGGGCGATCAACGTTATCCCGATCAGGGTGATCAACGCTATCCCCAGCAGGACGATCAGCGATATCCCCAGCAAGGCAGCCAGCGATATCCTCAGCAGGACGATCAGCGGTATCCCCAGCCAGGCAGCCAGCGATATCCCCAGCAGGACGATCAACGTTATCCGCAACAGGGCGGCCAGCGATACCCACAACAAAACGGCCGACAACAACAGGTCGACTATCCTTCGTCGCGCCTTCGAAATTACTCTGAAAACAACTTTCGAATCAGCGTGCCGGAGAATTGGCGCGAGCTGCCCTCAAACGACAGCGTGACGTTTGCTCCCGAAGGAGCTTACCGCGAGGATCAGGGTCAGTTTCTGTTCACACACGGAATCCAGGTCGGCGCGATCCGCGCGCAATCGAATTCTTTAAGAGCAGCGACCGACGAGCTGATAAGCGAGCTTACTCAAGGTAACCAGAATCTGCGCCGAAACGGAGGCTACCAGCGCGAAACACTCGGCAGGCGTGATGCGCTCGCGGTCTCATTGACGAACATTTCAGAATTGAGCGGCCGGCCCGAAGTCGTCACCCTGTACACGACGATGCTCAAGAACGGCGACCTGTTTTACCTGGTTGCGGTTTCGCCGCAAGACGAAAGTCAGGATTATCAGAGGACGTTCCTGGCGGTGATGGGTACGGTCAGCATAAATGATTAAACTAAGCCGGCCGGCAAAGCGGTCGGCTTAACGGGGGTAGCATAGACTTTAGTTCGTGTCCGGATCCTTGGTGTAGGGTCATCGTCAAACACAGACTAAAGTCTATGCTACCCTTTTCCGCTACTTTTGTGGCAGTGGCGGCTCCGAGAGCCTGCAGTCCACGTTCAGCGATCTCAAGAACTCCAACAAGTCGCGTCTCTGCTCAGGTGTGATGGTTCGCTTCTCAAGATTCTTCTTGTCCAGGTATTGGTTCGGCTTTCCGCCGTTCAACATAAGATCTACGGCGTCTTCCAATGTAGCGACGCTTCCGTCGTGAAAGTACGGGGCCGATTTCGCGATGTCTCTGAGCGTCGGCGTCTCGAATGCGCCGGTTTCCTCGGGTTTGTTGCTGATCTTGCCGCGGCCGGCATCAGGCTCCGGCGCATCCATTCCTATGCCGACGTTGTGAAATTGCTGATCGGTGAACAGCACTCCGTCGTGGCAGTTGTTGCACTTGGCTTCTTTGAAGACGTCAAATCCGCGCTTCGCGGATTCGGATGCGGCTGACTGGTCTCCGGCCTGCCAGCGGTCCCAGGCGGTGTCTCCACTGATGATCGTGCGCTCGAAAGCGGAGATGGCCTGCATAATGTTTTCCCCGGTGGCGTCGCCGCTGAAGACTTTCTGGAACTGGGAACGATAGCCCTGCAGCCCATTGATCTTGGCAAGTATCTCGGCTTCATGATCCTTCGCTCCCATGTTGCCGCCCGTCCAGGCAGCCATTGCTTGCTTCTCGAGTGAAGGGCTCCGCCCGTCCCAGTAGAACATCTTGTGGTACCCAATGTTCCAGAGCGTCGGGCTGCTGCGAGGTAACGGTTTGTTGAACGCGCCTGTTGCTTTCGCCTGTCCGTCGGTAAGCCCGTGCTCACACACGTGGCAGAAATAGCAGGAGCGCGATCCATCGCCGCTCAGCCGCTTGTCAAAGAACAGCTGTCGGCCCAGAGCGACTTTCTCCGGTGTCATCGGGTTGTCTGCGGGGATCTCCATCGCCTCGTAACGGGCGAGGCCGGCAGGGAGCGGCTGAATCTCGGGTTTGAATCCCCCTGTCTCCTTGTTCTCGCATGCGAGCACTGACAGGGTGAACAGGAATGTTGCCGCCGTCAGCACCTTTCTCAACTCAACTCTTGATCTCATATGAAATCCTCCGATGAAATTACCGCAGGACGTTTAGCCT
>DATLWF010000635.1:0-4641 GCA_035576605.1 Blastocatellia bacterium | reverse complement strand
GGCGGGCTTCTTCAAGCAACCGCTCGGGCGGTGCTCGATAGAGGAAGCGAGCGAGTTTCGCTGGCCGCTGGAAAGCTAGAGTCGCTGTCGCCGCTCGGCGTGCTTGCGCGCGGCTACGCGATCGCGTTTGACAAACAAGGGCGAGTAATCAAACGCGCGAGCGACGTCAGCTCCGGCGAGCGAGTCCGTGTCCGCGTGTCTGAAGGCGAGATGGATTGTACGAAGAACTAGTCAAAAACCAAACCAGGGAGATACATATCGAATGGCACAAGCAGCAAAACAAATGGATGTAACACCGCAACGTATTCTTGACGACCTCTGGGCGGCGAGGAACGCCCAGGCTTTGATGGCCGGGACAGAGCTTGATCTGTTCACTCATATTGCGGCTGGCAAGCACTCAGCAAAAGAGATCGCGCGCGCAGCCAAAGCTTCGGGGCGCGGAGTGGTAATGCTTCTCGATGCGCTCGTCGGCCTCGGCTATCTGAACAAGAAAGGTGACGAGTACGGGCTTGAACCTGTTTCGGAAAAGTTTCTCGTTCGCGGGGGCGATATTTATCTGGGCCCGATGGTCTATGAAACAAGACTCGTGTGGGAGAGCTGGGCACATCTCACCGATGTCGTGAAGAGTGGCCGGCCGTTCAAGGCCGTTGACCTTGAAGAAGCCGGGCGCGAATTTTTTCCTCAGCTCGTCGCGGCCATCTTCCCGATGAGCTACGGGGCAGCGCGAGCCGCAGTCGCGGCCATTCCTGAAAAGACTCGAAAACGGATCAGTCGCATTCTCGATGTCGCAGCCGGCGCCGCGCCCTGGTCAATCGCGTTTGCGCAGGCTATCCCGGACGCCCGCGTGTCGGTGGTCGATTATCCAGAAGTAACGAAGGTGGCCAGACAGTTCACCGAGCGATTCGGCGTCGCGGACCGATACGACTACATTGAAGGAAATCTGCGCGAAGTGGACTTCGGGCGGAACAAGTTCGACCTCGTCATACTCGGCCACATCATTCACAGTGAAGGCGAGAAGTGGGGCAAGAAGCTGATCAAGAAAGCTTCCCGTTCACTGAACGAGGGCGGAATGCTGTTGATAGGCGAGATGGTCCCCAACGACGAGCGCACTGGCCCAGCTTTGCCGCTTGTATTCGGCTTGAACATGCTTTTGAACACTGAGCACGGCAACGTCTTCACAATGCGCCAGTACCGCGAGTGGTTGAAGGACGCGGGCTTCAAGAAAGTCGCTACGATCGAAGCTCCGGGTCCATCACCACTTATTCTCGCGACCAGGTAGAATTGCCGAAATCTTATGGGAGCTTTCTTCAGCATACGAATGTCACCGGCGCACGTGCGAGACTTCGCGCTTATAGCCGCGGGCTTCCTTGCCGTTGTTTCAGTCTCAGCCTGCACATCTCGCGCGGGTGACGCGGCAGCTTCGGCGATGAAAGCGCCGGCGCAGCGGTCTGCAGTTGAGAGCTTGACTCGCAGGCCGATCTCAGACTCTCCCGAGATAAAGAAAGTTGTGGATTCGGCGATCGAACAGACCCGGCAGACCTTCGAATACGACCCATCTTATACCAAGCTCGAATACCCCAACGGCGATGTGCCGCTTGAACGCGGTGTCTGTGCGGACGTGATTGTCAGGGCGTTTCGAAACGCCGGAGTCGATCTGCAGAAAGAGATTCACGAAGACATGGCAAGGCACTTTTCGGCGTACCCTGCGAAATGGGGCGCCCGCAAACCCGACTCAAACATCGACCATCGACGCGTGCCTAATCTAATGACCTTGTTTGAGCGAAGATCCAGCTCAGTGCCTATCACCAGGAAGCCATCCGACTACAATCCAGGTGACGTCGTGGCCTGGGAGCTCGACAACCACCTGCTTCACATCGGTCTTGTCACCGACGCAGTCGCCGGCGATACGCCAAATTACCTGGTCGTTCACAACATCGGCGCAGGCGCAAAGATCGAGGACGTGCTGATGGCCTGGAAGATAATCGGTCACTACAGAATGTGGAAGTGAAAGATGACAGCAGAAAAGAGTTTCGAGTCCTCGCTCGAAGAGCTCGAGCAGATCGTACGCCAGCTTGAGGGGGGCGATCTCCCGCTCGATCGTTCTCTCGAGCTGTTCGAGCAAGGCGTGCGTCTGTCGCGGGAGTGCCAGAAGAGGCTCGACGAGGCGGAACGCAAAGTCGAAATATTGCTTCGCGGCAACGACGGCGCATACAAGCCCGTGCCCTTCGAGGAACCTGAGGAAGAATGACCGCAACTGAAACGATTACTCATTACCTTGCGCGGCGGGCCGCCGAAGTGAACGAATGGCTCGATCGGCTTGTGCCATCCGAGACAACGCCTCCCGAGCAGCTTCATCGAGCGATGCGCTACAGCTTGCTCGCAGGCGGAAAACGGCTCAGGCCGGCGCTTGTCCTCGCCGCCGGCGAAGCCTTCGGCGCAGACACGGACGACTTGATGCCCGCCGCTTGCGCTATCGAAATGATTCACACCTATTCGCTGATTCACGACGATCTGCCGGCGATGGACAACGACGACTTGCGGCGAGGGCGGCCAACCTGTCACAAGGCGTTCGGCGAAGCGGTCGCGATACTCGCTGGCGATGCGCTGTTGACTCAAGCGTTCCGCGTGTTGGCTGCCGACGCCCCGAAGCGCGATGCTGAACGGCAGGTAAGAGTCATCCGTGAAGTGGCGACGGCCGCAGGCACCGTCGAGGCCTTGATCGGTGGACAAATGGCTGACATCGAAAGCGAAGGCGAAACCGTTGACGGCTCGACGCTCGAATACATCCATCGCTCGAAGACCGGCGCGATGATCGCGGCATCTGTGGTGGTGGGCGGCATGGTCGCGGGAGCAAACGGAGCCCAGATCGAGAAGCTTCGCGCATATGGTCAGTGCATCGGCCTCGCGTTCCAAATCGCAGACGATATTCTGGATGTGACCTCGACGAGTGAACGGCTCGGCAAGACTCCCGGCAAGGACCGGGCGGCCAACAAAGCCACCTACCCGGCGATTTACGGGATAGCCGCGTCACAAACACGAGCACGCGAGCTTGTCGAGGAGGCAGTCCAGATAGTCTCGAGCCTCGGTCTAAAGACTCAAGTACTCGAAGAGATCGCGCAATTCATCATTGCAAGAAGCTCGTGAGGCCGCTATCTTTGTAGCTCTAGTTCAGCCCCAACAAACTCTCAGGAGATTAAGGCTTATTATGAAACTGCTCTCGCAAATCAACGATCCGGCGGACTTGAGGAAACTTCCGCAATCAAAGCTGCAACCCCTCGCTGACGAAATTCGTGAGTATATGATCGAAACACTCTCGAAGATCGGCGGCCACACCGGCGCGAGCTTGGGACCGGTCGAGCTGATTATCGCGCTGCACTACGCTTTGAATACGCCTAAAGACAAACTAGTCATCGACATAGGTCATCAGGCCTATGCCCATAAGATCCTCACTGGCCGCCGCGAGCAGTTCCCCACCATTCGCCAATACAATGGGCTGAGCGGATTCCTCCGCCGCGAGGAATCTGAATACGACGTGTTCAACGCAGCTCACGCGGGAACGTCGATTTCATCGGCGCTGGGCATCGCGGCTGCACGCGATCTGAAGCACGAAGACTTCAACGTAGTCGCGTTTATCGGTGACGCCGGACTGACGGCGGGAATGGCGCTCGAAGGCATCAATCAAGTCGGTCATTTGAAAAAGCGGATGATAATCCTGCTAAACGACAACGAGATGTCGATCTCGCCCAACGTCGGCGCACTTTCTGGGTACCTCAACCGGATTCGCAGCGCGCGGCCCTACAACGAGTTCAAGCATGAAGTCGAAGAGTGGCTGAAAGTTATTCCAGCTTTCGGCGAGTTGATGCTGTCGAGCGCGAAGGCCGTGAAAGACACGCTGGCGAGAGCCTTCATACCAGGCGCGCTTTGGGAAGAGCTGGGGCTCAAGTATCTGGGTCCCATCAACGGTCACGACATCAATTCAATTCTCCAAACGCTGGAGGAAGCGAAAGCAGAAGCGGGACCGGTGCTCATTCACGCGCTGACGGTGAAGGGCAAAGGCTACGAGCCGGCTGAGCGCGACAAAGCCGCGTGGCACGGTACGTCGGCCTTCGAGATTGCGACAGGCAAGTTCATCAAGGAACCGGCCACGGCTCCGGCTTACACTGCCGTGTTCGCGCAGGCAACCATTGACTTGATGAAGGAAGACGAGCGCATCGTAGCGCTAACGGCCGCGATGCCGGACGGCACTGGGCTCAGCAAGGTGATGAAGGAGTTTCCAACTCGCACGTTCGACACCGCGATAGCCGAACAACACGCGGTGACTTTTGCCGCCGGCATGGCGACGGAAGGCTTGAAGCCGATCGCGGCGATCTACTCGACGTTCTTGCAGCGTGCGTATGATCAGATATTCCACGACGTGGTGCTGATGGGGCTGGACGTGACATTCGCGCTGGATCGGGCGGGTGTCGCCGGAGCAGATGGGCCGACTCATCACGGTCTGATGGACTTCGCCTACCTGAGACCGATGCCCGGGTTTGTGATTATGGCGCCCAAAGACGAGAACGAGCTGCGTCACATGCTCAAGACCGGCGTGTTGTACGACGGTCCCGCGTCCGTGCGTTACCCGCGAGGAAGCGGCGTCGG
>DATLWF010000634.1:0-9578 GCA_035576605.1 Blastocatellia bacterium | reverse complement strand
GCAGGCTCGTGGTCGGGAAGGGTGGCTTGCCCCCGCTGCTCTCGCGAGTAAGTTGACTCTTTGACCGGAGCGGGGGCAAGCCGCCCTTCCCGACCACGAGCCTGCTTCGCGCATCACGCTTCACGTTTCACGTTTCACGCTTCACGCTTCACGCATCACGTTTCACGCATCACGCTTCACGCTTCACGCTTCACGTTTCACGCACACGTTTCACTCGCTCGAATCCCGGAACAATCCCGCCGTCCCGCGTCTAATCACACGAACACGCTGCAAGATGAGACTGTCTCCTGCGTTCTAAAGCCAGATCGATTCTCCAGCCCACATCCTCGATCCAAACAAGAAGGAGATCCCTATGAAAGCCCCGATAAGAGTGCTTACAGGCCTTGTCTTGTCTGCGTTCTCGCTCGCGTGCTCTTCGTCCGGCAGAATAGCTGAAGCGAAGTCCGAGGGCCCTAAGAAAGGGCACAAAGTCCGCGTAGCCTCGACCTTCGCTTCCCCGGCGCGGCCCGACTGGCGATTGGGTTCCCCGTTCACCCACGACAACCTCACCGTGTTTCCAGTTCTCGCCGATGAATCAACCGCGAGCACCGACCTCATAACTCTCGACGAAGGGTTGCGCTCGGGCAAGGTCACCATCACCGAGTTCGGCGCAGACGGGCGCTCGCACACGATTAACCGGCGTCAAATGGGCGACAGCGCTGAAGTGAACCGGCTCGCGCTGACTAACAAATCGGGCAAGGCGCTCGTGCTGATTGCGGGAGAGATGATTCTGGGAGGGAGACAGGACCGTATCGTTGGTCACGATTGCATAATCGAATCCTCGAACACTCCGGTTCCACTCGACGTGTTCTGCGTTGAGCACGGCCGGTGGTCGGGAGGCGTCGCATTCGGTGAGAGGGCCCGAGGCTTTATTGGAAACGCCCGAACTGAGGACTCAAGTACAGGCTCGGCGGGAGGGAGCGCGGGTCGGGGCTCCGGGGGCTCGCACGGTCTGGCTGCGCCGATGGCGTTGCCGAACATTCGCGAGAAGGCCCAGGCAAAGAAGAGCCAGGATGAAGTCTGGAGCGCGGTGGCAGAAACGGTGACGGTGAACGCCACGAGCACTTCTACCGGCACCCTCAAGAGCGTTTATCAAGACAAGCGGGTGAACACCAAGCTTGACGGTTACGAACGCGCGTTCAGGGGCAAGCTTTCGGCGGGAAACATCGTCGGCGTAGTCGCGGCTATCGACGGCAAGATCGTTTCTGCCGATGTCTTTGCAAACCATTCACTATTTCAAGCCTACTGGCCGAAGATGCTCAACTCGTACGCCCTCGAAGCTGTCAGTACAACCACGGCCGGGGCACAGCAAGTGAGCGAGACCGACGCAGAAGCCTTTCTCGCGCGCGTGCAAGGAGACAACGCTTCCAACGCCCACGAAGGCGTGTATCGACTCGCGGAGAATCAGTCGAGCAAAGACGCGAGCTTCGAGCTCGAATACACCAGGAAGAATCCCACGCTCGTTCACTTCAATCGCGTTTCGAAGAAGTGAGAGAGGGACGGACGACCGGTGACGGGCGACGGTCGCCCAGTGAGAAGAAATGGCGAGAGTTCGTAGTTCGACCGACGACGGTCGCCCGTCTCCGGTCCTCCGTCGGATGTCAGTTCGGTTTTGGCGCTGACGGGATCGGTGTTTGCTGAGTGCCGCGAACGACACCCGTGCAAGCAGCCGCTACTTTGAGGTAAGCCGAAGCGACTCGTTTGAGGTCCTCGGCTGTCACCTTCGACGCTTGCTCGGTGAAGTTGTCGACCTCAGCAGCAGCCTGCGGTCTATAAAAGATTACACGCGCGTATTGGAGAGCATGTTGCGTCTGCGATTGAAGCAGCGCAGTGCGCGAAGTCGCAGCCAGCGCTCGGGCGCTTGACAGCTCATCCGCGGTCAAACCGCCACGCACCAATCGCTCAAGCTCAGCAATCAACGCCGTCCTCGCACGCTGCTCGTTCTCAGGAGAGGTTGCGGTGTAAGAGGCAATCACTCCTCCGACAAACATTGCCTCGTTGCAGAGCGCCGCCGTCGAGATCAGGTTCTGTTTATCACGCAACTCTCGAAGCAGTCGGCCGCCTTCTTCATTCATCGCCGATTTGAATAACTGAACTGCTGCGAGATCCCCGCTCTCAGCTCTTGGCCCCGCGGTTCCGACAGCAAGGGTCGTCTGCTCCCGCTGGCGCGACTCGGCTTTTTCTCCTGCGGTCCCGGACTGTGGGGTTCTCACTTGAATAGCGGCGTCAACGTCCCTCCGCTTGAACCCCTCGGCAATCTGTGACGAAACCAGAGCGGACCCATCCGTGTCACCAGCGACGATCACAAGCGGAAGTTGCCGCTTGACCGCGCGCGAATACCAGTCGAGCAGTTTCTCGCTCGTCAGCGACGCTACGACGTCTTCACGACCGTGAGCTGGCAGCGAGTAAGCATGCCCGGCAAAGAGCGCTTGAAGCAGCAATTCCCGCGAGCGCGCGAAACTCGAGTCTCGCGCGTCGCGAATCGAGGCGATCTGCGCGAGTCGCGCCCGCCCGACGTCATCATCTCTAAAAGCCGGCTCTTCGATCATGTCCCGCAGCAGTTTGAGCGCGTGGTCGGCGTTGCGCGACAGCGCGCTCAACACAAATCCAAAGAAGTCGGGCTCGACGACGATCCGAACCTCCGCGCCGAGTTGCTCGAGCTCCTGGGTGACCTGCGAGAAGGTCCGGCGCGGCGTGCCGTACAGAACGGAGCGAAGCATCAGCTCGGTCGTGCCAGTGGTCGCAGCGTCTTCCACAAGCCGGCCTCCTTGAAACAGTATCGCGACGGTCACCGTTTGCTGGGAATGGTCTTCGCGTACGAAGGCTTTTGGGCCGTTTAGGGTCGAGAAGTCTTTGATCGGGAGCGGCTGATTGGACTCCAGCATCGCTTGCCGGTCGGGCGGGCGATCCGAGCCTTGCGCTACCAGGGCAGGCGATGAGTTGGGGTCTGCCGCTCGCACCGCGACGCTCTCGACCGGTTGAGCGAAACCCGGCGCCCACGCGGTTACGGTTGTCGCAAAAGTGTCGGCATCGAACGTGCGCGCTCCACCAGAGAGGGGTTCGTACTCGTGAATCGACGTGTTGGCGAGCGTGAGGTATTTGGCCGCAACCCGCTGCACGTCTTCCGCGCTTACCGACCTGATTCGAGTTCGATAGTCGAGCGCTGCGCGGTATCCCACTCCGGCAGCTTCGGCGCGCGCAAGCGCCCGCGCGCGTCCCGAGTAGAGCGCGGTCTTATCCAGGAAAGTTTTTTCCAGAAGCGTTTTTGCGCGTGCCATTTCTCCTTCGGCTGGTGTTTCGCGTCGCAGCCTGTCCAGCTCCTTGAATAGAGCTGATTCAGCTTTGTCGATCGAGGATCCTTCGCGCGAGTCTTTTGCAGACCACACCTGCACCGTTAGCAATCCGGCGCCCGCGAACGCCAGATAATTCGATTCGATCCGGTTCGCGACCATCTGCCCGTCCACCATAGAACGGGCGAAAACTGACGACCGGCCCTTACCGGTGAGAGCCGTCAGAACTTCGATCGCCGGCCAGTCCTTTGATTCGGCTCCCGGCACGTGAAAGCCGACGCTCTCAATTGATTGACTTATGTCAGCGCGATTCGCTGCGTAGCGGAGCCTGGCCTGGTCGGTCACCAACCAGGGCTTAACCGCTGCCGGCTTCTCTGCGCTGGATGCGTCGGGTTTGGCGGGTTGCTGCTGGTTGTCGGATGAAGACGCAGGCGCGCGAGCAGCGGAAGCCTTCGGTTTCATGACTTCTGGTCCTTTGAGTTTCGGCTCCGCGGGCTTTGCCGGGCGCGTCCCGAAATCCCCGTATATCTGCTGGATCTCGACCAGAGTGTTGAAGGTCGAGACATCTCCCGCGACCGAGATGATCAGATTATCCGGGCGATAGTGGCTTCGATAAAACTCTACAAGCTGCTCGCGGCTTAACGAGCGCAACGCATCCATATTCACCGACGGCTCGCCGGTGAACGCGACGTTGAACAGCCGCGCCATCGAGTACGCCGCGGGATCGTCAAGCCGCGAGAGGGCTTGCTCGCCGGCCTCGTCAGTCAGAGTTTGAGTTGAGAATGCGTGTGAGGGGAACGCGAGCCCGCGTTCGACCTGAACTCTCCCGCGCTTTTCCTCCTCAATCATAAGCTGGATTTCCCGGCGCACTGCCTCGGCATCAAGTGCCGAGTTCTGGAGCATATCCGCTTGAATCGCGAGTGCGTCTTTGATCTTCTCCGCAGCGGCGACCAGGGAATATGTTGCGCCGTCATACGAGGTTTCGGCTTCAACGGAGGCGCCGAGGGCGCGCAAATCACCGACAGCGTGGTCCCCTGGACGAAGGACGGTTCCCTTGAGGATCATACGCCCGACGAGTCGCGCGGCCGCGCTCATCGACCAGGGTTCGTCCAGTGGGCCTGCCTTGAAACAGGCTACAGCAGCCGCTATGGGAGTTGAGTGGTGTTCGCTGATGATAACCGTGATCCCGTTGAGCAACACGAAGCGGGATGTAGTACCGGTCTGCTCTTGCTTGGTGACCGCAGCCGCTGCCGGGATGTTTATTACCGGCGGAGGTTTAGAAATGGTGGGCGAAGGTTCAGGAACCTTAGGCCGGCCTCGCCCGCTCTGCGACAGCGCAGGAGAGGCCAGAGTCGTTGTCATAAGAGTAATGATTGAGAACGCTGTAATCGAACGCTTCAAGTCTTGCACTACGCTGCTCCTCGATAACTGCTGTCGAGAATCATAGAGGGCGTCTCTATTCGTAGTCAACGAAGCGACGAAGCGACCACGACCGAGGCTTAAAGGCACGCAGTAATTTGTCCGCGCTCTGACGACGGTGGCGAAGTTCTTCCAGGTCGCGACCTTGTATCTATCAGATGTGAGCCAAAATAAAAGCGGGGCGATCCGAAGACCGCCCCGCCTTTGGTCCGAGATGATTCCCGGAGTTATTGATTCGCCGAAGCAGTGAGCGACTCGTGCTGAAGGATCATTCCAATCGGCTCACCGGGCTTCTTCGCAGGAGCACGCCGCCGTCTGGGAACGCGGCGCACCGGTTTCTTGTCCATCGACGGCGCGGGCTCCTCAGTCGTGATGACCTGAGGCGTGGCTCCGGAACCGCACTTCTTCAAAGCGTCGATGTCGGCAGCTTTGCCATCCGCCGGCACGATCCAGAATTCAACGCGACGGTTGAGGTTCGGATCGCCCGAGTCGTGCGGGCAAGTGTCGCCGAAATTGCGAACCGTGATGCGGGCAGAATCGACGCCCTTCTCGTTCACCAGATAGTCACGCGCGTTATTGGCGCGGGTGAGCGAAATGCCCACTCGCTCGGATGAGTCGCGGTGGCCATCGATGACGAGCGACGAACGCGGATCTTGCTGCATCCTGAGCGCTATCTCGTCGAGACACGCCTTGTGTTCGTTGTTGATCCTCGCCGAGTTGAATGGGAAGAAGATCGGCCCACACGGCGAGAGCGGTGGGTGTACCTCCGGCGGCACTACAGTAGTCACCGTAACGCTCGTCGAGCAGCTCCCACCAGGACACGGCTGATCGCAACGAGTCCTGCTTGTGCCGACATTAACCGACACCGTGATCGAGCCTGCCGACATCCCTGTGGTATCAAGCGTGACTTCGGCGCCGCTCGTTGACGAAAGCGTCCCGCCAGTCGTTGACCAGGTGAAGGTGGCACCGTCCGCACCAGTCGCAGTCGCGCTGAGCGTCACCCGTTGATTCACTTCAACCGACGAAGCTGAAGCTCTAATGTCGCAAGTGACAGTCGGGCACGGCGGCTCGGTGATCTCGAAGCCTGTCGTGCACGTTGTCTGACCTGTGGTTACGCAATCGCTCGGGCAATCAACCGCCGGTACGGTCGCGGTCACCGTGGTCGTCACCGAATACCTGCCGCAAGCAAGCGATCCGGTCGCTACGTCAACCGCGGCTCCAGTGCCGCTCAGCGTAACTGGCCGGCCCTGAGCGTCGGTCACTTGCCAGCGATATTCGTAGGTAACCGTGGTTGCCTCGTAACCCGGAGTGGTCGGCGTTGTCGTCAGCGACAGCCGCTCGCCTTTGTTGACCGTCGTCGCACTGGCCGCAAGTACACAGGTAGGTGCAGGCGGTAGCGGACAGCGCCTTCTGGTTCCGATCGAGAAGTATCCAACAAATCCGTTTCCGCTTTCCGACGCGAACGTTTGAGGAGTCGTGCTGAACAGCGGATTGATGATGAAGAACTGCGGCGTGATTCCCTTCGACTTGATGAACGACGTACCCGCCACAAACACCGGCAGAGTTACGTCGTCCGCGTTGTTCAGATTTCTCCTGTATGCACCGCCGAAAGAGATGGCGCCGTGCAGGAAGAAGAACCGCAGCCCGAGGTTCAAATCGCTGGGACTCAGATTCTCTCCCAGAAATGGCAGGAGGCTTGGCGTCCGATGACCGACGTACTGTGTGTGCGCCAGCTCGGCAATAAACTCGACGTGCGGGTTCAAGGCAACCGACATCCCGCCGTTTAACAGAAGCTTGTCGGGCAGGTCGAGCAACTTGACGTCGTTCTCGCTCGGATCGGTGGTGCGGATGTATCCAATGTTCTCATAAAGCCGGAATCTCTTTCCGCCACTCTCCTGGCCGAACATCAGGATTGGACCGTACTCATATTCGCCGCTCGTGCGTCCGCGCGCACGCGCGCCATCGCCGCTCGAGACAGGTATTTTCAAGTAGCCGCCAATCGCCATGCTGAACCAGTGATGGTTCGGATCGATGAGGTTGAACTTGGTGCCGAAGTACACATCGCCAGAGCCATTGGAGGATTCGCGCGGTCCGAATACTGCGTTGCCCGAGCCGTCAAAACCCTGGAAGTCGAGCTCGCCGAAAAATGGCAATTCAGGATAATAGCCCGGCAGGTTGACTGCGATCGCCGGACCTAGTCCTCGAACCAGCTTGCCACCGGAGCCCGCAGGCGAGTTGACGCTGGTGGGAAACCCTACCGGCGTGCCGAATCGCCCTAAAGCTGGAAGTATTCCTCCGGCGAAGGCGCCCGTTCCCGGGAAAAAAGCAGCCGCCTTGTCGGTGCCGCCAACCGGCGGACCCAACAGAACGAAGGGATTGCCGAAAGTCCGCACGGCGCTCAACTGATAACCGCTCAACAGGAACGGTTGGCGAGATGTGGTGTTGGTCCAGGTATTCCAATTGATCCACAGCTCCCACCTGTTGGTGATGCCGATGGTAAAGTTGAACGGAACCTGATTGATGCTCAGATCACCAGGGTCGCGAGTGTAGTTATTCCAGAACAGCGCGAAGTTGAACTCGCCCTTGCAAAGGGTTCGAGTCGAAAACGTGTTGAACAACCCTGTGCCGCCGAGCACCGTCGGCGCCTTCTGCCGCTCGGCAAGGTTACCGTCATGATGCTCCTGCGCAAGGGTGACCCCCGCGAGGACCAAAAGCACCATTACAAGCGTGCTTATCTTTCTAGCCGCTTTCATTGTTTGCCTCCTGAAGTTATCGTCCACGGAATGCGTTTCGCTTTCAGGATCGCCTCCAAAACTGAAAGAGGTGATTTTGCGTCCCCTTAAGAACTAAAGGGGGCGGGATGCAATTCTAATTGAGCGTCCAAACCTGAGCCCTTCCTGCAGGGCTCGGTATGAGTACGAAATTGCGAGCCTATGTAGCGTGGCTCGTACTACGGCCCATTACAGGTATATCTATACTCGCAAACGGCTTTGCGGTCAACATAAAAATTACTCTGTTCCCAACAGCGGGCTTTCGGAACACCAGGTCGATTGCACGCCCCGACATTCCCGATAGCGCTTGAAAAGAACAATTGCGATCGGCATTCCAACAACGACTGGCTATGCGTAAATCCCCCGCAGCCTGGTGTCGTAAGCCACTCGATCGATCGCAAGCATATAAGCCGCCAGACGCGTGTTGACCCGATACTTATTCGCAAACCCGACCACGTCGTTGAAGCTGCTCACCATTATTTCGTGCAGGCGCGTGTTGACCGTGTCTTCGTTCCAGAAGAAGCCCATTCGGTCCTGCACCCACTCGAAGTAGCTTACGGTGACGCCTCCGGCGTTGGCCAGTATGTCTGGAATCACGAAGATACTCTTGGCCGATACGATCTCGTCGGCATCTGCGGTCGTCGGACCGTTTGCGCCCTCCGCCAGAATTCTGCACCTGATCCGGTCGGCGTTATGGGTGGTGATCTGGTTTTCGGTCGCTGCCGGCATCAGGATCTCGCATTCGAGCTCGAGCAGTTCGGCGGTCCCGATATGCTCGGCTGCGTTGTATCCCTCAACGGTCTTGTTCGCTCGCAGGTATTCAAGCACGCCCGGAACATCGAGTCCCTTCGGGTTGTACAGCGATCCGGTGATATCGGCAAGAGCGATGATCTTGTAACCCTCCTGATGCATCAACAGCGCGGCCGTCCCGCCTACATTCCCGGCCCCTTGAATGACAACCCTCGTATCATCGATGTTGAAACCGAACTTCTTACAGGCTTCGTTGCAAACGAACAGCAGTCCGCGCCCGGTTGCCTCCCTCCTGCCACGCGATCCCCCGATTTCGATTGGCTTGCCCGTCACGGCCGCCGTGACCGTGTGCCGCGCGTGCATCGAGTAAGTGTCCATCATCCAGGCCATGGTTTGCTCGTTGGTGTTCATATCGGGAGCTGGTACGTCCTTCTCCGGACCGATGAAGTCCAGCAACTCGGCGGTGTAGCGCCTGGTTAATCGCTCCAGCTCTGAAAGACTCATGTCTCGCGGGTCGCAGATTATGCCGCCCTTCGCGCCGCCGAAGGGGATGTTGACCACCGCGCACTTCCAGGTCATCCATGCCGCCAGCGCGCGCACTTCGTCCAAAGAAACGTCCGGCGAGAATCGCACGCCGCCCTTCCCCGGACCACGCGCGAAGTTGTGCTGCACGCGGTACCCGGTGAACACCTGATAGTTTCCATCGTCCATCATCACCGGTATGTAGAGCGTGATCTCCCGAGTCGGCCACCGCAGGATCTTATAGATGTTCGGGTCCAGGTTGAGTCTTGCAGCGGCTTCATCGAAGCGTTGCATCATCGACTCGAATGGATTGTCTTCTTTGATCTCTTTGGCGTCATCAACAAAAGCACTCGGCATTGACTTCCTCCGGCCACGGATGTTAAGTGCAAAAGGTGAGCATAGTCGATTCGAACCAAATTCCAGAACGGACTGCCAGACGTTCGCTCGCCGGTTGAGCCGCGATTATACCCAACGTTCAAAGGTCAGGCAACGAGCGAATATCTGGACTTGGTGTTGAGCAGAAGAGACAAGCAATCACGCACGGTCATAGACGCAGCGATAAGCCAGATCGCTTCGGACAACACATCCGGCGCGGCGGAGATTCTGCGCCGCGCCGGAGCGCTATTTACATTGCTCAACACCTCATTAGGGCAGGTTACAGACACCACTGAGCTGGCCCAGCAAGCTGTCATCCAAACATGCATAGCGCTGGCACTCGCGCAGCCCGATATGAGCGCTCTTCTTAGGCTTGCAAGCGCGGCGCTCTCGGCTGCTCGAATTGCGAACG
>DATLWF010000633.1:0-24053 GCA_035576605.1 Blastocatellia bacterium | reverse complement strand
CTTTAGCCAGGCGGTCTTTGACGTTGACGCGTATTGATCAGACTTACGTTCTCCAAGAGGTGCTGTCTCAGAAGTGAGAAGGAGAGCAATGGAAACTAGATGGAGATTCGCAATCATCACAGTCCTTTTCGCCGCACTAGTGATCAAGGGGCAGCAGGGTCTGCCCATGCATGCGACCACATCGGAAAACGAATCAGCGTGGACCGGGCTTCAATCAAGCATGGAAAGAATGCACCTTGCGATGCAATCGATTGCTGCTTCAGGCGACGGTGATGCCGACTTTGTGAAACTAATGATCCCTCATCATCAGGCAGCAATCGATATGGCGAAAACACAATTGTTGTATGGCAAAGATCCCCAGATGCGCAGACTAGCCCAGGAGATCATTACCGATCAGCAATCCGAAATTGAGCTAATGAATCTTTGGCTGAAACAACATCGCCTGGACTCATCGAGTGTGACTCAGCGAAGACCCATTGCACGGGAGGAGTACTAGCATGAAACTTACGGGTCTTGTGTTATTCCTATCCCTGGTGTCGAGTGCCTTCGCGCAACAGGCGCCGTGGGGACGGCCAGATATTTCTATCTCCAGCCACGACCGAGTCTACGCGGCGAATCAAACTTCAAATACTGTTTCGGTTATAGATCCTTCTACTAACCAGCTGTTGGGCCTAATTCGTCTCGGCGACCCGGTGCCGGGATCTCTCGGCCCGCTTTACCGAGGCCAACTGCTCGTACACGGCCTGGGCTACTCTCCCGACGGCAAAACGCTGGCCGTGGTATCGATCGCCTCGAACTCGGTGGCCTTGATTGACACAGCGAGCAATAAAGTTAAGAAAATAATCTATGTCGGACGCTCGCCCCATGAAGCGTTCTTCACTCCGGACGGACGCGAATTGTGGGTCACAGTCCGCGGCGAGGATTATATTTCGGTAATTGATCCAGTGAAGATGATTGAAGTTCGTCGGATCAAGTTGGCTAACGGTCCGGGCATGACGATATTCGGTCCGGACGGCCGCTACGGTTTTGTCTGTTCCAGCTTCACACCGGAGCTGGATGTGATCGACGCAGCATCTCATCAGATCATCAAGCGCCTCACGCAAGCTAGTCCTTTTTGTCCCAATATTGCCGTGAGTCCTGAGAACGACGAGATGTGGATCACCCTGAAAGACGTGGGCAAAGTGCAGGTGTTTAGCGCGACACCTCCCTTTGAACAAAGAGCTTTGCTCGAAACCGGGCCGATCACCAATCATGTCAATCTGGTCAACAACCGGAACGGCAAATTTGCCTATGTCACCATCGGCGGCGCAAACGAAGTGAAGGTCTTCCGCCGGGGCGCAACTCCGAAACTCGTTGCCACCATCCCGGTGGGAAGTCTGCCGCATGGCATCTGGCCATCGGGCGACGGCTCTCGCGTGTACGTAGCGTTGGAAAACGGCGTGCAGGCGGCCGTGATTGATACTCTGGAGAATAAAGTCATTGCGAATGTGCCGATCGGCCAAACAACCCAAGCTTTGGTCTACGTTCCGAACGCAGTTCCAAGCGGGGCCGGAACCGAGAATCTTGTTCCGCTTGGCGAGGCGGGTAATGCCACGACCTTCCCCTTTGAGGCTTCGGGATCTGCGCAAAGTGCGCAAGGTTGGGCAGCCGTCAACTCACTAGGTCTGCTGGATCTCGTTCAGATCGCGGTGGCAGGACTGACGCCCAAGTCAAGTTACCAGGTCTACCTAGCGGAGTCCGTCCACGCGCCTTTCGGAGCGCTCGTGCCACTCGCCGTCTTGAATACGAATCCCGATGGCGCGGGAACCGTGCAGACGATTGGCCCGCTTAAGACGTTGGTAGCAGAAGACCCGTCGGCGTCTGTTTCGGCCCGAAGGTACTTGATTATTACCGAGCTAAAGGATTCGACAAAGGTCGTGTTGAGACAGGCCCGCACATCGGCCCGTAATTGATCCGAAGCGATTCGAGGATGACTGGCCGAGCCTCGGATAAGTGAGCGATGGGAGGACCGAAGGTAGTATATGACAGCCAATATCAGTTCCGTTGCCAGCACACTTACTCCGCCGACCGGTTCGGTCTACAACACCACCAAAGCCGCGGTCGACGCGATAACTAAGACTAGCACGGAAGCTGAGAACCATCTATGGACAGACGAAGAAATATGATAATAGGGATTGTCGCGGGCATCGTCATTGGAGCGGCGTTAACCTACGCTACGGGTTTGGCAAAGCTGTTCCTGGCTCCCTATGGTAGCTCCACTGAATATAAGGGTTCGGAATCTGCCACTGCTCCAGATCTGGCGACAGGTGAGTGGATAAACTCGGAACCGCTAAAGCTTGCGGATCTGCGCGGTCGCGTGGTGTTAATCGACTTCTGGACTTTCGGTTGCTACAACTGTCGTAACACGTTGCCCATCGTAAAAAGCTGGAATGATCGCTATCGCCCAAGAGGCCTTACTATAATTGGGGTCCATTCACCTGAGTTCGATGACGAAAGAAAAGTTGAAAACCTTCGCCGTGAAATAACTTCTCTCGGGATTCGCTACCCTGTAGTTACTGATAACGACTACCAAATATGGAACGCTTATAAGGTCGAAGCCTGGCCAACCGTCTTTCTGTTAGATAAGCAAGGACGAATTCGCTGGATGCACGTTGGTGAAGGGGACTATAAGGAGGCCGAGCGACTGATTCAGAAGCTACTCGCAGAAGAACCACCGCTCGAAAACAAGTGACTCGACATTACATCCACGACTTCAACGCTTGCCTGGCAACTACATCAACGCAGCTGGAACTTTACGAGAGAATGCTCTCGTTGCATCCGAACCGGGCCTTCCAGGTCGATCTGGGTGGCCACAAAAACTGCTAAACCATCCTTGGACTCGATTAAATGAAAGGAGCACGCAATGGCCACAATTCACTTCAAGAAGACAACCACCGCGACGCCCGCGCAGTTCATCGCCGGGCTCACCGACTTCGGTCCAGGTCGCGGGAAGATCTTTGGCAATAGCACCGACGAGTACCTGAAAGTGCATAAGAAAGGCACAAACTACGCCGACGTCACTGAGGGCTCGGGAGGCATCTGGGAACGACTGAGCTACGACTGGTCCGATCCCACACACATAGTTCTTACCACCACTGACTCGAACTTGTGGGGAGGCCGGTCAGGTCACACTTATACCTTAACGCCGCGGCCCAACGGCACGACCGACATAGACGTTGTGATTGTGCGCGAGGGAAAGAATTTCAAGGGGCGATTGCTCGGCGCATTCCTTGGGATCGTTGGCAAGGGACAGTTGGAGAAGTGGTTTGCAAATACCCTGAAAGCCATCGAAGCACGGGACTATAAGACCAGCGTCACGGCAAACGCATAGACGAAGTCGGGGCCATGCTTCAGGGCTCTCAGCTTTCCATGAGTCGATAGGGAGCCTCTTATGTATTACTAATGTGCCCGGGCGTGCCGAAGTAGGGACACTTCAGTTATCGATCTTTGTGAACGCACAGGAGGAAAAACATGGAAAATCCCATTCTGGTCACCGGCGCCGCTGGCCGCGTCGGCGCCGTAGGGCGCACGGTCACCGAACTGCTGTTGCAGCAAGGCAAAGCGGTGCGTGCGATGGTGCGAACTGAAGACGAACGCGCGCAGGCGTTGCGCGACAAGGGTGCGGAGGTCGTGGTCGGTGACCTGCTCGATCTCGATTCGATGCACAAAGTGATCGCCGGCTGCGAGACGATGTACTTTGGTATGTCGGTTTCTGATACGTATCTGGCTGCGACCGTCAATACGGCGGCGGTCGCGAAGCATCACGGCGTGAAGGCGTTCATCAATATGTCGCAGATGACGGTCTCACAAATGAGCATTACTGAAACCACGACGAGCCCGCAGCAGAAGCTTCAGTGGCTCGCCGAGCAAGCGCTGAACTGGTCCGGTCTGCCAGTCGTGCACGTGCGCCCAACAGTGCTTATGGAAGGCTTCTTCCTTATTCTCACGTCGGATTCGGTACGGGAGTCAAATCAGATCAGGCTCCCATTTGGTGACGGCAAGACTTCGCCAGTCGCAGTTGAAGACGTTGCACGTGTGCTTGCCATTTTGCTCGCCGATCCGCAGCCGCACATCGGCAAAATTTATCACCTGACCGGCCCGCAGTCCGAGAACATGCAATTTTATGCACAAGAGTATTCGAAGGCGCTTGGTCGCACGGTGACCTTTCAGGACATTTCGGTTGAGCAATGGCGGGATGCGTTACTCGAGATGCACTTGCCAGTTCACCTGGTGAGCCACCTCACGACGATGGCCGATCTGCACCGCGCGGGACGCTATGATCGGATGACGGAAGACGTGTCCATGCTAACGGGGCAAGGGCCAATGAGTATGCGGGAGTTCGTGAGCCGGAATGCAACGACATTCACCGCCTCGGCAAGAACGGTCTGAAGGTCTGCGGATGCGTGCAATCACCAAATCCGACCTTCGATTTTGAGGAGAAAGACTTTATGTACTTCAAGACCGCCGACGTTGCGGGCCTTCGGCTCTTCTACCGCGAGGCCGGGGACACGTTGAAGCCGACCATCGTCCTGCTGCATGGTTTCCCCTCGTCGTCGTACCAGTTCCAGGAGCTCATTCCGTGTCTGGCGGATCGGTTTCATGTCATGGCGCCCGACTACCCCGGCATGGGGTATAGCGAGGCGCCGGACCCGACCGTCTTGCGACCGACCTTCGACGACGTGGCCATGGCCATCGAAGCGTTGATCGCGCAGTGCGCGCCCGGGCCACTCATCTTGTACCTGCACGACATCGGCGGTCCGATCGGGATGCGGATCGCGACTGCCCATCCCGAGCGGATCGCCGGCCTGATCTTTCAGAACTTTACCATTTCAGTTGAGGGCTGGAACCCCGAGCGCCTGAAAGTCTACGAGCGGCTCGGCGGTCCTGAGACAGCAGAGAAGCTAGCCGAGACCGAGCAATTTGCCACCGTGGACCGCGATATGTTTCTTCACAAGAAAGGCGCGCGCCAGCCCGACGCCCTGAATCCGGACAATTGGGCGATCGACGCCTATGCTTTCTCGATCGCGGCGAATCGCGTCTTTATGTCGAGGTTGTTTATGAACCTCACGACGAACATTCAGCACTACCCGGAATGGACTGCCTATCTGAAGGACCGGCAGCCGAAGACGCTCATCGTGTGGGGACGAAATGACCCTCTTATCCTCCCGCCGGCCGCAGAATTCGTTAAGCAGGTTGTGCCGGCGGCCGACCTGCGCTATTTCGACGGCGGCCATTTCGTGCTTGACGAGTACGCCGACGCGATCGCCGAGGCGATCATCGAGACGTTCTCCCGATAGGACTAACGCGCGATGCTGTAAGCTGGCCCAAAAAGTCGTGAAGAGATCAACCGCAAGGACGCCAAACTCGATACAGGAGGTACTGTGATGAATCGCAAGGGCATGCTGAAGATTGTAATTGCGATGGTATGGCTCGTCGTCGTAGGCGGTTTGGCCATTTCCGCCCAGGACAAGTACAACGTGAAAGTGCCGGGCGGCCTCGCGTTCTCTGAGTTCAGGGGATACGAAGCATGGCAGGCTATCTCCATCAGTGGGAACGCCAAGGTTGTCGCTGTGATCCTCGGCAATCCGGTGATGATCGACGCCTACCGGGCTGGCATTCCCGGCAATGGTAAGCCTGTCCCGGACGGCGCAAAGATGGCCAAGGTCCACTGGATCCCGAAACCGAACGAGTTTTTTCCGGATGCGACAGTGCCGGGCCGCCTGCTGAACATTGACTTCATGGTGAAGGACAGCAAGAGGTTCGCCGACGGCGGCGGATGGGGATATGCGGTGTTCGATTACGACGCCGCGTCCGATACGTTCACGCCGGGCACCACAGCTGGCACCCCGCCGCAGGGGAACGACGCCAAATGCGGGGTCGCGTGCCACACGAGCGCGAAGGCGAGAGATTACGTTTTTACGGAGTACGGGAAGCGGTGAACGAGGGTCAGCCGGGCCTTTTGACCGTAGTCCGTCTGCGAATGGTGGATGAGCGATCGAGAAACCGACCTATTTGGGTTGCATTACTTAGCGCAGGAACTCGGGTTGCGCATGGGCGTTTGATGGCGCTTTCGCGGAAGAGTAGGTTGTAAACAGCAAAGAACTAACGGAGGTCGTATGAACGGACAACGTTTCAGAGAAAAAGTGGCGGTTGTAACGGGCGGCAACAAAGGGATAGGGCTTGGCGTCGCGAAAGCGTATGCCCGTGAAGGGGCTTCGGTGGCAATCACCGGGCGAGACGAGAAGACGCTGGCCGCTGCGGCCGAAGAAATCGGCCGGGGTACACTGGCCATCAAGTCGGACGCCGCCAAGATCTCGGATATTGAAAACGCAATGGCCTCGATTCGCGAGAGGTTCGGCAGGATCGATGCCTTGTTCGTCAACGCCGGGGCAGGGAAATTCACTCCCCTGGAGGATGTTACTGAATCATTCTTCGATGATACGTTCAACGTGAATGTGAAAGGCCTTTTATTCACAGTGCAGAAAGCGGTGCCGCTTATGCGATCCGGGTCGGCCGTCGTGTTGAACGCCTCAATCAACGGTCATATGGCGATGCCAAACACCACGGTGTATGCCGCGTCAAAGGCCGCCGTAATCAGTTTAGCCAAGACTCTCTCCATCGAACTGGTCGAGCGGGGCATCCGAGTCAACAGCATCAGCCCCGGCCCAATCGAAAGCACCTTCCTATCGCGAGAGCTATCCAGTGAGCAACTCCAGCAGACAAAAGACTGGATCGTTTCTCAGGTGCCGATGAAACGCTTCGGTCAGCCGGAGGATATCGCCGCCGCAGTACTCTATCTCACCTCACCCGAATCAGCATACGTGATCGGCGCGGATTTGATTATCGACGGCGGGATGAAAACGCTGAGCTAGTGCCCAGTCAGCCGATCAAATGTGGTAGACGAGTCCTCCAATTTCTATAGTGGCATCAGATAGTCGAGCGGCTCTTCAGAGCAGTTCGTTAAGGAAGAGTTCGTTCAGAGGAGAGGATCGGAGGTTCTAAAGAGAAACATGAAATGGAGCCTTCACGGAAGGCGAGAGGCAAAAGCAGCGAGGGGGCGGGTCGGAAGTCTCCGAAACAAGTTCTTGCTCCTCGACAAATTCTGGTCCCGATATTGATATGTTGCGCCACCCGTATCGCTACTGCCACTCTTCATGCTTCGCGAAACGGGTCCGCTCAAGCTTGGGACCTACATTCTTCAGCGGCCCGCTGTCCGTTAGTAGCCGAAGGCAAAGCCAGCGCGACTTCATTGGCCTCGTCTGAGGCTTCGTCTTTCTCGGCGTTCGGTTGGCGGGCTAAGTTTTGGCAATCGCGCCAGCCCATCGCTGGGGCTATCATCTTTAAGACTTGTTGGAAGCTGCAGCGTGAATACCGCTCCATAACCTTTCCCTCGACTAGACGCCTCAATCGTCCCGCCGTGGAGTTCGATGATGTGCCGCGCAATAGTCAGGCCTAGCCCGAGGCCGTCAGGCCTGCCGCGTCGTTCTGCTTGCAGGTAACGGTCAAAGACAAACGGAATGGACTTCGGGCTGATGCCTTCCCCTCTGTCGCTTACGACAATGTTATGGTACCCATGCCTCGTCTCGAGCTTTACTTTGATCTTTCCCCCACGATCTGAGAACTTGATGGCATTCGTGAACAAATTGGTAAACACCTGATGTAAGCGCAAGGAGTCGCCGAGTATCACATCCTCTGAAGATCCCAGGTCCATCTCTGTTTCGATCGACTTCTCGCGGGCTATTGGTGATAAATCTTCGATTGCAGCCTTGATGATCGATCTAAGTGAAACCGGTCGACTCGTCAAAGAGAATTTGTTGGCGGCTATTCGCGAATAGTCGAGAAGTTCGTCGATAAGGCTTTGCTGGGCTTGCGCATTTCGTTTGATCACTTCAACTGCCTGCGGAATGATTGCGTGATCGCTCAGCTGTTGACTGAGCAATTCAACCCAACCAAGAATCACCGTGATCGGCGTTCGGAGCTCATGCGAGACAATTGCCAGAAGATCATTACTATTTTCAACCAGCTCAATCGATCTGGTCTCTAACGCTTCAGCCATGGTTCGTCCACCTCTTTTGGCTTGAAAATGAGGACTCTTGTGAATAGGTCCCTGCTGCTTTTAAGGATCCTTATCAAAGCTCGCGTAGGACCTCTGATAAGAACCAGGTTCGGCGCTCAGTCTCGTCGATCCATACCTCGATCAAACTCGCGGTGGCGACATCGTAGTGCCGATCGGAGACCTCATGAGTGAAGCGCAGCGACCGCGTCAGCTGCACATTGTCTGCGCATAGCTCGGCAAGCATCTCTTTGGGACTGATGATCTCAGCATTGTTATCATTCAACCGTTGATGGTTGCTGATATCGCCGATGGAATGGAGCGTTGTACCACCGAGCTTCCGAGTTCGTTCGGCAATCACATCGGTCATTGCGAATATTTGAGATGCCTGTTCATCGAGGAGCAGGTGGTAATCGCGAAAGTGGGCACCGCTGATGTGCCAGTGGAAGTTTTTCGTCTTGAGATAAAGCGCGAATACATCGGCCAGCAGTTGCCGCAGATCGCGCGAGATCTCCGCGACCGCTTCATCGCTGAGATCGGTTGGCGTGTCGAAACGATCTATTTCCCGCCTCTTCAGTTGAGTTGCATCGCTCTTTGTCATCACTCTTCTCTCCTTTGCTGTGAGGACTTGACAGGTTCGAGCGCCGACCCGTTGACTGCAAGCGGAAACGGCTGGGCCACTCGAACCTGTCTTGGACTCGTCCTCGTTATTTTGCTCTCCTAAACAGCTTAGCGAGAATCGAACGAAGTTCGGTCTTGATATCGCCGCCTTCCAGACTTTTTTCCGCGTTAGTCTTTGGCAACCGATACCCAAGTTCTGTGTCAGAGGCCCAAATCTCGGACAGGAAGTACTGGTCTCCGATCTTCTCGAAGACAAGTTTCGTTTGGCGCGGATCCTTCTTGGCCTGGGCAGTCTCTACGTCGAAAAAGATCGTCCCGCGGCCCTTATCGTTACTTATCTCAAGAACTCCCGGGTTTGTGTCGTCGGCGCGCTTGAGTGTGTACTTACCAGCCGGAAACGTCTTTTCCCCCACTATGAATGCGAAAGGTACGTCCGCCTCAATGGTACCATCGGCAAGCGCTTGCGCTTTTGCGCAAATGTCGCTGGCTGCAATCAACAGACCGACTATCAAGAGTCTACTTATAAACTGTGTCTTCACATTTCCTCCAAAGGTAGTGGACGAAACTGTTGAAGCTACCGGTTCGTCTGTTCTTATCGAAATGGAGTTGATCGCTGGATCAACTGCTTCACCACGTTGTTGCGCTCCTCGAATCATGCGAGCGACAGCCGCATATCAAGGTTACGAGTCAATTGTATTTCTGATGTCGATAAGCATTCTTTCTGTTTCGTGCAGAAAAGTTTCTGATCCTGCGGCAATCAACAGTCTGGTAATTTGACAAGCGAATCCGGTTCAGGACTCACCTTACAACGAAGTTGAAAACGAATCTGAGTTGATCCGGTGCGTATCATGATTAATAGGGGATTAATAGGTGGTGCTTAGGAGAAAAAACCAGCACCCTATGCGACGCGCAGATATCGCTCGGCTGCTGCAGGTAAGCGAGTTCCCTCTAATACACGATGCGAGAAGCCGAAAAATGCATTCTTTCCTCTGTACGCTCTCGGCGTTGTTCCAGTGAGCTGTCGAAATAGAGTTGTGAACCGGCTCTGACTTTGAAAACCAATTTCGAGCGCGATCTGGGCTATTGGAATTTCCGTTTCGGACAGCAACTTCTTTGCCGCCTCTATCCTCTTCTGCATTATGTACTGATGCGGAGCGAGCCCAGTAGCCAGTTTAAATTGGCGCGTGAAATGAGACGGGCTCATGTTAATCTGTTGCGCAATCTCTGCGATCTTTAGATCAATGCTTAAATTCTCGTTGATGTAATCGATAACGCGCCGAAGCTTATATCGCGGTATGCCACCGCTGTACGATCGTGCGGAGCCATTGTTGACCGAATGCCTCCTCAACAGGTGCATCGCAAGCTGAGCGGCTAATAAATCAACGTAGGCTTTACTCCCCAACCTGGCATCGTCGAGTTCCTGGAGAAGGGAAAGCCCGATGTGGAATATGTGCGGATCCCGAACGCGAAACTCTACCCCGATGTCGGCCTGAGATACATCAAAGTCGGTGTCCGCTGACGCCTTGGCCAGGAGCGCAGAATGGAGGTAGATGTGCAGCATATCGTAATCGATGTTTCCACCAGAGCAGCGCCATTCGGAAGTGGCTCCAGCGGGAATGATGACTGCGTCGCCTCGTTCAAGCGGCTCACTGAACTCTTGATCATTGATGCGGACTGTCATGTCTGTAGTAGCTGAAAGGCTGAGAGCGACCAGGGTGTTGGTTAGTGGCGGCACAACTAGCTCACTGCGATTGTGCCGGAACTGCATCACCTGTACCTTTCGCGATGCAAGGGACCAGCTTGAACGAATTACGCCTTCGGGAAAGATCTCGCTAGGATCCCGGACGCCTGTCGTTACCAATGAATTCGTTGAAAACATAGGAACCCTCTTGGGTGCGTTGTGATTAGCTTGGCAGCATGTACCTATGAGCCAGCTTCAAATCGTTGAGGCTGAAAGCCTCTTCTCCTGGCTGCGCTAATAGCAGGGCAAGCTAAGGGCCAATCCTAAATTGTTGATTTTCTGGCCAGGAAGGATGAGTGTTCGGGAATTTCTCGCGAAGTCCGCAAGAAGATTACATCGCGACTTTACGAGAGTTGCGCCTGGTGTCCCAGTCGACTGGAAGTTTGGACATGTTGCTCGCCCTGAACAACGCAACGGAGGATAACCGCGCAGCGGTGTCCTCGATAGCTCGCCGGAGGGCGATGCGATCAAGCCGCGTAGCGGTTACCTTGTTCGTTTTGGATTACGAGGACAGCAGGTAACCGCTACGCGGCCAAGCTTATCCCGCAGCTGACCAACTATCGAGAGGTAACCACCTTAGGGGTTACTTTGTGCGTTTGGATTACGAGGAAAATAGGTAACCGCTACCGAGATGTGAAAGAATCTGCGAGATCCACTCCGTCAGGGGTGGAATGTTTATAGCGTTGTGTAGCGGGAGAGTTGCACCCCGCCAGGGGTGCAATGTTTCGCACCCAGACTAGGCTAACCCATCGGCGCTGCGAGCTTTTCCCTAAATGTTATTACGACATTGCATCCCTGACGGGGTGCCGGCTGCCGATACGATCGACTTCTATAAACATTCCACCACTGACGGAGTGGATCTCACGGATTTTCTCACAGCTTCTACGCGGCCAGGCTTATCCCGCACCTGGCTAACTATCGAAAAGTAACCGCTACGCGGTAGCGGTCAGCTCCCGTCGCTACGTTGCGGTTTGCTTTACTCATTCACTTCGGTGATACGATCTAGCGGAACAAATTCGTCTTTGCCAGATCAATCAGTTCGTCCCCGCGACCGTTTAACACCGCTCTGAGCATGAAGAGTCCAAAACCCTTCGCCTGGTCGAGGGTAATCGTCGGCGGCATGGAAAGTTCGTGGCGAGGAACCGTAACTTCCACGAGCGCAGGACCGTCGTGCCGCAGCGACTCTGCGATCGCCGGTCGAACCTCTTCAGGTCTCGCTGCCTTCAATCCCAGTATTCCCGCACCGTCAGCCATTTTTGCGAAGTCTGGGTTACGCAGGTCGGTTCCGAAATCGATAATACCCGTCGCCTTCATTTCCAGCTCTACAAACCCAAGAGCGTCGTTCCTGAAGACGACGACTTTGATTGGCAATTGCATCTGCCGAAGCGTGAGCAGATCGCCCATCAGCATCGCAAGTCCACCATCTCCCGATAGCGTTATCACTTGTCGCCCAGGGTTGCTGACCTGCGCTCCGATGGCCTGCGTCAGCGCGTTGGCCATCGAGCCGTGATTGAAAGAGCCGAGCAATCGTCGTTTGCCGTTCATCCGCAGGTAACGCGCAGCCCAGATGGTCGGCGTACCCACGTCGCAAGTAAAGATCGCATCTTCGTCGGCAAGTTCATCGATGATTCGTGTCAGATATTGAGGGTGGATCGTGTCACTACCGGTTTCGCCGTTGGCGAGATCGTCGAGGCCTTTGCGCACATTCCGATAATGCTCGAGCGCGCCCTTCAAATGCCTGTCGTCCTCGTGTTGCGTTAGCCACGGCAGCAGCGCGCGCAGCGTCGTGCGGGTGTCACCTATCAGGGCATAATCAAGCTTCGTGCGCCGCCCCAACTGCTCTCCGCGAATATCGATCTGGACGATGGTCGCATGCTTTGGGAAGAACTGCTGGTAAGGGAAGTCCGTGCCGATCATCAGCAACAGGTCACAGTTCATCATCGCGTGGTAGCCGGATGAGAATCCGAGCAGCCCGGTCATCCCGACATCGAACGGGTTGTCGTACTCGATGAACTCTTTCCCGCGCATCGCATGGACGATCGGCGCCTGGAGCTTACCCGCGAGTTCGATCAGCTCCTCGTGAGCTCCCGCACAACCCGCCCCACCAAGGATTGTTATTTTCTCCGAGTCGTTGAGCAGACCTGCCAGCCTTTCGAGCTCGTCGTCGGAAGGGCAGACGCTCGGCTTAGGCTCCGGAAAACGCAGGCGCGGTTCGTTGGTGACGGCCTCCCGCATTGCGACGTCACCGGGCAAGATAATTACCGCGACCCCGCGGCGAGATAGTGCGGTCTGGATGGCTATCTCGAGGACGCGCGGCATCTGTTCCGGCTGCGAAACGAGTTCGCAATAATAGCTACACTGCGCGAAGAGATGTGCTGGATTAGTCTCCTGGAAATATCCGCTGCCGATCTCATTGCTGGGTATCTGCGCTGCAATCGCAAGCACGGGCACGCGATTGCGTTGACAGTCGTAGAGGCCGTTGATCAGGTGGAGATTGCCGGGGCCGCAGCTTCCGGCGCAGACCGCCAATTGGCCTGTGAGATGCGCTTCGGCGCCGGCGGCAAACGCGGCGGTCTCTTCGTGCCGGACGTGAACCCATTGCAGGTCGTTTCTGGTTCGGATAGTGTCGGTGATCCCGTTAAGCGAGTCACCGGAAACTCCGTAGATATTTTTTACTCCTGCCTGTGCTAATGTTTCGACTAATAGTTCTGCTACATTCTTGCTCATCTTCCAGCTCCTCCCGGATTCACCCAATCAACCTGCTGACGAAATCAACGAGCTCGCTGCGTCGTCAATTTGAGATTACAAAAGTGCGGCCTCATGCGTCTTTCTACTCTTTGCTATGCGACGCTGTTTCATGCTCCGACCGGACGGGGCTGAGATGATTGGTCCTACCGATCGCTCATCCGTCGCAGGAATCAGAATATTGCAGCAGAAAATAGAAAGAATCTGCCAACGGCTTGCGCTAGTCTTGGGTTTGAACGGGATGGTTCTGGCCTCTGGGAGGATTTGCTTGAGTGATCGAAAGAGTAAGGCGACGGTTAGAACGAATCGCAGTCTTCACCGTCTTGCGCTTTTGTTAGCTTGCGCGACAGTACTCTTGCTGGTGGCAGGAGCGCTGGTTACCAGCAACGAAGCTGGAGATTCGGTCCCGGACTGGCCGGTTTCATTTGGGCGTTGGCTAATCAGCTCCAACAATTTTGTCGCAAATGTTCGCTTTGAGTATTCGCATCGAGTGATCGCCGGAATTGTCGGGCTGATCACGCTGGTGCTTGCCGGATGGACGTTCGTAACAGAGCATCGAGCTTGGCTGCGCGGACTCGGGTTGATCGCGTTCGCTGGTGTGGTCGCTCAAGCGGGTATTGGCGGCCTCAGGGTTTTGTTTCCAGAATACAAGCCGTTGATTGCTGTTCCTCACGCACTGGTCGCTCAGAGTTTTTTCGCCGTTGTTGTTTCGATATGCGTTTTCACTTCGCGAAGCTGGATTGTGCCGCGGCAGACTAAACCCGATGCCGACAGGTGGCCGGTTCGCTGGCTGGTGACTGCCACCGTTGGTGTGGTGTTGATCCAGCTTGTGCTGGGTGCGGGCTTTCGACACCAGGCCTTCGGTGTCATCCCTCATATCTTTGGCGCTGCTGTGGTGACGTTTCTGATCGTCACCACTGCCGTTAACTTGATGCGGCGTCATGGTGAGAACGAATATCTGGCACGTCCGGCGAAGCTAGCTTTTGGACTTTTGATGGTGCAACTCTGCCTGGGGGTCTCTGCTTACGCTGCACGGATGGCCTCGAAGGGTGATCCGCAACCGCTGGAGCCGATGATCTCGCTTACAGTAGCACACCTTGTTGTAGGTGCTCTGATGCTCGCAACTCTCGTTACGCTTGCATTGAGATGTTATCAAGTGCTTGAGCGGAGACCCGATTGTCTGGGAAATCATTTTGAACATGACAACCGCGGAGTGGTTGTAACCGCGTAGCGGTGACCTATCGATAGCAACCAAGTGCGGGATGACGTTGGCCGCGTAGCGGTCACCTTGTGCGTTTGAGCCAGGAAGAATAGGTGACCGATACGCGGCCAACGTCATCCCGCACTTGGTTACTATTGATAGGTCACCGCTACGGGGTTACCCTTTGGAAGCGTTGTCAAGCTTTGGTCTCGGCGACTAAACCCGTCGCAACCGCGAGCAGCGCGAGGCTTGTAGGCAAGGCGAGTGACCACATACCGACGGCCGCAAAGCACGCCGCACCGAGGCCGGCGCCGGCGATGAAGCCGACGATTGCGGGCCAGGTGTGCTGAGCTCGACGACGCGCCTGGGCTGCTTGCGTTAAAGTTTTTGCGAACAGTACCTCGCCGACATCCATCATAAAGCGGGTAACGTTGGTCGTCATCACAGCCGTGGACGGCGCCCCCTTCAGCGAGATCTGCACCAATGCGTTCTGGACCGCCATCGCCGAGACGACGAGCATGCCTACAAGGATCGACTCTGGCGCGTCCGGGGCGACGGGCGGTCCGGCGACGCCGAGTGCGAGCGAGCCGGCGAGTAACAGGAATTGCAGCAGGAGTAGGAGCCGCAGCGAGGCGATCCCGGCTGCGTCCAAGCCAGCCACCAGCAGCCTCGTCAGACCGAGCACCAGGATGAAGATCGGAACCGACAGCATATGCGCGAGGCCCACTGCGCTGCCGTTGACGATCCGTGCTGCGATGAGGATCAAGTTGCCGGTGATGTGGGCGGTAAAAAGTCCATTAAGTCCGAGGAAGCCGATGATGTCCGCGCTTCCGGCGATCACACTGAGCACGCCCGGAAGCAGCCTCATTACGAGCGAACCCTCGACCGAGGGCGCTGACACGCGGGCCGTCCGGCCATCAGCTGCCATTGACATCTTTCCCAACTGAGATGATTGAGCGCTCATCCTGCTTACCGCGTTATTGGTCGTCAGATTTCGTTGTCCAGGGAGATCGTCAAGCTCTCAATTCTGCGGGACAGAGTGAGAAGTGTCTGTAGGTGAGCCGCGAGTGCTGTTTGTGACTCCTCCGCACTGCAAGTCCTTATCGCACGCTCTACACCCTCGAACGAATCTTCAACCTTCCTTATTTTCTGCCCCCGTCCATTTTCCATCCGGTCTGCCATACTCTCCAGCGTCTCAGCTAACCGGTCATCGAACTCGCGCTGTGCTACACCTAAGGCTTCCGGTAATTCGAAGCCGGGGAGCTGCAGACGAAACTTCCGCCACGCGATTTGCGTCACGAAAAGCATGCGCAGTTGGGTCTGCCACCGCTGGATTTGACTGCGCAACTCGAGGTTGTGCTGTCGGGAAGGCCCGAATTCGAACAGAACGGCGTCTGCGAGAATTCTCACCTTGTCCAAATTGGTGTTGATCGTCTCGCGCAGAGAATAGCTGCGTTCGACGGCCACTCGACGGTCTTTTGAAAGCGGTTCTCTGGCGAACTGCGCAAGGAATCGCAGGCTGGAAATGAACGCCCGCTTCATCCCTACCACAGCCGGAGCGCCCCATAACTGGTCAAACACGAGCCACATCATGAACAGGCCGAGTAGAATCCCCACGACTCGATCCCGGGCCACCGTCAGTGAGGTCTGTACTTTGAATTCCTGCAGGTTGATGACGTAAAACGCCAGGGCAAGCTGGACTCCGAAATAGGAGAGCCGCGGGCTGGATGTGGCTAGCCAGGCAGCGACAATAGTGACTGCTATAAAAAGGAGTGCGAGCCCGCCGATCGAGTCGAGGTAAGGCAGAATGAAGACCTGCGCCCCCATTCCAATCACAATGCCTCCAATAATCGCGCCGGTGATTCTCAGAAACTGCTTCTGACGGGATGAGCCGACGGTGGTCAGAGCGGTCAAGACGCATGTTACGACTGCCGTGCTAATGCCTGGCCAGAAGGCGGAAGTGTATATGATGTAGCAAAGGCCCGCTGCGAGGCAGCCTTTCAACCCGAATTTGAGGTGGTCAGAATTGGATAGGGCATCGGGAACAAAGAGCCTCGCTCGCGGGTCCACTGCGGGCGAGAGTGGGTATCCGCTCAACGATTCAGAACCCGCAAAGACTTCAGGGATCATCGAAACGGTTCTCTCCATCTCGTTC
Source organism: Blastocatellia bacterium (assembly GCA_035576605.1). Lineage (GTDB taxonomy): Bacteria > Acidobacteriota > Blastocatellia > UBA7656 > UBA7656 > Onstottus_A. The sequence goes on along the minus strand of DATLWF010000633.1, from coordinate 7,498 downwards.
AACAACGGAACAGCTGTTGAGTTGTTACTTCCATTATCGACCTCAATAGGGCCTGGAATCTGTCCGCCGAGCAAGGCGTCACGGGTTTTGGCGATTTGCTCAACCAGCTTGCCGATTCGCTTTCGATCCTCCTCGGATACGCGGATACTGAGTTGCGTCAGGTTGGCGGCGAGATCTACAACTCTTCCAACCAGCACCACAACTGCTCCCAGTTGCTCAGCGTAATGCTGCGAGTAGGTCGACCGCCGCAACATTCCTCGCAACCTCGATGTCCCAGTCATCGCCAGGCGCGTGATGTTCTTTTTCGTCTTTTCGTCAACCGTGCGGCCCGCGGCGTGGTTGCTGAGTAACTCTTCAACACAAGCCAGGCGCTCTGCAATTGAGCGGACAAGATCATCCCCAGTCCTCACTCCGGCAAATACCAGCTCCACCAGCACAGTAACCGCGCACGCCATCGCCGTCTGCAGGAACGCCCAAAGTGTGTTCTCCACCTTGAGCTCCACCGGTACATGCATATCCCACAGCGAAATTGTGATTGCGATCAAAATGCCGAAGCCCGTCGCAGCAACGTAGTCAGTCATCGCGCTGAGGGCATAGAAAACGACGAACAATGTCCCAATGATCCAAAGCAATCGCAGCATTGGGTCACCCAGTGAGAACATCGCTCCGAACAGGATATAAACCGCCGAGAGAGCAAAGATAATGACTATGGTCCTCACCGCCCTCATCGTCGCTAGAGGACTTTCGCGCGAGATGGTGAGTGTAAAGACCGCGCCATGCATGCCGTACGGAATGCGGAACGTCATGGTGAGGATCATGACCAGAGTTGCGCAAATGACCATTCGGGCGACCAGGGCAGCCCTTCCGGGGTACGGCGCGAGTTCCTCTTTGAAAAATTCCCTGAGCCAGACCAGGGGACCGGACGACTGCGCGAGGTTTAGGACCTGTGTGGCCATATATTCAGTGTCCGCGAATACTGACGATGGCTGACTGGCCGACCCGATACAAATCGGGAGGCGGATTCTCCACTCGGATCCGAACTGGGTATCGCGACGCCAGATGCACCCAGTTGAGCGTTCGCTGCACATCCGGAAGTCCGCCTTCCAACCGACCAACGACATCGGCATCCGGGGTCACTCCGAAACCGACGCTTTCCACCACGCCCGAAAAGCGCACATTCGGCTTTGCCATTATGTACACATCGGCGGGCATCCCGGGCGTGATCTGCTCCAGCTGGCCTTCACGAAAGTTGGCTACCGCCCACCAGGTGCGCGCGTCAATGAGGGTGAACACCTGCTGACCCACATGCGCGTAGGCGCCTTCTGAAATGGTTAGATTGGTCACGCGGGCATCGAATGGCGCATAGACCCGACAGTTATTGAGATTGTAGCGGGCGCTCTCCACCGCTGACGTTTTCGCGCCGCGCTGGTTGACCAGCGGCTCGAGTGTAGTGACGGCGTGTTTGGCTTGTTCGTGCTGCGCCTTACTCTGGTCCACGACCGCTCTGGATTGTTCGTATTGCGCCTGGGCGGACCTTAGTGCTGCCTGAGCAAGCAGTAATCGCGCCTCCGCCTGTTTGAGTACTTGTGCCTGGGTGATTTCCGAGGTCCTGGCTCGATCCACTTGATCCACCGTGACGAACTGCCTGGTGAGCAGCGGCTCAAGGCGATGTAAATTGTGATTGGCGTACTCCCATTCCGCTTTAGCCCGGCCCACACCCTGCTCTGCATTAGCCACGTCGGCCCGTGCCTGATCGATTGAAGCTGCATATCGAGTCACGTCAGACTCCGAGCCGCGAATCGTTGCCTGAGCAACGGAGACCGCGCTCACCTGTGATGCGATTCTTCGCCGCTCGTCTGCGATTTGCCCTTCAAGGGCGGCCTGCTCGGAAAGAGCTCTTTCGAGGGCGTACTGATACGGTCGTTCATCGACTTCGAATAACGGTTCGCCCTGCTTCACAAACTGGTTGTCCCGCACATGCATCCGGACGATCGGACCCTCGACTTGGGGCGCGATCCCGATGTAGTTCGCAAACACCTCGGCGTCGTCAGTTCGCGGATAGTTATTCGTTCGGTGAAGCACCATCAGCCCCACGGACACCGAGGCGATCACAACGCCGACGCTCACACAGCGCCCAACCCGCCTGCGTGCATTCGTACTTGTATCAGAATCCATCATCCTTACCTCACTAGGGACTGTGTGAAAAGTTCGTAGTTCGGCCTTCAGGCGGAAGTTTGTAGCTTGCATCGACGCTGAATTACGAACTTCCGCCTGAAGGCCGAACTACGAACATTGCTTTTCTTAGTCTCACTAGCCATAGAAGACGAGCCACAACGCGAATGTAAACATTGCCGTCATGCACGGATACACCAAAATTGGGGGCACAACCGGAATCCGCAATCGCAATAGCAACCATCGCGCTAGAAAAGTGAGCAAAACTGCGAGCGCCACGCAGATGAGCCAGGCCGGGAAGTACGAGCCGAGGATTTCGATGGAAGGAGCTCGTGAACAACTCGCCAACAGTAGTGGACCGAGCGACGCCAACCCACGCTTTACGAATTGACCGCTTCTATTGCTCATGGTCGCGTATCCCCGGTTCGGAATGCCAACTGTGCCAGAGCATTGAGCACCTGTGTCCTCGCCTTAACATCAGTCGATTGGGCTTGTGCGAGCGTCCGCTGGGAAGCCGTGACGTCCAGCAAGCTGCGGACGCCGTAGTTGTAGGCTTCAAGAGCGGCGGCGTAGGATTGACTGGCTGCTTCCAGCAGCGCAATGGCGGCTTGCCTCTGTCGGAAGGCGGTGTTCAAACTTGAGTAAGCTGCCCAAATCTCGTTGGCAATCTGATCGCGTGCAACGTTGACCTGTGCTTCTGCCGCACGGAGATTGGCGTGCGCGTTTGCCAGATTGTTCTTTCGCGCGCCACCGTCAAACAAAGCCCACTTCAGATTCACACTCAGCCCACCCGCCAGGCCCGCCGTGTATGCGTGGGGGAGAGTTTGCTGTAGCCCATATAGCGACTGGGCAGTAGGGCTCACGTCAAGATTCAGAGAAGGGAAGTACGCTGCGCGCGCTTCTTTGATCCTTCCTTTTGCCGACCGTGTTTCGGCGATCTGCTGTAGAAGATCAGGACGTTGTTGGAATGCGCGATTGATCGCCTGGTTCGCGCTATCGCCGATCGAGTCCGGAATTGCCAGTTCGTCAATCGCTTGGACTCGAATGACGGTAGTCGGAGAGACTCCAAGAGTGGTTGCCAAATCCCCTGCCGCAATCTCTTTCGCTCCTAACACGGATTGCAGCTCGAGTTGTGCTTGTGCGGTTGCGCTGCGGGCTTCAAGCACGTCGGGCAAGGTCCCCAGGCCTTGTTTCAGTCGATCTTCTGTCGCGCGTTGTACGGTCTGCGCATTGGACAAACTTGATTGGGCGGCATCAACCTGTCCGGACGCATTGAGCAAATCGTAGTAGGCTTTCTCAACCTGGTAAATGATCTTGCGATGAGTGTCGTTGAACGCGAAGTTCGCGACCAGAACCTCAGCCTTCGCGGCATCGATTCGACCGGCCCGCGCGCCGAAATCGAAGACGGTGTAGTTGAGATCGAATGCCACTTGAAACGCCTGGAATGTCTGACGGATGAATTGGCTTCCGACGAGGATTTCATCGCGAGCGGTCTGGGAGATCGCCGCCGCGGCCAGCGTTGGGTACAGCTCGCTTCGCGCGACACCCAGCGCAGCCGCTTGAGCGCGGGCGCGTTCCCACGCGAAACGGGTCTCGGGATTGTTGGCTTGCGCGAAGTCTATCAGTTCCGCGAGTGAATAGGTCTTCGCCCCATCAATAGTTGATATGGAATCACGCACCAGTCCCGCATCGCGTTTGATTTGCTGCTCCCAGGGGCCAATCCACGGGTGATTGGGCGAGGCAGGCGCAGTTTGCGCGAGAACGCTGTCCGCGCAGAGCGCGACCAGCAGCAGAACAGCCGCAGGAGTCGTAATTGTTTTTAGCCACGCGAAGATGCACATCAGCAGATCTTAGTTTTGAACTTCAACGCCGCCTCGAGCTGACTTGCATGGAAACGACGCACGAAAATTAATCCTCACTTACCTTTTGTCAGCGGATGAGTCATGTCCTGCGGTCGCACCCATGCATCAAACTGCTCCGCGGTGACAAACCCGAGCTTGAGAGCAGCCTCGCGCAAGCTGATATCCTCCCGGTATGCGGTCAGGGAGATCTTTGCCGCCTTCTCGTATCCGATGTGCGGATTGAGGGCGGTGACCAGCATCAGCGAATTATCGAGATGTTCCTTGATTCGCTTTTCGTTCGGCTCGATCCCCGCGGCGCAGCGCTCCGAGAACGATCGAGATGCATCAGCAAGGAGTTCGACCGACACCAGAACGTTATGGAGCATGACCGGCTTGTACACGTTCAGTTGAAAGTTACCCTGCGAGCCGGCAAAGGCCACGGCGTGGTCGTTTCCGAACACCTGGACCGCAACCATCGTGAGTGCCTCGCACTGTGTCGGGTTTATCTTTCCAGGCATGATTGAGGAGCCTGGTTCGTTCGCCGGAATATTGAGTTCGGCTAATCCGGCCCGCGGACCACCGGCATACCAACGAACATCGTTGGCGATCTTCATGAGAGCGCCCGCAAGCGTGCGAAGCGTTCCGCTCACTCCTACCATTCCATCGTGCGCCGAGAGTGCGGCGAACTTATTGGGAGCGGAAACAAACGGCTGGCCGGTCTCGTCCGCGATTCGCCGGGCCGCCACCTCGCCAAAGCGTGGATCAGCGTTGAGACCCGTGCCGACTGCTGTTCCACCGATCGCCAGCTCGTACACCGCGGGGAGCGATTGACGAATGCCGTCGAGCGCCTGGTCTAACTGCGCCACCCAACCCGAGATCACCTGACCGAGCGTCAGCGGCGTCGCGTCCTGAAGATGAGTCCGCCCGACCATAACTACCTCGCGATAAGCCTCAGCTTTTGCGTAAAGCGTATTGCGGAGCTCGCGCACAGCAGGGATCAACAGGCTTTCGATTGCCTCGACCGTGGCGATGTGCATCGCGGTTGGAAAGGTGTCGTTCGATGACTGACTGTGGTTGACATCGTCGTTAGGATGAATTGGCTTCTTCGAACCGACCGCGCCACCGGCAAGTTGAATCGCGCGATTGGCGATCACCTCGTTCGCGTTCATGTTGGTCTGCGTGCCCGAACCCGTCTGAAACACGACCAGCGGAAACTCACTGTCCAAACGGCCGTCGATTACTTCCTGTGCGGCGCGCACGATCAGATCAACTTTTTCCTTTGGTAGCTGGCCCAAATCCCCGTTAGCGAGCGCGGCACACTTCTTCAGGATGCCGAGCGCCCGGATGACCGTCCGGCCCCACCGGAAACGCTCGACCCCAATTGGGAAGTTGGCGTGAGACCGCTGGGTCTGCGCGCCCCACAAATGCTCGGCCGCCACCTGGACCTCACCTAAAGCGTCCTCTTCGATACGGAACTGATTGGTAATCGTTGGATTCATGATGCTTGACCTCGCTTGTCAGAGCGTTACTTCCTCTACAGGAGCGACGCCCAGTGCACGCCGAGCCAACCGCAACTGCAATTACTGCGATTCGCCACTTCAGGCTCTCCCCTCTTCAGTTCCGTCGTGATTGGGGAAATCCTCGTGAAATGGTTGTTGGACTACGCTGGGGATAACCAGTGGTTCCCGATGCCTATGCCCGGCGGCTTTAATCAGGTCACGGTTCATCCTTCCGATGAACTCGAGCGGGATCTCTTTGGGGCACACCGCTTCGCACTCGCCATGATTGGTACAACTGCCGAAGCCTTCGTTGGCCATGGCGACCACCATGCTGAGAGTCCGCTCATCGCGCTGCGGCTGACCCTGCGGCAGCGAATTCAGGTGGGTAATTTTTGCTGAGGTGAAGAGCATGGCGGCGGCATTCGGGCAGGCGGCGACGCACGCGCCACAGCCAATACACGCAGCCGCGTCAAACCCGGTATCCGCTGACTCCTTCGGAACCAGGATCGCGTTGGCATCGGGAGCGCTTCCGGTGGGCGCGCTGATGAAGCCCCCCGCTTGAATGATGCGGTCAAACGCCGACCGATTCACGATCAGATCGCGCACAATTGGAAAGGCGCGGGCGCGCCACGGCTCGAGTGTAAGGGCCTCGCCATCATTATCCTTAAAGAAGCGCATCGAGAGTTGACACACCGTAGTGCCACGCTGCCCTCCATGCGCCACGCCGTTGATCAAAAAACCGCACGAGCCGCAGATCCCCTCCCGGCAATCGTGCTCGAAGGCAACGGGAGGCTCGGCCCGATTGATGAGGTCCTCATTGAGGGCATCAAGCATCTCGAGAAATGACATCTCCGGTGTTACGTCCTTGATCTGATAGTCGACAAACTTGCCGGATGCATTTGCGCTTTGTTGTCGCCAAATTCTGAGTGTGAAATTCATGGCTATTTGTAACTCCTTTGCGACAGAGGAATATACTTGAATGTAAGCGGTTCCATGTGAAGTGCGGGCGCCTGGCCTGGACCCTTCCACTCCCAGGCAGCCGTGTACGAGAAATTTGCGTCGTCCCGTTTGGCCTCACCCTCGGCTGTTTGGCTTTCCACGCGGAAGTGGCCCCCGCACGATTCGGTTCGGTTTAGCGCGTCGAGACACATGAGCTCGGCGAGTTCGAGAAAATCGGAAATGCGGTTAGCCTTCTCCAGGCTTTGATTCAGCTCATCATCGCCACCGACGATACGGAGGTTGTGCCAGAACTCGTCGCGTAACTCTGGGATTCGGGCGAGAGCCTTTCTCAAGCCCGCATCGGAACGGGCCATGCCGCAGTCATCCCACATGATTTTACCGAGCTCTTTATGGAACGAATCGGGGCTGCGTTTTCCGTTGATGCCAACCAACTTCTTGATCCGATCCTTGACCTCGGCCTCGGCGGACGTGAACGCCGGATGCGAAACATCCACAGGATCCAATTTGGTCGAAGCGATGTAGTCGGGAACGGTGTACGGCAAGACGAAATACCCGTCGGCGAGACCCTGCATCAGCGCGCTCGCGCCGAGCCGGTTGGCGCCGTGGTCAGAGAAGTTCGCTTCACCGCCCACGAACAGTCCCGGGATGGTCGACATCAGGTGGTAGTCCACCCACAGCCCGCCCATCGTGTAGTGAGGAGCAGGATAGATCCGCATCGGCACGGTGTACGCATCCTCATCCGTAATCCGTTGATAAATTTCGAAGAGGTTGCCGTATTTCTCGCGAACGGTTTCCAGACCGAGCCGGTGAATGGCATCGGCGAAATCAAGATAGACACCCTGTCCGTGCGGTCCGACGCCGCGCCCTTCATCGCACACTTCCTTAGCGTTTCGTGAAGCGACGTCGCGGGGCACCAGATTGCCAAAGCTTGGGTAGCGGTTCTCCAGATAGTAGTCGCGCTCGTTTTCCGGGATATCGTTTGGAGCACGCGTTTCACCCTTTTTCTTCGGCACCCACACGCGGCCG
>DATLWF010000632.1:0-3637 GCA_035576605.1 Blastocatellia bacterium | reverse complement strand
TGGAAAATGAAAATCCTTCCGGTTTGGCGACTAATACTCGAACGGACGCCGAGTGCCGACCTCTGACCTGCCTTCTGTCTTCTGCCTTCTGTCTTCTGCCTTCTGTCTTCTGCCTTCTGCCTTCTGCCTTCTGCCTTCTGACCTCTGACCTCTGACCACTGGCCACTGACCACTGACCCAAGGTAGACTTTTCGAGCGCCGATCAGAAGCACCAGTCTCAAAGCTAATGACACTCAACCCGAAACCGTTTTATCTCGGCCGCGTCTTCGGCATACCGATCTTTGCGCACTATAGCTGGCTGCCGGTGTTTCCGTTCTATGCGTGGGCAATCGCATCGGGCCTTCTACCGCGCGAAGCGCCGGGTCTGTCGGTCGTTCAGTATTGGGCGTTCGGGTTGCTGACGACGATGCTGTTGTTCGTGTCAGTGCTTGTGCACGAGCTTGCTCACGCTACGATGGCCAGGGCTGAAGGGCTCGGAACGGGCAACATCACGCTGTACATGTTCGGCGGGCTCGCGTCGCTAAACGGGCAGCCCGCCCAGCCATCTTCTGAGTTTAAGATCGCGGTGGTCGGGCCGGCGGCAAGCTTTTTGATCGGCCTCCTCTTTTTTGCCGCCGATTGGCTGCTGCTTTACGGCAAGCCCTACCGCGCCATCGGGCAGGTTCTGCGGCACCTGGGTCTGGTCAACTGGTTTCTGGCAGGTTTCAACATTCTGCCGGGGTTGCCGCTCGATGGCGGGCGCGTGCTGAGAGCGATACTTTGGCGCTACAACAAGAACTTTAGAGCGGCGACGCAGCTTGCGATCCGATCGGGTTTGATGATCGCCATCACGCTGATCATAGCTGGCATCTACTCATTCATCATGATTCCAGACTACGGCATAACCGGATTATGGATGATGATCATCGGTTTGATGATCGGTTTGATGCTCGGCACAACTGAGGGCCGCAGCCGGGGCGTGTGGAGAGTAAAGCGCGGGACCGTCGAGGACGTCATGAATCGCGACGTGGTGCAGATCCCGCCGAACATGAAAGTCACAGACTTCATCAACAAGGTGCTCAATAACAATCACCACACGAGCTTCCCGGTTGTGCTGGAGAGAAGGCTTCACGGGATGCTGCTGCTCGAAGAGCTGAAACAGACGCCACGCGAGGAGTGGTCCCGTCTTGAAGCTCGTGAAGTAATGCGCCCGGTCAACGCGTCGATGTTCATTGACGTAAACACCCCGATTCCGCAAGCGCAGTCGATGCTGGCAAGCAACGGTCTCGGCCGCGCGATTGTGTTGGACTCGAATGGGTTTATCGTGGGCTACGTGAGCTTGCGAGATGTGAGCAAGGCGCGCACCGAATAGTCGGGGATAGATGGATCTGTTCGCAGTAATCGCTTACTTATGGTTGTTGCATTTGTATGTCGCGTTCCCGGTCTCACTGCCCTTCTGGTTCTTCGGTCGCCGCCGCGCTCAGTGGTTCAAATGGGAACCTCTTATTCTTGTCATGCCGTTCGCGGTATGGGTAACGCTCACTTTGATAGATGAAAGAGGTAAGAGTCTGGCCAATCTAGGTGAGGACCTTTGGCTGGGCGCCGCGATACCTGTTTCGGCGATGATCCGTATAGCTGTAGGCGGTCGCCTAAACAGGAAGAAGCTTGCGATCGCTATGATTCTGCTGGTGAGCGTTGCGGGAGCGTTGCTCTGGAAGCTGGTTCCGATGCTGCCTGAATAGCAATAGCGCCCAGCGCAAACTGCGTGATCGTCGTCGCGAGATCGGCGGCCCCGATCACTTCGCCTTCGTTTCCGAACCGCGATTCTTCTTCAGATAGGCATTCAATCCCGCGAACAACGAAGCCGCTATGCGCTCCCGGAATTGACCGGTCTGCAGCAATGCATCATCTTTCGGATTCGAGAGAAAAGACACCTCGGCAAGCACACTGGGCATAGCCGCGCCGAGCAGCACTACGAACGGCGCGTGCTTGACTCCGCGATTCATTGCCGTACGAGGTGACTGGGCTCCGATGCCCCGAACAAGCCCCGCCTGAATGTAGCGCGCAAGCTCGCGAGACTCAGCTACCCGATTGCCGACGGTCACGCTTGCGTACATTGGCTCCGGTTTCTCTCCCGTCTTGTCGCTGGCGAGCCGGGCGTTCTCACGCGCGGCTGCCTGCAGGTCTTCCGCCGGAGCGCGGTCCGGGCTAAGGAAGAACGTCTCAACGCCCGAGGCCGCGCGCGACGGGCTCGCGTTGGCGTGGACTGAAATAAACAGATCCGCCCGCCGCGAGTTCGCGATCGCGGTTCTCTCTTCGAGCGCAACGAAGCGATCCGTGTCCCGCGTCATAATCACTTCAACATCAGGATAGTTGTTCTTGATGAATGCCCTCAGCCGGCGTCCAACGTCGAGCACGAGATCTTTCTCGCGCATCCCGCTCGCGCTTATTGTGCCGGTGTCGTGACCGCCGTGGCCGGGATCGATAACGATGCGCTTGATCGGAGATTGGGCGGCCTTGGCGTCCACCTTTGCGGCCAGCGCCTCGGCGGCCGCGGCGGCCGGGTTGGCTGTGCTGCCCTGACCAGGAAGCAAGATCGGCTCGCTGATCTCGGGAAGGGACTTCAAGGCATTCTTCTCCGCAGCGCTCAGATTTGTTCGGGGTTGTGTGTCGCGTGCCTCGGCCTTTGCGGCGACTGATCTAATAGATGCTTCTGGTCGAGTGCTTGAACCGGACGCCCTCTCGCGAGCTGCTGTCCCGGCGATGGACCCGGCTGCGTGGAGATCGATCACTATGCGTTCGGGCTCCGAGAGCCGGAATGTCGAATAGCTGGGAAGAGAACCAACCTCTATATCGATCTGCACCATTCCCGGCGCGCCCGCTGCACCATCGGAAACAACAATCCTCTTGAGGAGACTCCCGTCGCCTACAATGAAACGCCGGCCGAACAGCGAGGACGAAACGGCGGCGCCGCTGAGTTGAATGCTGAGCCGGTTGCCGGCGCGGCGTTCGGTGTAGCGAGCCTGGTCCGAAAGGTCTACCACGACGCGAGCGTAATCAGGGCCGCTGAAGTTGCGCACGTTTGTAAGGGTTGGCGTCCCGATCGGCCGATCGACGCTGCCTGCCGCGATAATCACATCAACCGGCCGGTGCTTGAGCTGCGCCTCAAACCGCGCCAACACTGCCCGCGCCTCTCGAGCCAGCACCGAGGTAGGAAAGTGGGAGATCAATTCTCTGTAAGCTTCCGCCGCGCCATCCAGATCCTGCAGGTTTTCTTCGTAGATTTGAGCGATGCCCGTGAGCGCGTCGCCGACGAATGTGCTGTGTGTATGCTCGGCCACAACGCTTCGGTAGGCTTCGATCGCCTGCTGGTATAGCGCCGAATCACCGGTTGCGTCGGCCATCTCGCGCAGAAGCTCGGCCCTTCGAGCAAGCGACTCCGCCGAGAAATAATTGTCGGTGTTCAAGCGGATGACCTGCCCGTAAGCGTCCAGCGCTCGGCGATAGTCGCTTACGCTTCTCTCCTCCTGAGGCCGTTCATGCATCGCGCGCCCAAGATCGTTGGCATATCGAAAGAGCTTGTCGGCGAGCGAGGACGGGTTTCGTGACCCGGAAGAATCGGGATCGGCGGCGTTCAGAACTGGACGCACCGTCAGGC
>DATLWF010000631.1:0-17534 GCA_035576605.1 Blastocatellia bacterium | reverse complement strand
CGTTCTTCACCGGCACCGCGGTTGAGGTCACACCGATTCGCGAACTCGATGGAGGGTTGATAGGCGGCGGAAAACGCGGAGTTGTGACTGAGAGGATACAGCGGGCGTTCTTCGCGGCCACATCGGGTCGAGACAAACGATACGCTGACTGGCTTCACGTAGTCGCGGCGCAGCCGGCGCAGATTGGAGTGTAGCGGCGATGGAGCTGATGCAACTCGAAATGCTCGTGGCGATGGTGGAGGAGGGAAGCTTTCGCAAAGCGGCCGACCGCGTTTTCCGCACTCAGCCCGCGCTGACGATGGCGATACGCAAGCTGGAACAGGAGCTTGGCGCGCCGCTGTTCGATCGATCGAACCGCAGCGATTATGTGCTGACCGACTCGGGTGAGGTGCTTTACGAACACGCCAGGCGCTTGCTCAATCTGCGTGATGAAGGCCTGGCTGCGCTCGAACAACTCCACACGTTTCAGAGCGGCCGCATTCGCGTTGGCGCCAACGAGAGCACCAGTCTTTACCTGCTGCCTCAATTAATCCTCGAATTTCGAGAGCAATATCCGAAGATTAAGATCGAAGTCTCGCGCCAACTTTCGGCCAGGCTTCCGCACGAGCTTCACCAACGCAATCTGGATTTCGCCATCCTTTCCTTTCTGCCCGATGAAACCGACCTCGAAGCGACGCCCATAATGCGGGATGAGCTTGCGTTCATAGTGAGCCCACGACATCGGCTCGCGGGTGGAGAGCGAGTTCACATCCGGGACCTCGGCGCAGAGTCCTTCGTCGGCCACAACGTTCGCTCCCCAGCCCGCGAGAAAGTGATCGAGACCTTTCGCAGGTTTCAAACCCCGCTCAACATTACGATCGAGATAACCACGATCGAGACGATAAAACGGTTTGTGGCTATGAACCTGGGCGTAGCATTTGTTCCGTTGATGTGCGTGCGCGAAGAGTCTGAACGCGGCGAGCTGGTGGTCGTTCCGATCGAGGGCTTCCGGCACGAGCGAACGCTGTGGGCGGTGCGACGGCGCACAGACGCTCACTCTCACGCGGCGCAAGCGTTTATGCGTGTGATCGAGTCGATAAGCGAGAGGTTGCTAAGAAGCCAGCCGGCCCCGAATGGCACCCCGGGTAAGCCGCTCGCCGATGCTGTGAACTAGGAGTCCTGTGACCGACAACCGCAGAAGCAGAATTATTACTCAGGGAGTGCAACGCTCCCCCAACCGTGCGATGCTTCGTGCAGTTGGTTTCGGCGATAATGATTTCAATAAACCGATCATCGGCGTCGCGAACGGCTATAGCAATCTGACTCCGTGCAACGTCGGCCTCGACGCACTGGCCCAACGGGCCATGGCGGCTCTCAGAGAGGCCGGCACGATGCCGCAGGTCTTCGGGACGATCACCGTCAGCGACGGAATTTCGATGGGCACCGAGGGTATGAAGTACTCGCTGGTCTCGCGCGAAGTCATCGCCGATTCCATCGAAACCGTTTGCAACGCTCAGAGCATGGACGGCGTTCTGTGCGTCGGCGGATGCGACAAGAACATGCCGGGAGCGATGATCGCAATCGCGCGTTTGAACATCCCGGCGATCTTTGTCTACGGCGGAACGATCAAAGCGGGTCGATACGACGGGCAGGACCTTACTGTCGTGAGCGCATTCGAAGCGGTCGGCAGCTATAGCGCGAAAAAGATCAGCGAGCGCGAGTTGCTGGAAGTCGAGCGGCGCGCCTGTCCCGGCGCCGGATCGTGTGGTGGAATGTTCACGGCTAACACGATGTCTTCGGCGATTGAGGCGCTGGGCATGAGCTTGCCCTACTCTTCAACGATGGCAGCCGAGGACCTCGAGAAATCTGACAGCGCCGCCGAGTCCGCGGAGGTCCTGGCCGCAGCGGTTCGCAAACAGATTGTTCCGAGTGTCATCCTCACGCGCAAGGCTTTCGAAAACGCGATCGCCGTGGTGATGGCCGTGGGAGGTTCGACCAACGCGGTGCTGCACCTGCTGGCCATTGCGCACGCGGCTCGAGTGCCGTTATCGCTCGACGACTTTGAAGCGATCCGAACGCGGGTGCCGGTGCTCTGCGATCTGAAGCCGTCGGGCAGATACGTAGCGACTGATCTTCATCAGGCGGGCGGCATCCCTCAGGTGATGAAGATGCTGCTGGTCAATGGATGCCTGCACGGTGACGCGCTCACGATCACCGGGGACACTATTGTTGAGGCACTGAGCGATGTGCCGAGCGTGCCCGGCGATCAGGATGTGATACGCCGCTGGGGTGATCCGATGTATCCACAGGGACACCTGACGATTCTAAGAGGCAATCTGGCGACCGAAGGCGCAGTGGCAAAGATCACCGGCGTGAAGAGCAAAACGATCACCGGTCCGGCTCGCGTCTTCGAATCGGAGGAAGCCTGCCTTGAAGCGATTCTCGGAGGGCAGATCAAACCGGGGGACGTAGTGGTCATCCGCTACGAAGGTCCAAAGGGCGGACCCGGGATGCGCGAGATGCTTGCGCCAACCTCAGCAATCATAGGCGCCGGTCTGGGGGATTCGGTCGCATTGATCACAGACGGGCGCTTTTCAGGCGGGACCTACGGCATGGTAGTCGGACACGTCTCGCCCGAAGCCGCAGTGGGCGGAGCTATCGCGCTGATTGAAGAGAACGATTCGATCACCATTGACGCGGATGTGCGGCTGCTCCAGCTGAATGTCTCTGACGGGGAGTTGTCGCGCCGCCGCGCGAGCTGGCGTCCCCCCGTCCCGCGTTACACTCGGGGCGTTCTGGCAAAATACGCGGAGTTGGTTTCAAGCGGCAGCATCGGCGCGGTGACTGACAGCGACCTGAGTGTCGATTAAGCGAATGGATCCGCGCGGGCGGCGCAAATCTTACGCCTAAATGCGTCCCTCCAGCTTGCGATCGAGATGGAAAGAAACTCACCTAAGTAAGACCCCGCCGTTGTTTGCATCATCTTTAGTTCCCGAAGAGAATAGCTTGCCAAACAAACCCAACGTTGTAGAATTCCGTCATCTCGTGATCTCTCCAACATCGATAGGAACTCAACGCGGAGATGAAGTATGCGATTTACTCGATTCGTTCAATGCTTCCTGTCAATTAGTTTGCTGTTCACACCGGGGCTAATCTATGGCCAGACGTTGACATTGGAGGAACCAGCGCGAGTGGCGAATCCTCGGCCACAAGCGCCGACTACGCAACAACCGAAGCTCTCGCCAGGAGCGGAAGAAGTGTCAAGCGAAATCGGTGTCACACCACTCATCGAACGGCTATACCGGTTGCCCGAGCGCGGCGTTGGCGGCCCGATGAGTCTTGAAGCGCTCTCGCTGAGGCAGGAGATTACTGAAGCGGTGGTCGGCGCTTCCCTCGAAGTGGATGGCGTCATCGCGGAGATCGATAGCGAACTGGCTCAGATCAATGCCATTCGCACCGACCTCGAATCTCGGCGGGATCATGCGATCAACCTCAATACCATTGCCAATATCGTCGCGAGTGGAATCACCGGTGTCGTTGGCACAGCGCTCCAATTCAAAAACAGTACGGCGAATCTCGGCAATGGAATCGGGGTCGCCGGCGCGGGCATCTCGACGGTGCTCTCTCTAATCGGCCTGCGGCAGCAGCGCGGAGGGCACAAGGCACTTGGCGTTGCTCCGAACCTGCTTGCTCGGCTTTTCGACAAGAAACCGGAATTCCACAGCGATTATCCTGCAGAGGTCTGGACCTACTTAAATGCGGTCCCGCCCGCTGAATCCGGAAAAGAAACGCGGAGAGCGCTGCTGATAAAGCGATGGACTGAGCTCGGCCGGATTGAGTCCATCGATACGCCAAAGGGGCAGCGCAAAATCGAACTGCTGACCAGCAGCATCTCACAGCAGCGCTCATTGACTATCGATGTGCTCGATGACCGCGGAGCGATGCTTGCCGATGTTCGCGCGCAGGTCTCACTGATAAAGCGCGACCTGAGCAAGCTAATGCTCGCGCTGAGATCACGCGAGCCAGAGGAGAAGAAATAGATGGAATCGTCAAAAGAAATCACCGCAGACAGCAAGACAAGCAGCAGGCTCAATAATCTGGTCGCGATCAGCGTCGCACTGCTCGCCGCATTTATGGCGGTGACCAAGGTGAAAGACGACAATATCGTACAGGCAATGCTCCAGGCCAAATCCGACGCAGTAGACACCTGGGGTGAATATCAGGCAAAGAGAATCAAGCATCATCTTGTGGAACTCGGGCGCGATCAGATGCTGGCCTTGCGCTCGGGCGCGGCAGCCCAGAGCACGTCGCAACTCGAGAATCAGGCGCAGCACTACGAAGCCGAGATCACTCGCTATGAAGAGGAGGAGGCCGCACTCCAGAAGAAGGCGCGTGCCTTTGAGGCTCAGTATGACGCGCTGAATTACAGGGATGATCAATTCGATCTCTCCGATGCCGCGCTTTCGGTTTGCCTCGCGATCCTGGCAGTCGTGGCGCTCACCGGGAAGTATTGGTTGCTCTGGGTTTCATGGCTGATCGCGGCCGCCGGCGTGGTGATGGGAGTGGCCGGATTGGTGGGTCTCAGGCTGCATCCGGATTGGCTGACTAAGCTGCTGTCGTAATCAACGGAGATTTCTGAGTTATTTATTTATGTCCTCGGGAAAACTGTTTAGGATTCGTTTGCCGGATGTAGCATTGAAGGACGAAGACGACCCACTTTCGGACAGGTTGAAGCGTCTCAACCTCCGATCCTCTTTCACAAAAGGGGATTCATTTTGGTTTACAATTTGCACTGTTGCAGATTGAGTCGTGATTGGGATTGGACTTCGAATCGAGGCAGAAGGTCTATGCGAACGAACAAAAGGCTGCTAAGCGCAAGGATTACGGTCGCCCTGTTTCTTATTGTACCGTTCGTTCAGGCAGCGCACCCCGATGCGTCGCCGGAAAATCGGATTAAGAACTTCGGGCGAATTTCCCAGAACTACTATCGCGGGGCGCAGCCAAAGGGGGGCGACTACGTATATCTGGCGTCACTTGGGATAAGAACTGTTATCGACCTGGAACGCGGTGGTGACTCTGGCGAAGAGCAAGCCGTCAAACAGGCGGGAATGAGGTTCTACCGCATTCCGTTGTCGGACACGAGTGAACCGACTAAAGACCAGATTGAAGAGTTCCTGAAGATAGCCAATGATTCCAGGAACCTGCCCCTGTATCTTCACTGTCACGCGGGTCGGCATCGCACCGGCGCACTGACGGCTATCTATCGGATCACGCATGATCAATGGACGCCGGCTCAGGCATATGCCGAGATGAAGCAATACGAGTTCAAAAGAGGCGCAGGGCACGGTGCCCTAAAGAAATGCGTTTATCATTACACCACTAGTGCCTCGGACACTAAGAACTAACATCGGGTTAGAAGGGGTTGTGATCAAAAGTGGGACTTGCATTCCTTGGTAACCTCACTCTAACAACCTAGCCCTCCCGACGGAGGGTGGCGCGTTCTGCGCGAGTCCCACATTCACATCCGTAGAAGCTGGAAGGGCGCCGTCTATTGAGGATGAACGCTGACTGTGGCATGATTATCACGCCACATTCTTCTGATATCCAAGCGGGTAGAGAAGGGGGTGCTATATGTAGTCAGCGAAAATGAGCTGACCCTGCCAGGCGGAACGGAGCGGAAAGGAGACGCTCAAATGACCGATGAGTCCAATAGAGTTTCCGATAAGGAGGCGCAAGAGGAGCTTCAAAATTCGGAAACTCGCTACCGGCGGCTCTTTGAAGCCGCACGGGATGGCATACTTCTCCTCAATGCAGACACCGGAAGAATCACCGACGTGAATCCGTTCATGATGGAGCTGTTGGGCTACTCGCGAGACGAATTCCTCGGCAAGGACCTCTCGGAAATCGGTCTTTTTAAGGATCAGGAGGCGAGCAAAGCCGCGTTTCTAGAGTTGCAGGAGAAAGGTTACATCCGTTACGAAGATTTGCCACTCGAAACCAAAGAGGGCGTGCGCTGCGAAGTGGAGTTTGTCAGCAACGTTTATCTGGAAGACAGCCAACAAGTCATTCAATGCAACGTCCGCGATATCACCGTGCGCAAGCGAGCAGAAGAAGTGCAGCGGGAATCGGAAGAGCGCTTTCATGTGCTGGTCGAGGGCGTCAAAGATTATGCCGTTTTCATGCTCGACGCTGACGGACGCACGACAAGCTGGAACACGGGAGTGGAGCGTGTTTTAGGCTACGATGAAGAGGAGTTTATCGGGCAACATTTCTCCTGCATTTTTACGCCCGAAGACATCGCGACCGGCGAGCCCGAAATAGAACTACACACA
Source organism: Blastocatellia bacterium (assembly GCA_035576605.1). Classification (GTDB taxonomy): domain Bacteria; phylum Acidobacteriota; class Blastocatellia; order UBA7656; family UBA7656; genus Onstottus_A. Next base: position 11,223 of record DATLWF010000631.1, on the reverse strand, counting down.
GCCGAAGCCGAGGGTCAGGCCGCCCAGGAACGCTGGCACGTCCGCAAAGATGGCACACGCTTCTGGGCTACCGGCGCCGTCACGCCACTCCACAACGAGATGAGGCGACTGGACGGCTTCGCCATAGTGATGCACGACAATACCGAGCGCCGAATGGCCGAGGAGCGCTCCGCGCACGATGCGGCCCACGACAATCTCACAGGCCTGCCAAACCGCGCCTTTTTTATCGACCATTTGAAACGAGCAATCGCTCGTTCCAAACGGCACCCAGGTTATATGTTCGCTGTGCTTTTCCTCGATCTCGATCGATTCAAGAACATTAACGACAGTCTCGGACATGTCATCGCCGATCAACTGCTCGTCGAGATCGGGCGCAAGCTCGAGGCAGCTTTGCGCCCGGAAGACATGGTCGCGCGATTTGGCGGCGACGAGTTTGTCATCTTCCTGGATGACATCAAAGAGTTCAGTGATGCGACACGCGTCGCCAACCGAATCCACACGGAACTAGCGAGTCCTTTCAACCTCGGCGGGAACGAAGTGTTCACCTCGACAAGCATTGGGATCGCCCTCAGCGTACATGGCTACGACAAACCGGAGGACTGCCTGCGCGATGCCGACACGGCAATGTACCGCGCTAAGGCGCTCGGAAAGGCGCGGCATGAAATATTTGATAGAAGCATGCACGACCGGGCGGTGACCCTTCTCGATCTGGAAACGGATTTGCGCCGGGCCATCGAGCGCCGAGAATTTCTGGTTCACTATCAGCCCATTGTAGCGCTGGAGACCAGCACGATATCAGGTTTTGAAGCTCTTTTACGTTGGCAGCACCCGGCACGCGGCCTTGTTTTCCCGGCCGAGTTTATCTCTGTGGCGGAAGAGACGGGACTGATTGTTCCTATTGGGCATTGGATACTTGATGAGGCCTGCCGCCAGACACGTATCTGGCAGGAACAAATTGGCGCTCATAAGCCGTTGGCAGTCAGCGTCAATCTGAGCAGCAAACAGTTCTTGCAGCCTGATTTAGTCGAGTGGATCAACCAGATGCTACTGAAAACCGGCTTTGATCCTCGCAGTTTGAAGCTGGAGATCACCGAAAGTGTGGTTATGGAGAATGCAGGAGAGGCGACCGCCAGGATCGGACAACTGAGAAACCTGGGTGTTGAGCTTTACATGGATGATTTCGGCACTGGTTATTCCTCATTAAGCTATCTGCATCGCTTCCCCGTCGATACGCTGAAGATCGACCGCTCCTTCATCAGGTGGATGGGCGAGCGAGATGAGAATTCGGAGATCGTCCGCACGATCGTGGAGCTGGCCCACAATCTGCATATGAAGGTGATCGCTGAAGGAGTTGAAACCGAGGAGCAAGTGAGCTATCTCAAAGCGCTGCAATGCGAATATGGGCAGGGATACTATTTCTCACGACCCCTGGATGCCGATTCGGCTAGAGGATTGATCACTCAGTAAGGTAGAGTCAACTCAGGTGGTCACATCGTAGCCGGGCGCGGTTCCGCTCGTCATCATGTACGCGGTGACCGCCGCGACACTGCGCGAAATGCCAAGCGCGCAATGAACGTAAACGCCACGACCAGCGTGCTCCGCGATGAACGCGACGGCGGTGTCGAACTGCTCTTGCGAAGGGGATGTCAAATCAAGCACCGGTACGTTCAGGTACTCGATCCCCAGAAACGCTTGCGTCTCGGCGTGCTCCGCTGTGAGGTCGAGCACGCCCGTTACGCCCATCGACCGCACCGCCAGCGCCTCACGCTTTGTAAGCAGCCTGCCACAGTACACCCCCGGTGCGGCCTCGACCCACGGCTCGCCGCAGCGTCTGTAAATCAATAAACGAACGTACGCGCCACACAAGTACGGCCCGAGCACGACGCGCGTGCTGATCGGAAGGCTTCCACCCGACTTTCGGAAAACAGACGAGTTCCCCCGCGCATACGCAATCGCGATGAGCGCGAGCGATGCCGCCGGCCATGCCAGCAGCCAGAACCAGGAGCCCAGCGCGATCGCCATGATTCCAAGCAACGCCGAGCCCGCCGCGAAAAGCCTCGCAACGCGGAAGTTCGCCGACGCTGAACGTACAAGCACCTGCTCAGGCCACCCAGGAAACGCAAACATGCAGATTTGGCCGAGCATCGCGCCGGTCACCACGTCGAGCAAGTGATGCTGCCAGGTGAAGAGCGGAGACGCGATGATCAGCGTGAACCACAAATGCACAAACCACCGAAGCGAGGCATGGTTTTTCGGTGGCGTGTGCCTGGCGTACACCGGCCAGAGCAACGACGCCAGCGCGACGTGCAGCGAAGGAACCAGATTGTGTGGTTCGTCGAAGGACCACAGCAACCCAAACAACGAACCGGCCCATCCGCTCACCTCGGGACGCGGATAGCCCGCGGTAAGCGGAAACACAAAAAACGCCAAGCCCGCGACGATAATCGCCGCACCAATCCGCCGCGCGTGCGCACGCAGTTCGATTCGGTCCGCGCACAGCAAGAAGGACGCTACAAAAAACAGGTCGATGCTCATGTACGGTACGATGAGAGGCGGCACAAACGGGATTCGCAGCTCCCACGCGAAGAAGCACGTGCCGAGGTCCGTCCTTCGCGACGCGAGGGCGTTGCACTCTCCGTAGACGAATACGAACAGCAGCGACAGCGCCGCCGAAGACAAGACTGCCTCTGACCACGGCCGGCGCACCCTAATCAGGTGGCGGCTTGCGGCGTCCCGGGAAGACGCCCGATATGGCCGCGTTCGGACTGCGATGCTATCGGCCATCGGGGCGCCTCTTCGCGATCGACACCGTGAAGATTCCCCTGCCACCGACTTCCGTCCGTATCTTCTCGAAGCCGGCTTCCCGCACGAGTTCGTCGAGTTCGCGTTGGGTTCGACGCCGCATCACCCACGGCTTCCCGTCGCGATTCGTCAACACGCGAGCGATCATCTCGATCTGGGGGTGCCACGGCTGTCCCGTGTAAATGAGGTACCCGTCTTCCTCGATCGCGTCCGCGATTCCTTCCAGACAGTTCCGCACGGGAGCGTTGGCGGGGAACAGCTCGAATAGTCCTGAGACGATCGCGATGTTCGGCCGCGGGTCGAACGACGCGTATGAGACGCCGTCGAAGGCGTCCGCTTGCTCGAAGGTAATGCCCTTCAGTCCGAGCCGCGCGGCGAGCGTGCGGCCCGCCTCGACGTTCGCGTGCGAGTAGTCACGAAGTAGAGCGGTCACGTTTCTGCCAGCGAACGACGCAAGCGTGTCGAGGACGTATCGACCTTGTCCGGTGGCGACGTCGAGGATGCGAACCGGAGCACCAGTTTCGCTCACGCGCTCAATGGCTTCGCCGAGGAGTTTCTCCACGTTCGCCTTACGTTGCCGAATGGCTGCCCACGCCACGTTGTTCAGGTAGAACCGATCGATGATCCTCCCGAGCAGCAACGCGCCACGCGCGTGGTTTTCGTAGACGTAGTCAAGCGAGCTTCCCGAGTCGAACCCGGCTCGCCAGCCGAGGCGAACGCCGTTGCTGAGTCGCCCGTATGTCTTCAACAATGCGCGCTGGGCAGCGAACCAGACGCGCTTTGGGGAGTAGCGCGGCAGCGGCGCATCCAGCCGTTCGTATTCAGCGCGGGTATATGCCTCGTTGTCCGTTTCGCACGGGATCTCCCCGCGGGCGAACGCACCCCGGACGAAGACCCTGATATCGTTGAGAACAGCGCGCCGGTCCTTCTCGTGAAGTATGTCGTGGTGCATTTCGTCGAAGACTCGCATCCGCTTTACGTTTGTGCCGAGCCGGTCAAAAAATTCGCGTTCGGCCGCGAGATCCACGACCCAGTCGGAACCGCCAGCGAGCACAAGCGCCGGTGTGTTTATTGCGCCCGCGTCGGCGATGAGACGCGTCGCGGTATCGTGCAATCCGAGCAAGACGTTCACGGCGATCTTGCGAGAGATGAGCGGGTCCTCGTCGTATCGGCGCGCCTGTTCTTCATCGTGTGTGAGCAATAGTCCTTTGACGTAGCTCGACACAAACATAGGTCTTCGCCGAAAAAGAAATCGCGCCACGCGCAACGCGGTCCGCGCAAACGGCACGTAGAGCTTCACGCGCAGCGCGGGCGTCACAAGCACCATCGCCCGTACGGGCGGCGCGTAGTCGTGGACCCACGCAGCGACCGTAACCGCGCCCACGCTGTGACCAAGCACAACCATGTCTTCGACCCGCATCCCGTGCGTCTCGGAGATGTGACGAATGTAATCGTCCGCATCCCTCGTGAGACGGCCAAAGCTCGGCGCGTAACCGCGCGGCCCGCCGGAGCGGCCATGGCCGCGCGCATCCCACGCGAAGACCGCGACGTCGCGCAGACGGAGTTCGCGCACGACATCCTCCAACCGGCCCGAATGCTCGTGGCCCCGGTGAAAGATGACGAGAGCTTTTCGCGTGGGCTCGTCGGGAAGCCATGCGCGGTAAAAGAGCTCCGTGCCGTCAGCGAGCGTCATTGAATGCTCGGTCGGGGTGATTCCCGCAATCGCGTCGATGTGTGTCATTACGTTGATCATTGATAGGCTTCCTGTGGGATAGGCCGCGCTGTTTGCGGCCGGGTTCTGGAGCCGAGCGCGAGTACCGCGCCGCGAAGATCTGCGCAGATATGCAACGCGCCCCGGTCGGTGCGCTCGACCTGCTCGTATGTGCGTGGCTCGCCGATCACGAGGCGGACGCGTGCGGGACGGGGGATTAACGCGCCTTTGGGCCACGCCCTGAATGTACCGTCCAGGTAGCAGGGCACCACCGGACAGGGAGTGCCGGCGAGCAGCAAGCCAACGCCCCGTCTGAACATGCCGACGCGGCCGTCAATCGAGCGCGTTCCCTCCGGAAACATCACGAGCACGTTGCCTCGCTCCTCGAGCATTTGTTGGCAGAGCCTCAATCCCTGCAGACCTGTCGCATCGCGGTCGAACAACATCACGTTCGCAATGATCGCCGTGAGCCCCATGCGCAGGCTATTCGCGCAGAAGTAGTCGCGAGCCGCAAGCGGATACGCGCGGTGCAGCGACCGCAACGGCAGCGCGGACAGCAGCGCGACGGCGTCGAGGTGACTCGCGTGGTTCGCCACGAGCACAAAGGAGCCGTCGCGAGGAAGATGCTCGCGTCCGACGATGGCGAAGCGGAAGTAGAATCTCAACGCCGCGCGGATCGCCACAGCCGCTGTGACGCGCGCCGCGTAGACGAACGGGTCGGGCTCCCGCGGACACTCCTTGAGTCGATCGAAAAAGGAGAGCCCGCTGTCCTTCGCGGTATCGTAGTGCCAGTTGGTGTTTATCATGACACTTCCATCACAGTCCGTGAGCGTACCGCGCGAAGTGGAAGAACAGCGGCGCGGTGTAAAGCAGGCTGTCGATGCGATCGAGCACGCCGCCGTGACCGCGGATGAGCGTGCCCATGTCCTTCACCCCGATGTCCCGCTTGATGACGCTGATCGAGAGATCACCAAGGTGCCCGCCGACCCCGACAATCAGGCCTGCAAAAACACATTCGAGTGCTGAGAAGTCCGGCAGCGCGAAGCGCACTGCAAGCGGGAACAGGGCCGAGATCAGCACTGCGCCGAGCGCACCTTCGCGCGTTTTCCAGGGGCTCACGTTCGTGCACAGCGGCCGGCGGCCAAAGAGCTTTCCGCAGGTGAACGCGGCAACGTCGTTGAGTTCGACTGCAAAAAGCAGGTAGAGCAAATACCCATACGCATTGCGTGTGTTGGCCAGGAACGCGACGTGGCCGAACATCCACCCGATGTAGAGAAACCCGAAGAGCGAAAGCGCGATGGCCTTGAGCTGGCCCTCGGGCCGGTTTCGCAGGATCGACGCGAGCAGCAGAGACGCGCTCACAAAAACGGGCACGGTCATGAAGAGCCCGTACCAGCCGGGCGCGCCCGTTGCCGGATCACGCGCGAGCGCGACGGCCGCGATCCCCACGATTCCCGCGAGGCTTATTAGCGTCATCGTAAGATCATGATGAAGACCCGTCGCGCGCGCGTACTCTGTGAACGCGGCGACGGCAACCACCGCAAAGAAACAGATCGCCACCGCTCGGCCGGCAAAGAGACTCGCGGCAATGGTTGGAACCATTACAATCCAACCGCGGTACGAGTCCCACGCGTGCGAGACATCCTTCGCAAAACCGAAGCGGACGACGGCGATTGTTCCCCCGCCAACCACGAGCAGGCCGGTGGTCAGGAGAGCAAAAATGCGAAAGACCTCACTTGCGAGAGCTGCCGATGGTGACATCGCGAACCTCCCTGACATGAAACGATCAGTGTGCGACCATATAAACAAGGTTTGGAACGCGGTCTTTGATGTGATGAATGCTCGGCACGTTGCTCCTCGGCGCCGAGACTGCCTCGGCCCTGCTCAAAAGGCTACACGTGTTGAGCGATCTTGACGTGGTGGGGTTGTGACAGTTCCAGGAGTGTCACAACGCAGTTTTGTTGAGAATGTAGCGCGAGTGCGATCCGAGTTGATGGGATTCACGTGGATAAAGTTCAGTGATTCCTGAACTCTTCGCGGGCTGACTTGACGATTTCAATGAATTGTTTCGCGCGCGCACTAATCACTTTGTCCTCGCCGTTGCGGAGTGCGGCCGTGTCCACGAGGTCAGCGCCAACTCCAAGCGCCGCCGCCCCGGCCTTGATGAAGTCAGCGGCAGTCTTCAGGGATACGCCTCCTGTCGGGACTAACTCGACTTGAGGAAGAGGCGCCTTCAACGATTTAATGTAGCTGGCCCCGCCGACCGCGTTTGCGGGAAACACTTTTACGAAATCGGCGCCTGCTTTCCAGGCGGTTACGACTTCGCTCGGCGTCATCGCGCCTGGCATAACCGGGATGCTGTAGCGGCGGCAACACGAGATCGTGTCGAGATCCAGCGCGGGGCTCACGATGAACTGCGCGCCGGCGAGGATGCAGGCCCGCGCCGTCTCCGCGTCGAGGACCGTGCCTGCGCCGACGATCGCATCTTCTCCGAAGCGTCGAGCAACCTCCTCGATGACACGAATCGCGCCCGGCACTGTCATGGTGATCTCGAGCACTGATATGCCGCCTTCCTTGATGGCGTCGATTGCTCGCATTGCGATATCGGAAGATTCGGCTCGGACAACTGGAATCAAACCAGTCTCAATGATTCGGGTTATTGTTTCTGACTTGTTCATTTTGATATAGGTCCTCTAGGTCCTATAGGTCCAATACTTCCTATATTATTAATTTGGGGTTGTCATATCAACGGCTTTGGGATAGAGAAGGGGTCTATGGGTTACGAACTTCTGGAGTTGAGCGGCAAGGTGGCGGTGGTCGTAGGCGGCACGTCGGGGATTGGCCGGGCGATCGGCCACGGTTTGGCTGAAGCCGGGGCCGACGTCGTTCCGACCTCACGCCGACTTGATCAGGTCGAAGCCGCGGCCAGCGAGATCGAACAACGGGGCCGGAGGACCATACGCGTTACTTCGGACGTATCGGACCGAGCCTCCCTCGAGCGCCTCCTTAGCGAGAGCATCGCCGCGTTTGGAAAGGTCGACATTCTGATCAATTCCGCCGGCCGAACCAAACGCGCGCCGACATTGGATTTCCTCGAAGAAGATTGGAAAGCAATCATCGATACGAACTTGTCCGGGACTCTGCGGTCGTGCCAGGTGTTTGGCCGGCATATGCTCGAGCGGAGCTACGGACGGATCGTCAACATTGCATCGCTGTCCACTTTTGTGGCGCTATACGAGGTGGCGGCGTACTCGGCAAGCAAGGCGGCGGTGGCTTCGCTCACAAAGTCGCTGGCGATCGAGTGGGCCTCGCGGGGTATCTGCGTCAATGCAATTGCGCCGGGGGTCTTTCGTACTCCGCTCAACGAGAAGCTGTTGGACGAGTCCGAGCGCGGGCGTGAGTTTCTGTTGCGGACGCCTATGAAGCGATTCGGCAAAGTCGAGGAACTGGCCGGCGCGGCTGTTTTTCTCGCTTCTGATGCCGCCAGCTTTGTCACCGGTGAGATACTGGTCGTCGACGGAGGCCTTCTCGCAAGCGGAGTAAACCAGTAGCGCAGAAATCGCAAACCAGACTATCTACTGGACGATGACTGAAAAAAGGTCATACACGCACGTTCGCTATCTCTGGGAGGACGAGGTAGCCGGAAACATGTCGGGGCTGGATCGCCTCGTCTACCGTTCCAATAAGCTTGGCGAAGACCTGACGCTCACGAATACCGGCGGCGGCAACACCTCCTCGAAGCTATTTGAGCGTGATCCGCTCACCGGTTCAGAGGTCGAGGTGCTGTGGGTGAAAGGGTCGGGCGGCGACCTGAGGACCGCAACCCGCGATGGGTTCGCTTCGCTCTATCTGGACAAAGTGCGAGCGATGAAGTCGCTCTACCTGAACAACCCGGACCGCGGGCCAAAGACCCGAGTCGAAGACGAAATGTACGCTATGTACAACCACTGCGTCTTCAATCTCAACCCGCGCGCCTGCTCGATCGATACGCCCCTTCACACCTTCGTTCCATTCGAACACGTCGATCACCTTCATCCCAACGCGGTCATAGCTATTGCCGCGTCCGTCAATCAACAACAACTTTGCAGGGAGGTTTACGGGAACGACGTGATCTACGTGCCCTGGCAGCGGCCGGGCTTCGACATGGGCCTGATGATCGAATCTCTGGTAAAGGATAACCCGCAAGCTAAAGGCGTGTTGCTCGGGCATCACGGCATGAGTTCGTGGAGTAATGCGGACAAGACGTGCTACGAGACCGCGCTCGATATCATCGAACGCGCCGCCGCGTTCATCGAAGCGCGTGATCGCGGCGTCGAAACCTTTGGAGGACCCAGACACCGTGCTCTCGACAATGAAGAGCGGCGACGTCTCCTGGTCGAGATACTTCCGTGGCTCCGAGGCCGGCTGTCAGCAGGCAAGCGCTTCGTCGCTACCGTGCAGAATGATCACGAGACGCTCCGATTCGTGAACAGCGTGGACGGGCCGCGACTGGCTGAGCTTGGGACGTCGTGCCCGGATCATTTCCTGCGCACAAAGATTAAACCGCTGTTCGTCGACTGGCGCCCGGACACGGGCGATGTCGAGGCGCTTAAGATCACGCTTACCGAAGCGCTGTCTGCATATCGCGACGACTACGCCGCTTACTACAATCGCTGCAAGCGACCCGACTCGCGACCGATGCGTGACTCGAATCCAACGGTGGTCCTGATACCCGGGCTCGGAATGATCGCCTGGGGAAAGAACAAGAGCGAGTCGCGGGTCACTGCCGAGTTCTACAACTGCGCGATTCAGGTTATGCGCGGCGCGGAGGCGATCGACCGGTACGAAGCGATGGATGAACAAGAGGCATTTGACATCGAGTACTGGCCGCTTGAAGAGGCGAAGCTCAAGCGGTTGCCTCCGGAGAGGGAGCTTGACCGCGAGATCATCGCAGTCGTCGGAGCAGGAAGCGGAATCGGAAAAGCCACCGTTCAGCGGCTGGTGAAGGAAGGCGCGCACGCAGTGTGCGTGGATGTCGACGAAGCCGCCGCGAGGACTGCGGCGGATGAGATCGTCGCAAAGTATGGCGAGGGTATTGGCGTAGCGGGCTCTGGCATCAGCAACTGCGGGCCTGCGGTCGGGCTGGCTTGCGACATCACCAATCGCGAGAGCGTTGCCGGGATGCTCGGAGACGCAATGCTCGCGTATGGAGGGTTGGATGCAGTTGTCGTGACCGCGGGAATATTCGTTCCGCCCGACGCGGAGGGCCGCGTCGACGACTCTGAATGGGCGCGGACATTCGCGATCAACGTAACCGGCGCCTATGTTGTAGCCGATGAGGCATTCAAGATTTTCAAGCGCCAGGGCTTACCTGCAAGCATTGTGATCACCACCAGCGCGAACGCCGTTGTCGTCAAGAAAGGCAGCGTAGCTTATGACACCAGCAAGGCTGCCGCAAACCATCTCGTTCGTGAGCTGGCCGTCGAGATGGCTCCGCTTGTGCGAGTAAACGCCGTGGCTCCGGCGACCGTCGTCAAGGGCAGCGCGATGTTCCCTCGCGAGCGCGTGATCGCGTCGCTGACGAAATACGACATTGATTTCAGCGAAGAGGAATCGACGGATGCGCTGCGAGAGATGCTCGCGGCCTTTTACGCTGAACGGTCGCTCACTCATGCGGCGATCGAGCCCGAGGACCAGGCTGAAGCGATTTTCCTGCTGGTTTCACAGCGCCTGTCCAAAACTACGGGTCACGTGATCCCGGTAGACGGCGGGCTGCGGGATGGGTTCCTTCGGTGAGGAAAGATTCATTTTCTATTTCTATTTTCTATTTGTCATTTGTTATTTGTCGATCAGTAAGCAACAGCAACGGCAAGTAGAAAATAGAAAATAGAAGGTAGAAAATAGAAAATAGAAAATGAACGGGAGAAGCAATGGGTACTCGTTTTGAGATTGATGATGGGGTTATCGCTGAACAGAACGGCAAATCGCAAAGGTGGCTCGAAGAAGACTACGATCATCTCGCTCGCGTGTTGCGGCGCGGGCACGTCGACATCGAGGAGCTGGTGGCCAGATCTCAAGCCTTCCGGGTAGCAGTTCCGTCGTGGGGAGTTGGAACGGGCGGGACTCGCTTTGCACGGTTTCCGGGTCCGGGCGAGCCGCGCGATATCTACGAGAAGCTCGAAGACTGCGGCACGATCTTCAAGCTCGTGCGCTCGACTCCAGCGGTGTCCCTGCATATTCCATGGGACAAGCCTGGTGACCCGGGCGATCTCCGCGAGTTTGCGCGTGCGCGTGGCTTGCAGTTCGATGCGATGAACTCGAACACGTTTCAGGATCAGCCGGGCCAGAAGCTCTCGTACAAGTTTGGGAGTCTCACTCATCCCGACGCGGCGGTGAGGCAACAGGCGATCGATCACAACCTCGAGTGCATCGAGATCGGCAAAATCCTCGGCTCGAAGGCGCACACCGTGTGGATCGGCGACGGCGGAAACTTTCCGGGTCAGATGCACTTTCGCCGCGCACTGGAACGATACCTCGAAAGCGCGCGCGAGATTTACAATGCGCTGCCCGATGACTGGCGCGTTTTCCTCGAGCACAAGCTGTATGAGCCTGCGTTCTACTCGACCGTGATCAATGACTGGGGAACGAGTTACTACTGCGCCCGCGAGCTTGGGCCGAAGGCGTTTTGTCTGGTGGATCTCGGGCATCACGCTCCCAACGTTAACATTGAG
>DATLWF010000630.1:0-14373 GCA_035576605.1 Blastocatellia bacterium | reverse complement strand
CAGCCATCTCATCTCGCATACGGTACGCCGCGGCAAGAGCAGCTGCGCCGGCGCCTTCGGCGAGCGAGTGGGCCCGTTCGATCATCCAGACCATCGCTCGCATGATCTCTTCTTCGCCGACGAGTACAAATTCCTTCAATCTCTCCATCAGAATCGCCTGGGGCAGCGCGAACGCCGTGCCGGTCGCCAGACCTTCCGCAAACGTTGTGTTCGGCGCTTCGACCAGCCGTTTCTGTCGCCACGACTCATAAGCTGCCGGCGCCGCTTCCGATTGCACTCCCACGACTCGAACGTTCGGATCGATCGCGTTCGCGGCTATGCAGACGCCAGCCGCGCCGCTGCCTCCTCCGACCGGAACGAAAATCACCTCGAGTCCCGGCTCGTCTTCCAACATTTCGAGTGCTTCAGTTGCCACGCCGGCAATCAGCAGCGGCTCATCGCCGGAGTGAACATAGCGATAGCCGTGTTGTCGGGCCAGCGCTTCGCAGTAAAGCCGCGCCTGATCGAATCGCTCGCCGTGAAGAATCACCTCGGCGCCCATGCCCCGCATCGCTGCAACCTTTCCAGGATTGGCGGCTTCGGGAACGACAATTCGCGCTTTGACGCCAAATAACTTCGCAGCATAGGACACCGACTGACCATGATTGCCGGTTGAAGCAGCGATTACTCCTCGCGCACGATCTTCGCCGCTAAGTTGAGAAATGAGATTGATCCCGCCGCGCACTTTGAACGCCCCGACCGGTTGATAGTTCTCATGCTTGATAAAGACCTCAGCACCGATCAGTTCGTTGATAGCCGGATACGAATGCATCGGAGTGCGCCGTAGATAAGAGCGGATCTGCCGTCGCGCCATCAACACGTCATGAAAGTCAGGACCCGTCACCGTTGCGCACCTTTCCTTGTTGGCATTCCAGCGTCGCCGCTTGTGAGCCAATATCGTATCTTGCTTCGGTTTGAGTCAAGCCTGCCTGAGAGCGTCCCTGAGAGCGCATGTCCAGAGTACCGACTTTAGTCGGCGGTTTTGTTTGTGACCAATTTCAACGAGCCGACTAAAGTCGGTACTCTGAACATGCGCTCTCAGGGGCGCTCCCAGGGGGCTCCCAGGGACGGGCTTTGCCTCGCAGCTAAAGACTAACTTAGAATCTCGGCTGCCTCGGGTTTTTTTCTATGAAACTCGCGCTCCACAGGTTTGCCTTTAGACGTTGGCTTTGCCGCGCTTTGGCGACACGCCAGCGAATGACGCTCAGGACAAAGTATGTCTTTGCCCTGCTGATCTTCGTCATCTCTTTTTCCGTGAAGTCGCTGCAAGCGGTTGACCTCGAACCGGTCATGCATACCGCCGAGCAGCCCGGCGCCGGGATGTCGGGTGATTACGATGCGCGGGCGGTTTCGATTGCCGCGGGACACGGCATCCTGATGCCCGACAACCAGGATCCGTCTGATACTTCTCTTCTCGCCCATGCTCCCGGCTACTCCATATTCCTGAGCGCCGTTTACTCACTGAAAGGGAGAAGCTACTTTACGGTTCAGCTAGTCCAGAATTTGATCAACTCCGTTTCCCCCATCCTGATATTTCTGATCGCCGGAAACCTGATAAGTTGGCGTGTTGGGATTGCCTCAGGATTACTAACCGCCGGTTCGCATCATCTGTCTTACTACTCTAACCTCGTTCTCAGCGATTCGCTTTGCCCGCTTCCGATCTTGATCGCCGCATACTTCCTTGTCAGGGCGATTTCCCGACGGCGTGGCTCATTATGGCTCTATGCGGCGCTCTATGCGGCTGCGGGGCTGATGATCGGATTGTCCGCCTGGATCAGACCGAATCCAATGTTGATGGGCATAGCTTTCGCGGTGGCGCTGGTAGTCATCTCGGGGTGGCGGCGGCGGGTTATTCTCAACGCGATCGTCCTTGCCTCGGTCTCTCTTCTCACCATTGCGCCGATCACCATCCGCAACTACATCGTCTATGGCGAGTTTGTCCCGATACAAATCGGCGTCGGTTTGAATCTATGGGAAGGACTCGGCGATGCAAGCAGGGGGCGGTTTGGAGCGATAACAGATGGCGAAGTAGCGCTCCAGGAGGTCGCTCTGTATGACGACCCGCGTTACGCGCAATCGTGGTCCTCACCCGATGGCATCAAGCGGGACCGGGACAGGGTGCGAAGGAGTCTGGACATTATCGCCGAGCATCCGGTCTGGTACATTGGGACGCTGTTTAGCCGAATGGGCGCGATGCTCAAAGACACCGCCGATGCGCCGCTGGTGTTCAGAAGCACCGACACAAAACTGAAGGAAGCGCTCAGCATATCCAGATCTGCGGATCAGACCGGTCAAAGAATGAAGGACCGGAACCGCCAGGAACTTGAGACGGTTGACCGATCCGCTCTCGCGATTGGAAGGAGCATTTCCTGGATGCGACCTCCGGCCAGGGCATTTCAGCGAGTCACAAAAGAAACCGGACTGGTGTTCATTCTTGCGGGGCTGGCCATCCTGTTAGTTGGGAGTCGGCGTAGAGCGTTGGTCATCCTGATCGTGCCGCTCTATTACTTCTTGTTCCAATCTGTCATGCATACTGAACTTCGTTACACGCTGACGATGCGCTATTTTCTATTCGTGTTTGCGGCAATCGCGTGGACACTGCTACTCACCGTAGCTGTGACTGGCGTGCGAGTGGGTGTACGCAGAATAGTGAGTTGACTTTCGCGGAAGGCGACTATTACCATCGCTCTTACTCGAATCCGATTTGGTAACTCCCAGATGAAGCTGTCAGTCGTAATCCCCGTCTATAACGAGGCGGCGACAATCGCCGAGTTGATAAGCCGCGTTCACGCCGTGGAGGTTCCCAAACAAATAATCATAGTGGACGACGGCTCGACTGATGGGACTCGTGACGTGCTCGAAGCTCTGAAAGGACGCTACGAGAACATTCTTGTCCTCCTGCAGCCTCGGAATCGTGGCAAGGGCGCTGCGCTGCACCTCGGCTTCCAGCACGCGATGGGCGACTTCGTCTTGGTGCAGGACGCGGACCTCGAATACGATCCCGCCGAGTATCCCGTGTTGCTGAAGCCGCTCATCGAAGGCAAAGCCGACGTGGTGTACGGCTCCCGCTTTCTGACAACAAAAGAGCATCGCGTTTTATTCTTCTGGCACTCGGTCGGCAACCACCTGCTCACGTTGATATCAAATATGCTCACAAATCTGAACCTTACGGACATGGAGACTGGCTTCAAAGTCTTCAGACGTGACGTGATTCAATCAATCAAACTCGAGCAAAACCGGTTCGGCTTCGAGCCCGAGGTGACAGTCAAGATCGCCCGGATGAAACTGCGAATCTACGAGGTGGGAATCTCCTATTATGGACGCACGTACGAGGAAGGAAAGAAGATAGGTTGGAGAGACGGCGTCAAAGCGCTGTGGTGTATCCTGAGGTACACAATCACGACGCCTCACTCCACGTTCAAGCCCGCCGACCAGACGTCATCTCAAGCTGCGAGCAACGGAGTGCTGGATCACGGTTGACGTGACGGTCCTCGTTCCGACAAGGCCGGCCCTCAACCCTATGAGCACGCTTGCGACAAAACTTGCCAAATTAGTATTACGCACGCTCCCCGCCTATCCCGGACCCGACTATAAACCGCTCGATCAGATCACTCCTGAGGCTGCAATCAGACTGGCGCGGGTGGCCTACGATGATGAGAAGGAGTCCGGCTGCGGCTTCCTGAAATACTTCGAGGGAAGGGTGAAACTGTCAGAGGGAATGATCCTAGATCTTGGTTGCGGTTTTGGCGGCAGGACGGTCGCGTTTCAGCGGATCACCGGCCAGTATTGCGTGGGAGTCGATATAGACTCGAGAGAGGCGGTCGCCGGTCTGCAGTTCGCTCGATCAATTGGATCAATCAACGCCTCGTTTGCCGCGGCGGTTGGGGAGTCGCTTCCGTTTGTGAACGACAGCTTCAGCGCAGTGTTGTGCTATGACGTGCTGGAGCATGTTCAGGATCCCGAACTTACTCTGGCGGAGGTCTATCGGGTGCTGAAACCCGCAGGGCTCTTCTTGACGGTCTTCCCTCCGTACTTCCACCCAAAGGGGTCGCATCTGGAAGGCTATGCGTCTCGGGTGCCCTGGGCGAATGTGATCGTCCCTCCCAAGGTACTTCTGCGCGCGATCGACGAGTTGCTTGAAGAGCGTGACGACGGCTATCGCCCTCAAGCCCTCCGGCCGGGCGACCGGCTGTATTCGCTCAACGGTGTAACCATTCGAAGCTTTTGCAGGATATTAAACCGGTCGAACTTTGAGGTTCTCCGGCTTGACTTCCTTCCGTTGCTTAACAAAATGATTCGAGAATTCCACAGATGGAAGATGCACTATTATGCGTGGCTGTTTTATCCGCTTTCGCGCATACCCGTCCTTCAGGAGCTGTTTACCCACCGAATTGTCGCCACCTTGCGAAAGCCGCACCCTACTGTTGCTCCGAGATGATTGCCAGTAGTTCGCGGAGCGTGATGGGATAAAGAACCTTCGCGGCGGCGAGATCGGCCGCCGTCTTGAATTGCTGCTCGAGCGTCTCGCGTTCTGCTCGAAGCTCAGCATCTGATCGCGGAGCCTTGCCGGCTTCACTCTTCGTCTTTTGAAGCGCCCCCAGATGATAGACGGCGACGATCACCGCCATTTCGTCCTTCACGGAGTTGGCGAGTTTGTTGAGATCGTGTGGCAGCACTGGATTGACGTAGCCGCCCGGCCCGGCTGTTGGAGAAACCTCAAAGAGTCTGTTCTCACCTGCAGACACCATTGCGACGTTCTTGCCCGGATCGTTACCAACTCTCCAATTCTCGCCGCCAAACTGCCCCGTTGACAGACCTGAATTCGAAATCAGCCCGGAATCGCTCAAGGCTTGAAAATACAGCAGTGTGTCCTGTTCGTTGTCCCCGTGGTCCCATCCGCCCGGTCGAAAGGCCAGAACTTGTTTTTTCCCATCATAGACACATCGTTCCAGCAGTCTCTTGCCATAGGTGAGACTACCGACCAACTGGCGATAGCCCTGACGATAGAACGATTGAAAGAAAAAGCTCTTCCTTTGCCTGTACGGTTTAGCCGCTTCCGCGCCTGACTGCTTTATGTGTATTTTTTCTTCGGAACTCACATAGTCGAGGAGTTCTCGATTCATCGGCCCGTGCAGGTGAAGCTCGCAGTCGTCGCCTTCAACGGTCATCCTGGCAAGGTCCCCGATCATCGCCTGGCACCGTTGTTTTAACTGCGGATCGTCAGATAGAAAAGCCGGAGCGAGTGCATTCACATCGACGAAATGGGTCCAGGGAATTTTGTATTGCGAACTCAGGTCGGATGCGAATTTCAACACCTCCCTTATATAGTCCAGATCAGAAACAGATTCCACGGCCGGCTCGAAATCTTCCGTCAGAACATAGAAGGCTCGATACTCGCTATAGGGCTTCCCCGCTTCTCGCTTCAAATGCAGCGGTCTGATGAAGGGATAGCGGAAAGCGTTTTCGGCCGTCTGTTTCGAGCATCCGGCAGTTTGCAAGAAGGTAAGGGCGATCAGAAAAAGTGAAAAGCCGGCGAGTGGTCTCATCATTTATTGTTCTTTGAGGTAATAGAAGTGATGGTAGCCCGTCTCGTATATGCCCGGTAACAGCGCCATGAACTGACGACGAACCTTGGGCCGGAATTTTTGAAACAGGTCCTCCGAGATCACACTCGTGTCGAGCCTGACATCCCGATAGCTTGCGACATCGCGATCTTTGTTGAACTTTATGCCGAACGTTGGATCGTACAGGTGCCAGCCTCCACCGTAAAAGACCTCTACCACCGCGTGAGTGCCGGGCGGGTTCTTACCATCGCTCATGTGTACGGCTCTTGTCCTGTAACCCCCGATCGTCAGCAATGTCTCCATCGCCGTGCTCAGATGGCCGCAATACTGAGAACCCCGATCGAGCACCCTGCGGGGCGATCCCAACTCCCACTGCGTCTCGTCATAGTTCAGCTTGCTCGCGACAAACTCGTTTATCGCGCCGATCTTTTCATCATCAGACTGCTTGCCGGCGGTTAGCTTGTCGAAGAGATCTTTGTAGTAGTCGCGGTTCTGTGCATCAAAATCTTCGCGGGTGATCGAGTTCACGCCGATCAACGATGCAATCTCCACTTGAGCGCCTCGATCAGCGTCAAGCTCGCCAACGCTGAATACCCCGCTCTCCGGAAATGCTTCGGGGGCTCGAACCCTGATGAGCCTCCCCGTTGAGTCGTCACTCGAAATTACGAGTTCGTAGCTCGCACCCGGGTACCACATCACATCAGGCAACACGAATCTTCCATCACGGCTGGTAAGCGTAGCCCAACCGGAGCGCGAATCCAGCGCCTGGATCTGCAAGCCGGCCCCGTTCAACTGTCCGGCTATCGAAACAAGTCTGGGCTCGTGTCCGCGCCATTTCGCCAGTTTCATTTCGGCTTTGACGGTCGTTTTCTTGAGAGTGTGGCGAATGCGGGCGGCCCACGGAGATCCAGGGAAAAACAGGATGAAAACGAACAGTGACAGGCAAACCAGCGGGACCGCCCAGCGCCTCCAATTATGCCGCATCATCTGCTTTCTACATTATCAGTTAGTTGATGGCAATGTGAATCCTTCACGGAATTAGCATAGACTTTAGTCCCTGGGAGCGCAGGCATCCCTGCCCGCTTGGCGTTGCCGGAGAAGAGGCAGGCAGGATGCCTGCGCTCCCAGGGACTAAAGTCTATGCTACCTCGAAAAACCTTATTGCTTATTGGTATGAGCGCCGCGCTGGTGTTCTCGAGTGTCGGCCGAGCGCAGACCCCATCGCAGCCGTTCGCCGGCAACGACGCGGCATCTGACACACGGATGGCATCGCGCCGGGCGCCGACGCTCGGAACGGATATGTCGTTCGCTTCGATACCATCTCCGCTGATCGACGGATGGCTCGACAAGATGGCTGGCGACGAAATGGCGGCCGCATTCAGGAATGCGGGCCTGAAGAGTCTGCGGTTTTCATTCCACGGCCTGTACTCGCCGAACGGCCCTGAAGCAACTGCGCGACTAAAAACGGAAAACAAGACGACCAATGAATACCAGTGGTTTCCGCTGGATGCTTATGTCGACTTCCTCCGGTCACACGACTTCACAACCATTGTCGGCATTAACGTCGAAGAAGGCCCTGATGTCGCCCGGGATGCGATTCAGAGGTTCATCGATCGCGGGTTGAAATCGCGGATCGTCGCGATCGAGTTATCGAACGAACCGTGGCTGAATTACCGGCCGTGGCTGCCCGAAGACTACGCCGCGCGCGCCGCGGACGTGGTTGAACGACTTACGCCGCTGGGCGTGCGATTTGCCTTGCCGCTTACAGTCGGCCGCGACAACAAAACGCCGACGAAGCTCTCGGACGACGAGTGGGTGACGAGAATGCTTCGTGCACTGTCGAGGCGGATCGATTTGAAGCGACGTTCGGACGTGTACGGTGTGCTGCACCTCTACTCGAAAGGTGTGCGAGGTGCGAGTGTTGACGCCTTCAACAAGGTTGTGAAGCCCTTCGCTCCGAATATGCGCTACGTCGTCACCGAGTTCAACATTCGGCTGGGCCTCGAAGGCAATCCGCATCTGACCAACAAGTACGCGATGGAATTCGCTCGCAAGCTTGCCGATGTTATGAGCCGTCCGGAAATCGAAGCGATGTACACGCATTCGGTGCCCCCGCACTCGATACTCTACTGGTCCAACGGCAGAAGATTCGCGACTGTTGTTGGAGGACGTGACGAAAAACTCGTCGGCGATGCGATGTCACGCGGCTGGCATTTGACGCCAACGGGAAAAGTGTACGAACTCTACTCGCGTCTAGCGTGGAATGGCGACGTAATCGCTTATCGCGGCGGCGACAACCAGAGTTATTGGGCAGTGAGATCAACCGACGGTCGTACGGTTGTGACTCTCATCAACGATAGCGACAAGGCTATTAGGAAGGTGGCTAACATTGCGGGCCGCGAGATCATCTTGACTGCGCCACGACGATCAATAGTCTGCGTGGACATGAGCGGAAAAGAAATCGAACGCCTGGTGTTGCCCTACTAATTGTCTATTTTCTATTTTCTATTTTCCATCTGTTATTGAAGAGAATCGTTCAATGACCAAATAGCGAATAGCAAATAGCAAATAAAGAATAAAAAATAGACTCTTCCCTTGTCACCTTCGCGCGTCCTCTGCAAAAATGCACCGAGGCCGCTTGGAACTTTTAGCCCCGTGCGTCGTGTCCATGCGTGTGGCTCCCTGATCTGACAGGTAAGCTCGAGCTTCGAGCGCTTCACATTCTCGGTTCGCAGCTGACTCAAACAGGATGCAGAAGTCGAAAGCAGCGAGGAGCAATGAGCGGCCGGACGCGGTGTGGGCGATCTTGCTCTGCTTCTTTGCCTCCGGAGTAAGCGGCCTGGTCTATCAGGTCGTTTGGGTTCGCGAGTTGGTCCTCGTCTTCGGCGCAACCACCTTCGCCGTCAGTACGGTGCTCACCGCTTTCATGGGCGGCCTCGCGCTGGGCAGCTACTATTTCGGGCGCCGGTCGGAAACCGTCGCCCGTCCGTTGAGGCTCTACGGGCTGCTCGAGATTGGCATCGGCGTGTACGGGCTTGCGGTGCCGTTGATCTTCGCCGCCCTCCCATCGGTCTATCATTCCTTCTGGCGGTGGCAACTCTCCTTCTTCGCATTGAGCATCGTCAGGTTTGTGTTTGCCACGCTGGTGTTGATTGTGCCAACGGCGTTGATGGGTGCGACGCTGCCGGTGCTGTCGAGCTTCTATGCGCGCGACATCGGCAGAATCGGGTTGCGAGTCGGCTCGCTTTACGCGCTGAACACATTCGGCGCGGTTCTTGGCGCGGCGGCCACTGGTTTCGTGCTGATTCCGGCGTTGGGCATGAACGCCGCCACAACTACAGCCGCGACGATGAACATTCTTCTCGGCGCTGTTGCGTTGACCGTCTCTCGCAGTGCCGAGCGCACACCTCACGGAACCATCCCGGACTCTGCTCAGGAACCCGTACCGAAAAAGACTCCGCGATCGTCTGAGAGCGAGGCCGAACGCGGCCAGATCACGATCGTCATCGCAGGCTTCGCGGTGAGCGGATTCGTCGCGCTCTCCTATGAAGTAATTTGGAGCCGCGTGCTCGCGCTGATAATCGGATCGTCGGTCTACGCGTTCAGCATAATGCTGACGACCTTTCTTGTAGGACTCGCCGCTGGGGCTACGATTGCTTCGCGGGTCGTCGACCGCGTTCGCAGACCGGTGCGGATGTTCGCGGTGATCGAGGTAGCCGTAGGCCTCACGTCGTTGATCGGCGCCTATCTGTTCAATGATCTGCCTTATGTCTTCGTTCAGCTCTACCGTTGGGTTGACAGCAGCGCGTTTGGGCTCCTGCTGTTCGCGCGCTTTTTGATCGCGTCGTTTGTGATGATAGTCCCGACGTTCTTGTTGGGCGCGTTGTTCCCGTTGGTAGTCAGAATCATCTCCAGCCGCAAGCTTGCGGGCACCACCGGCCGGCACGTTGGTGACGCTTATGCAGCCAACACAGTCGGGGCAATCGCGGGGTCGTTTGCGAGCGGCTTCATTCTCGTCCCGTGGCTTGGATTGCTGGGAAGCTTGAGGCTGTGCGTCGCGCTCAACTTTGTCGTGGCCGCGGCAGCGTTCTCCGCGTCTGCTCGACGCCCGACCGAGAAACGAGATAGACCGAAACGCATCAATGTCAGCGCAACGGTGGGCCTCGCGGCGTCCGTGCTGCTCATCATCGTAGTTGTTCTGGGCGAACCGCCGTGGGACCCCGAGGTCATGTCAAGCGCGGTCTATCGCTACGCTCCCTCGCTTATCGATAAGAGCAGGCAGGAGCTGTTTGACTATCTGAAGCGCGGACAGGGCGAGACGATCTTTTATAAGGAAGGCATCACCGCGACTGTGGCGGTGCAGCGTCAGGGGGGCGGGAAAGTACTGAAAGTCAACGGCAAGCCCGAAGCCTCAACCGCCGGCGATATGCCGACGCAGATTCTGATCGGCGCGATGCCCTTGTTAGTGCGCGAACACACCGACGACGTTCTGCTGATAGGTCTGGGAAGCGGGGTCACGCTGGGAACCGTCGAGCAGTTCCCGGTCAAGCGAGTAACCTGCGTAGAACTCGAACCAGCGGTGATCGAAGCGTCCCGCCACTTCGAAGACGTCAACAACCATCCACTCGACGATCCACGTTTGCGAATGATCTCGAATGACGGCCGCAATTTTATCTACACCACGGACGAAAAGTTCGACGTGATCGTGTCCGAGCCATCGAACCCGTGGGTGACCGGAGTCGCGAATCTGTTCACGCTCGAATACTTCAAGCGCGGCGCCGAGCGATTGAAGGACGATGGGCTGTTCAGTCAGTGGCTTCAGATCTACGAGATGTCTCCTGACGACGTGCGCACCCTGATCGCGACTTTTCGCGCGGCGTTTCCTCAGGTGTATCTGTTTCGCGGCGCCGAAGGCGACCTGATGTTGCTGGGCAGCAAGAGCGAGCGCCGCCTGGATCTCTCGGTTCTCAAATATCATTTTGACGATCCGAGAGTCGGCGCCGAGCTCAAGCGCATCAGCACCGCGACGGCGGGCGAGATCATCTCGCGCTTTTATCTTGGACCGGCCGAAGTGACCAATCTGTCAGCAGGGGCGAGGCTCAACACCGACGACAATGCATTGATTGAGTTCAACGCGCCTCGCCGGGTGGGAACGGCGGAAGAAACGGTCGTACGAAATTTGAAACAGTTGATTAGTTACGCGGGTTCGCCTCTGAATTATATCGATCGCGGTAAGAATTATTCGCGTGGCGAATCGGACCTGTTGACTGAAGCCGCGCTCGAGGCAATACGGCGCAATGATCGCGATCGCGCCGAACAATTCATTACGTACTCACTCGAGTTTGCGGAGACCGCCCAGGCACACGACATCCTGGGCGAGTTGCGACAGGCACACGGCGACGAGGCGGGAGCGATCGAGGCATGGCAGACGGCCCTGGCGATTGACCCCCGTCACTTCTTCACCTTGATCGATCTCGGCAAGCTCTATCTGACGAAGCAAGACCTCCCGCATTCGATACCTTACCTGGAGCAAGCCATTCAGATTGATCCCGGCAGCGCTCGCGCACATCACCTGCGCGGACTGGCCTACCAGGCCGGCGGGGACAACGCGCAGGCTGCGCTCGAGTATCGCAAGGCGCTTCCTGACGCGCAGTATACCCGCTCGATTCCGACCTTTTATCTGAACTTTGGCACGGCGCTCATGCAGATTGCCCTGTACGAAGAGGCAGCGCAGATGCTCGAGCAATTTTCGCGGCTGGCGCCGAACGATTTCGAGGGCCACTTCCAACTCGGCGCAGCGTATGAGATACAGTCCGAACGTTCGATGGACGATGCTACTACAAGGCGGTCGATTGAAGAGCTGAAGCTGGCCTTAGGGCTCCAACCAAAGCACGCGATGGCGCATTACTATCTGAGCAAGGCGTATCGGCGGCTTGAGCAATATGACCTGGCGGATGCCGAGTTCGAATTGTACGAGCGGCTCTCCCCTTGAATTCCAGTTGGACGCTCGGTAAGTAAAGACAGAGAGAAACGGGTGCAATACACCTCATGAGAGTTTGTCTCGTGAGAGGTGGGCCCGGATTATTCTGTTGGTGTTTTTCCTGAATTGACGTACAGTAGTCAGGCTGCAACTTTTGGCGGGCTGAGCGTTCACCAGTTGCCGAGGCAGCGGCGCATTCTTGACTGATCGAAAAAGGGAGCTGCGTATGGCGACCTTCAAGAGAATCATCATCGCGTTGGGCGTGATGTTATTCTTCGCGCAATCGCCGCTTGCTCAGACCAAAACCTTTTCGTATCAATCCATTCTCGAAAGACTCCTCGATAATCAACACGTCATAAACATTGTCGACGACTTCCTGGTCTTCTGGGACCAGGCGAAGGACAAGACGCCGAGCGCCCAGCGACGAATGTGGAAGCGTCTGGTTGAGAACAAGCATCGGGACTACTTCGATCGAGCGGTCTACCGAACAACAGACCCGAATGTCCGTCGCGCGATGCTGGATGAGTTCCTGATTCGAGTGCCGAGTCAGGTCGAAGCCATTCGCGAGTTCAACAGGTCCATTTCCGATGTTGCCACAAGCCCGCTTGTCCAGGCGGTCATTCTCTTTAAGTCGCGCTTCCACGAGTACCACCAGCAAGGCGACCTTTACATCGGGTTGAGCATGTACCGCTTTGATGGCGCCGTTCGCGCTGTGCAGAACTATGATGGTGAACCCGACACTTTGTGCCTTGGCGCGGAAGTGCTCGCGGGCTACTCGCGCGAACAGATCCTCGTCGCCGTTACTCACGAGTTTTTCCACCTCTATCATTTCGGCTTTCTGTTTCAGGACTCAGATGAGATGTCGCCGGCTGAGTTCCGCACGGCGCACATCCCGTTGATGATCGAAGGCATGGCCGTAGCCGCCGCCGAAGAAGTATTTCCTTACGCGCCACACGAACTGTATTTGCATTTTGAAACACATGAGCTGGCGGCCCAGCAGAAGGATCTGGCCGTGAACGCTCGGCTGTACCTCGATCTGATCCGAGAGGGCGCGCCTCCTGAGCAATACGCGCAGTGGTTCACAAACTCTCACCTAAGCGAAGCGCCTCCTCGGGGAGGCTACCTGCTCGGCTATGAGGTGGCCAAACGAGTGATGTCCGCCTACGGGATCGAGCAGATGCTACGAATGACTCCCGCCGAACTTCGCGAGCACGCCGAGGAACAACTCGCCGCGATGGCCAACGAACGCATTCTGTTGATGACTCTCACGGATAGTTTGTAGTCCCATCTTCAAGCGGACGTTTATAGTTCAGAGTCCAAGCTTCAGCTTGCGTGATTCGATCGGGTAAGAACTGGAAGCAAGCTGAAGCTTGGACTCTGAACTACGAACTTCCCCCTGAAAGCGGGTCCACCAAACTGCTTTTGACTACTGCAGCTTTCGGCCTATACAATCCGCGAATCATTCAAGCTGATCCGAGTCTGATGCATGCCAAGGAGGACTAATCCGTGGACGAACTCTTAACTAAAGATAACATTTACTACCGCGACATGGCGCGCAGCATCGCCGACCGTCACGTCAAGCCCATCGCCGCTGAGCTCGACCGCACCGGGGAGTATCCCTGGAGCGTGATCAATGCTCTTAAAGAAGAGGGAATGATGGGCGTGTGGATACCGAGGGACTACGGCGGAGCAGGCGCCGGCTTGCTCAACCTGTGCATCGTAGTCGAGGAAATATCGCGCAAGTGCGGGGGCATCGGTTGCACTTACGTCGTCAACGCGCTCGGCTCCCTTCCGATCGTCCTGGCCGGAACCGAAGAGCAAAAGATGAAGTACCTGCCCGACATCGCTTCGGGCAAGAAGCTTATCGCCTTCTGCCTCTCGGAAAAGTCCGCCGGTTCGGACGCAGGCAGTCTGAAGGCGCACGCGGAACGCAGCGGCGACGACTACGTGATCAACGGCGACAAGAAATGGACGACCAACGGCGCGGCAGCAGGTATCTACACCGTCTTTGCAACTGTGAATCCTGAGCGAGGGACTCGCGGGGTAACCGCTTTCATCGTCGAACGCGAGACGCCGGGGTTTGAGCTTGGCAAGCGTGAAGACTTGATGGGAATACGTTGCGTACCGGTGAACGAGACGCACTTTCGAAACTGCCGCGTATCGGCTTCTGAACTGCTGGGCGGAGCCGAGGGCCGGGGCTTCAAGCACGCGATGATGACCCTCGACGTCGCGCGACCGTTTGTTGCCGCGCAGGGATTGGGCATCGCGCAAGGCGCGCTCGACCTCGCACTCGAGTACACGAAGCAGCGGCAACAGTTCGGTCAGTCGATCGCTTCATTCCAGGGCATCCAGTTCATGCTTGCTGATATGGCTACGCAGGTGGAAGCCGCCCGGCATCTGGTGTACACCGCGGCGCGAGCGGTAGACGCGGGAGTGAAAGACGTCTCGAAGATATCGGCGATGTGCAAAGTGTTCGCGACGGACACGGCAATGAAAGTAGCAACTGACGCCGTGCAGTTGTTCGGCGGTTACGGTTACTGCCGTGATTATCCTATCGAGAAGTACATGCGCGACGCAAAGATCACGCAGATATACGAAGGCACGAATCAGATCCAGCGAATGGTGATCGGCCGCGCGCTGATCCGCGAAGGCGCGTCGGCTTGAGGCCTTGACGCGAGCCGGCGATGAAGGAGAAAGCGGTCAACACCCGGCCAGTTCCAACGGTTTTCTGACTGCTGAGAAGTTCAACGTCGCCCATTAACACCCCAACTTCAGTTGGGTGTCGGCGAG
>DATLWF010000629.1:0-9258 GCA_035576605.1 Blastocatellia bacterium | reverse complement strand
GCCAGCGCCGTTTGCTTTGCGTCTTCAATCAGACGATCGCGGTTCATCGTGATCGGATCAGTCTCGCGCAGGAAGCCCAGCTCGCGAGCCTCAACCGCTGATGTTGCCACGCGAGCCATCGCGATCGTCTCTGAGACCTTTCTGATTCGCGGGAACAAGTCTTCATCGGGTGTTGCGTCGTCAACGGCTCGCAGAACCAGCTCTTTCACGCCGCCGCCGCCGGGTATCAAGCCGACCCCGACCTCAACCAGACCAATGTAAGCTTCAGCCGCAGCGCGTGCTTTGTCAGAATGCATCGTGATCTCACAGCCGCCGCCCAGCGCCATTCCCTGCGGCGCGACAACGACCGGCTTCGCCGAGTACCGGAGGTTCATATTCGCGTTCTGAAACTGCCGCACCGACATCCCGATTTCCTCCCACTCGGCTTCTTGAATGCCGAGGAGCAGCAACATGATGTTCGCGCCCACGGAAAAGTTCTCAGCCTGGTTGCCGATCACCAGCGCTTCGAAGTTTTCTCCGACTTCCTTGACCGAGTAGTTCATCATCGCGATGGTGTCCGCGCCGATCGCATTCATCTTCGAATGAAACTCGAGGCAAGCCACGCCGTCGCCGATGTCGATCAACGAAGCCGACGCATTTTTCTTGATGACCGCAGCTCGCTCTTTGAGCGATTTCAGGATTAGGACGCCCGGTCGCGACAGAATTTCCTTATAGTCGGCCGAAGCGGAATCAAAATAGAAGGTCCGGCCTTCGCGCCGTTCATAGAAGCTCTTCTTACCTCTGTCGAGCAGCTTCAGAACAAGCGGCGGGATCTCGAGGCCGTCTTCCCGCATCTTCGCGACAGACTTTTCGACGCCAATAACGTCCCACAGCTCGAACGTCCCGAACTCATGGTTGAAGCCCCACTTTACGGCGTTGTCGATGTTCACGATGTCATCGGCAATTTCCGGAATTCGATTCGCCGTGTAGATGAGATTCGCGCTGATCGTCTTCCACAGGAACTCACCCACACGATCCTTGCCGTAAACGAGCGCGCGGATTCGGTCTGCGGTATCCTCGATTGCCTTCGCTGCATCAATCGATGGAAATCGCACCTTCAGCGAAGGCCGATACGCCATCGTATTGTAATCGAGCACCTGGTATTCGGGCTTGCCGCCTTCCCCTCTCTGCTTCTTGTAGAAGCCCTGCCCCGCTTTGTTACCGGTCCAGCCCCGCTTTACCATCTCTCGCATAAAATCCGGCGGAACGAGCACGTCACGGCGTTCATCATTCGGCACCGCCGCATGGAGGTTCTCGGCGACGTAAAGCGCAGTGTCCAGTCCAACGATGTCGGTGGTCCTGAACGACGCCGACTTCGGGCGCCCAATTATCGGCCCGGTGATCGCGTCAACCTCTTCAATCGTGTAGCCGCCTTCCACCATCACTCGAACCGCGTTAAGCGAGCTAAAGGTGGCTATCCGATTCGCGATGAAGTTCGGAGTGTCCTTGGCGAAGACGATCCCCTTGCCAAGCCTGCGATCGCAAAACTCAGCGATACAGGTGACGACTTCCGGGAGAGTCTCGGCCGTGGGAATTACTTCGAGGAGTTTCAGATAGCGAGGCGGATTGAAGAAATGAGTCCCAAGAAAATGCTCGCGAAATCCGTCGGACATACCCTCAGCCATCGCTTTAATAGGAATGCCGGAAGTATTAGAACTTATGATCGTTTCTGGCTTACGAAATGCTTCAACTCGTGCGAACAAATCTCGCTTGATCTCAAGCTTTTCGACGACCGCTTCGATGACCCAATCAACCCCGGACACTTTCTCAAGATCGTCGTCAAAGTTCCCCGTCGTTATTAGTCCTGCGAGCTTCGTGGAAAAGAATGCGGCGGGCTTAATCTTCTTCGCTGCTTCAAGCCCGGCGTTGACGATGGAATTCCTTACCTGCTTGCTCTCGAGCGTAAGGCCTCTCGCTTCCTGCTGCCTGGTCAGTTCCTTCGGCGCGATGTCCAGTAACCGAACTTCTAAACCTGCGTTCGCGCAGTGAGCGGCGATCTGAGCGCCCATCGTCCCCGATCCGAGCACTGCGACTTTGTTGATCCTATAACTCACGATCCGTCTCCTTATAACTACCCTCTCAAGCCAGGCATTTATTGCAAGCGGCCACTCATTAACACCTCACTTCAGTGGGGTGTTAGGTAACCAGCGTTGTCCCCCAACCGTTTCAACGACTTAACCCCGCGGCACTGAGAAACGTTGTTAGGGCAATCCACGCTTCGATACACCTCGATAAATCGAGGTGTTAATGGAGTCGTGAACTCTCCCCCTGACTTTGACACGCATTCCTGGTTCTCAAACCACCACCACGCTCGGAGTCTCCGCCGCCTCGTACAATCGATCTATCACACTCGCATACTTCTTCTCGATTACACTGCGGCGAGGCTTCAGCGTCGGCGTCAACTCGCCGGACTCAGTCGTGAACTCGCGTTCGAGCAGCGCTACCTTCTTCACTTTCTCAAACCGGGCAAGCTCCCCTGTGTACTTGTCAACCTGCCGATTAATTAGATCGATTACTCGAGAGTTTGCCAGCAGCTCGCCCTGATCCTTGTATTGAATGCCCTTCAACTGGGCGTAACCTCGCAGCAACTCCATATTTGGGACGATCAACGCCGAGGCAAACTTCCGCGCGTTTCCGACGACCACCACCTGGGAAACGAAACGGCTGGACTTGATCAGGCTCTCCAGCCGCTGCGGCGCGATGTACTTCCCTCCACTCGTTTTGATTAGATCCTTTTTGCGGTCGGTGATCACAAGAAAACCGTCCGCGTCGATGTGTCCGATGTCGCCCGTGCGAAACCATCCGTCGGAGGTGAACGCCTCCTGGTTATCGAGGGGCCGGTTGTAGTAGCCCTTCATCACCGTGTCGCCTTTGACCAGGATTTCCCCATCCTCCGCGATACGAACGCTGACTCCGTCGATGATCGGACCCACCGTGCCAATTCGATTGCGCGTTCCGGTGTTGCACGAGACCGAAGGCGACGTCTCGGTAAGTCCGTAGCCTTGCAGGATCGGCAGACCCGCCGCCAGAAACAGGTAAGCGATCTCCGGCGCGAGCGGCGCGCCTCCTGAAATGAATATTTTTATGTTACCGCCCACAGCTTCGCGCCACTTTTTGAACACAAGCAGGTCCGCGATCTTGTGCTGCAGACCAAGCAGAGGCCCGATGGCTTGACCGCGGTCCTTTCTCTCAGCCCATCGTCGTCCGACACCAAGCGACCACAAAAAGATCTGCCGCTTAGGAAATCCAGCCGAGAGCCCGCGCTCGATTATCTTCGCGTAGATCTTCTCGAACATCCGCGGCACGCTGGTCATCGCGGTCGGGTGGACTTCGATGAGGTTCTTCGCAACCGCGTCGATGCTCTCGGCGTACGCGATCGTCGCGCCGATGTGCGCGTATAAGTACCAGACGGCGCGCTCGAAGATGTGAGTGAACGGCAGGTACGTCAGCGCAAGTTCACGCCGGTCTTCCAGGTGAAGCCATCGGTGACTGTTCAACACGTTGGCGGTCAGGTTCTTGTGCGTCAGCATCACGCCTTTGGGATCGCCGGTGGAACCAGACGTGTACAGGATCGTCGCCAGGTCTTCCGCGGCCGCAGCCCGCCAGAGATGCTCATAGAGCCCGGGCTGTTCGCCGTATAGAGCGCGGCCTTTGTCGACCAGATGCTCCACTCCGAGTGTAGGACCCGAAGCCTCCTCAAGCGAAATGATAAACTCCAGCGCTGGTAATCGAGATTTGATGGCGAGCGCGTCTTCAATGAATGATGGTGACACAAAAATGGCTCTGGCGGCCGAATCCGCCAATATGTACTCGACCTGCGAGCGCGCTTGCGTGGCATAGATCGGGACATCGACAGCGCCGATCGCCAGCGCCGCCAGATCCGCGAGGTTCCACTCGGGACGGTTCTCAGACCAGATGGCGATTCGATCTCCGCTCCTGATGCCGAGTGCGTGCAGCCCAAGCGCCAGTTCCCTCACTCGTCGCGCGACTTCGCCAAACGTAAGCGAGCGCCATGCGCCGCCAACCTTGAAGCGGAGGAACTCCGACTCGCGGTGGCGGTCGACCGCCGAATTGAGCAGCTCGTTTAACGTGTTGGGCTCTGTGCCCATCATCTCTCCGATTGGCTAACTCGCCTTGGCCGGCTGCTTGCCCGATTGCGTGCGGGCGATACCGTTCAGGAAAACATCAAGCACCGGCTCCGCGGTCGAGACCAGGCTGTAGCGCTTGCGGCTCAGCACCCAATTGGTCGCCATCTCATCCAGGGCGCCGAACAACACCTTTGCGACGATCTTTGTATTTAGTCCCGAACGAAAAACGCCTAGTCGCTGGCCCTCCTCGATGACCTCGCGTATGAGCTCGAGGTACTCGGTGACCTTGGTGGCCGAGAATTGCTCCATGAATTTCGTAGAAGAGCGCAGTTCAACCTGAAATACGACGGCCAGGTTTCGGTCGCGACCCAGCCCTTCGAGGTGCGCGTGAACTATTCGCCTCAGCTTCTCGATGGGATCGTGTATCTCGGCAAGGCTCGTTCTGCCGGCGGCCAGGGCGTCGTCCATGTATTGGTTGAAGATCGAAGCGAGAATGTCGTCCTTGTTCTTGAAGTAGAGATAAACGGTACCGTCGGCGACTCCGGCCTCACGGGCGACATCTGCGACCTTGGAGTTAAAGAACCCGCTCCCGGCGAAGACTTTTATGGCGGCGCGCAGAATAGTTTCATATTTGCCGTTGGACTTCCGCTGTGTCGGAGAAGAGCGTCTGACAGATACCATTCCAGTGACCTCGGAAAACTGAATGATGATTCATTCATCTTTTTACGCCAGAAGTCGGGTGAGCGCAAGCCAAAACTTCCGAGCGACGAAAAGAAATCCGCCACCAAGTCACGAAGACTCGAAGCCTCCCCGATCGTTAGTGACCCTTAGCGTCGCGTCGTTCGACTCTTGGTGGCAACTCCTCACCAGGACCTGCTCACTTTTTGATTCTCTGCCTTCTTTTGTTATCATCAGCCCAACATGGAAGAGCTTGAGAAAGAGGTCAAGAAACAGCTCAGGAAACACTTGAGGGGCGTCGGCGGGCCGACTATTGAGAATCTGGTTAAGCGGCTGGGTGGGTTGCCCATTGAGAGAGTGCTGCTCACTACCGATATCGGAGTGATGCTCGCTGGCACTAATCTCAGGGCTGGTGTTGAAATGCTCAAAGCTGCCCCTGAAGTGTCGCGGCTCATAGAGGCCGGCGACATCCGCGTGTGGGGTGAAGTGGGCAAGCGACTCTCGGCAACCAGCGCCGAGACCGCGGTGGGCTTCTTTCAATCAAGCGCCGCTATCCTGGAATCGATCCCCGAAGATCTGCGCTCGCCCGTTCTTCGGCTCGTCAACAAGCAAGCCGCCCTCTCCGCCCATACCGCCATCGAATGTTTCAGGTCAGCGCCAGGCGTTATTGGCACCTTCAAAGACCCCGAGGACATCGCTCAGATCCTCACAATATGCCTCGAACTCGCACGCCATTCGGTGAAACACAGCAACGATTTGTTCATCGCAGCACCTCAAGTGATTTCTGAGATCGAAACTCACGCGGATTCGCAAAGCAGTCAGTTGATCAAGCGCGCGCTTACCTTGACTTCATCCTTTGCCTTCCGGTCCGGCGGGACCGCGGCTGAATTCTTTAGTGAACTTCCCTCCGTTATCATCGGCGCCGAACACGCGTCAGTCGAAAGACTCTTCGATATCACTGAATCCTACCTGGATAGGTCAGGTGGCGTCGCATTGCAATATTTCAAAGCCGCGAGCCGGGTCCTGACGATCGCCGGCAAAGACTCTTTCGAAAGATGGACGGCGCTGGCGAAACGCGTAGCCCTGCAAGGGAATGCCGCAAGTTATCACTTCATGAAACAGAGCCCGCATATTGTTGCAGAACTTGCCGGCCGCGTTGGCACGCAACGACGCACGCAGGTCGTCTCCGCGGTCCTCGAGATCGTAGAAGAAATCGCAGAACGGAGCACCATTGCCGCTGTCGAATGCTTCAAAGCCAGTCCCCTTGCGCTGCGCGCCGCGTCGCTCGGACAGTTTCGAGATTGGGCGCGGCGAGGCCTGGAAAAAACATCGGAGAACTCGCGCCGCGTTCAGGCCTACTACTCGCTCGAATCAAAGGCCAGCCAGGAAGCGCTGTTCAAGATTGAAGGGGGACTTACGCTGGACTCAGTCGCTCATACCTTGAGACTTTACGTTGAAGGTTTAACTGGACGTTCACTGCACATCGCTTCACTGGCGTCCATTCCGGACGAAGCCAAGATCGGCGACGGTTCGACCATCTATCTTCCATCAGTCGTCGCTGAGTTTGAGGACGAGCGAGAGAATTTTCGGCTCTTCAAGGTGCTGGCCGCGCACGGAGCCGGCCAGATAGAGTTTCTCACCTTCTCTCACGATGCGCCTGAAACGGTTGCGGCCTTGGATGAGATCCGCGCCGCGTTTCAGCAGCGGGGCGATATGAGTGAAACCCCGGACACCGCCGAGCTTGACGCCCAAGGCGCCAACTTCCTTCACGTGCTCGCTCAGTTCCCTAACACAGATCTCGCCACCCGGCTGTTCACCACCATCGAGAACGGCCGAATAGACTTTTTGCTGCGCACGGTCTACCGCGGCATAAGGCGCGACCTTGACTTTGTGCGCCGCCGTCTGATTGAACGCAGACCAAACGTCGAAGACATCCCGGCCGAGCTATTGCCATTCGAGCTGCTCTTTCAACTTGCAATATGTGGCGGCGCGACTTCGGAGGCGGTTCGTTCCTATCCGACCGTTGTTCGCGAACTCGACCGGATCCTTGGAACCTATGTTTTCCGCGAAGACGCCACGGTTGCGGATTCATTAATAGCAACGCGCCACGTTTACGAATTCTTCGTCGAGCAGCCCAGCCAGTCTGATGCCCAAAGCGACGAAACCGGGGAGAGCGGCGGGGAGATGCAAGGCGACGAAGCATCGCTTGCAGAAGCTGACGCCGAACAAAGCGGCAAGCGTCAGCAGATCGAAGTTCGCGATGATCCCTTCAGCTTGTGGAACAGCGGGCAGCAGCAGGACATCAGCCCGGACCAGGACATATTCAATCGGCTGCACGGGCCGGAGAGCCCGGAGCAAGATCTTGAAAAGGGCGATCGGGCATTCTACTACGACGAGTGGGACCGCGAGCTTGCCGACTACCGCACTCGCTGGTGCCGGATCATCGAACGAGGCGGAGCTCGCGGCTCGCGCGCGTTCGTCGAGCTTGTTCGCAGTCGATACGCCGGCGTGATCTCGTCAATCCGGTATCAGTTTCAACTGATGCGGCCTGAGAACCTCAGACGAATTCGTGGTGAGATTGACGGAGAAGACTACGATCTGCAGGCGGTGATCGACTATGCTCTCGACAAGCGCAGCACGGGTCTGATTGACGATCGCTTATACACTCGCAAACTCCGGCGCGAGCGTGACGTCGCCGTGTCCTTCCTTCTGGATATGTCCAGCTCGACGGCGCGGACGATCACCCGCTATCCGAATCATCCTTACACGCAGCCGGGTCAGCGCATCATCGACATCGAGAAAGAGGGTCTGGTGCTGATGAGCGAAGCGCTGGAAGCGGTCGGCGACGCTTACTCGATGCAAGGCTTCACAAGCGAAGGCCGCCGTAACGTAAAATTCTACGTGATTAAGGATTTTTCTGAAGGCTACTCCGCCGAGGTCGAGCGGCGCATCGGCGGAATCTCTTATCAGAACAACACGCGGCTGGGAGCTGCGATCCGGCACGCTACAACAAGACTGGCGCGGCAAGACGCCCGCACCAAGCTGCTGATAGTGCTGTCAGATGGACGGCCCTACGATCACGACTATGGCGACAGTCGCTACGCCCGCGAGGACACGAGAGTCGCGTTGAAGCAGGCTCGCATCGAAGGCATAACGCCGTTTTGCATTACGATCGATCGCGAGTCTGAGGATCAGTTGCGCGATATGTACGGCGAGGTGGGATACACGATCATCGACGATGTGCTGAGCCTTCCCGAGAGATTACCTGGAATTTACAGCCGGCTTACGACCTGAAAGCCTCGTGGTTCCGAATTGCAAAGAGGGACGGAGCATCTGTTGAGGTTAACTGTGAGGGTTTCGCCGCTTAATACCTGATGCTTCTTGACTTGTCTCTCACTCATATCGAAGCGCTTCGATGGGATCAAGGCGTGCCGCCTTTCTCGCGGGCCATACCCCAAAGATCAATCCGATCGCAGCCGAAACCACTAATCCGGTGATCACCGCCCAGAGCGGAATCGATGCAGGAAGCGAGGGGAAGATAAGGATTATTATCCGACTCACCGCCACTGCGAGGAGCACCCCCAATACTCCGCCAAGAAACGTCAACGTCATCGCTTCGAAGAGGAACTGATTGGTGATGTCGCGGCGGCGAGCACCGATCGCCTTCCGCACGCCGATCTCGGCAGTGCGCTCGGTGACGCTGACCAGCATGATGTTCATCACGCCGATGCCGCCTACGAGGAGACCCACACTCGAGAGTGCAATCGCGACCAGCCCAACCATTGCCGTGATGCTGTCGAACTGTTCGATGAACTTGTCCGCGGTTTGAAGATCAAAGTTATTCTTGTCGTCGTATTTTACCGCCCGCTGCCGGCGAAGGATGTCCTCGACTTGATCGAGCGCCTGTTTGAGCTGCCCTGAATGCGCGCGAATCACCAGCAGCATCCATTCGCTTCGTGGCACGACCTTTCGCAACGTACGGAAAGGAATCAACACGGTGTTGTCGCTTTCGTCTGCTCCCAACATTCCCTTTCTCTTTTCGAGCACCCCGATGATCTCGTAGGGCTTTCCTCCCATCATCACTTCTTTGCCGACCGCTTGGGCGCCGCCCGGAAACAAGGCCTCCGCGGCCCCGTTTCCGATCACCATCACTTCGCGCCTGTGCTGATCGTCCAGTTCGGTGAAGAACCTCCCCGCCTCCATCGACCCGTTCGTGATCTCGGCGTAGTTAGCGGACACGCCCTGGAGGTCTCCCTGCTTGTAGGTCTGCCCGCCGTAGGTGAGAGTCTTATCAAAGTTCCATTCAATGAACGCCTGGTTTGCGACGTCCTGAACGGCGGGGGCCAACTGTTTGATGGCCTCGCCGTCTTCCGGACGCAACGGTTTTCGAGTCCGTTCGGAGCGATCATGAGCGCCAAGCGATATCCCGGTTGAAAGGTGAAAAGCATAGATG
>DATLWF010000628.1:0-19225 GCA_035576605.1 Blastocatellia bacterium | reverse complement strand
GGTGAGCGGGTACGCGCCGACTTCGCATTGACTATCGGCAACGTGGACGAGAGCGTTACGGTGACGGCCGATGCATCGTTGCTGCGGACTGAGTCAGCGAGCCTGGGACAGGTCATCAATAATCGCAGCATAACCAGCCTGCCGCTTAACGGCCGTAACTTCCTTTCACTAGTGAGTCTGTCCGCCGGCGTTGCAGCGCCCCCGCGCACCACGGACGGTCCGTCACTTCCGCGGATTAACGGCGGCCGGCCGCGGGTCAATGAGTATCTGTTCGACGGCATATCAGTGCTGCAGCCAGAGCCGGGACAGGTTGCCTTCTTCCCGATCATCGACGCTATCCAGGACTTCAAAGTGGAAGTCAACAGTCCACCAGCGGAGTTCGGGAGATTCAACGGAGGGGTAGTTAATCTCACAACGAGGTCCGGGGCCAACAAACTGCACGGTTCGATCTTTGAGTTCCTGCGAAACGAGGCTTTGAACGCGCGCAACCTGTTCCAGCCGAAAACAGCCGCCAACCCCGATAAGCCGGTCTTCAGCCGCAATCAATTCGGATTCGTGTTAGGCGGTCCCATAATCAAAGACAAGACCTTTTTCTTCGCCGACTATCAGGGCACCAGACAACTGATTGGCAGGACACGCATTTCGACCGTGCCGACTCTGTCTCAACGCGGCGGAGACTTCTCCGCGAACCTTGGGCTGCCCCTTTTCCGCACAGCCGACGGCGTAATTACGACCGTTGCGACCGGCAACACCCCGGTGACGGTGACCGACACCAACGGTAATTCTATCCAGGCCCGAGTGGGACAGATCTTTCGTCCAAGCGACAAGCGTGCATACGCCGGCAACGTCATTCCCATCGGAACGTTTGATGCGACAGCCCGGCAGCTCCTCGACCGCTACCCGAAGCCTACTTCGACAGGGCTCGCGAACAATTTTACTCGCACAGCCGACGAGCCGCTGGATCAGAATCAGCTCGACGTTCGCATCGACCACAAGTTTTCCGATCGTGATCGGGTGTTTGGGCGTTACTCGTATGCGAAAGACAACACCGATCCCGTTACACCCTTACCCGAAGGCAGCGGTAACATCACCGCTGGATCAATCGGGCTGCAGAACACCAAGGCTCAGTCCTTCGTAGCAAACTACCTGCATTCGCTCGGAATTCAGGTTCTCAACGAACTACGGTTCGGATATACCCGTCGCACTGTTGAACGCACGTCGCTGCTTCTCGATTCTCCGGCCTCGCAAAGCCTTGGAATCCCTGGCATCCCCTCGAATGCTGCGTTTGATGACACGGTGCCGACCTTCCTGGTCGCCGGCTTGCAACAGCTCGGACCTCCAGTGAATACCAACTCGGATTTCAGCACCGATGTAACACAAGTCTATGACGCGGTTGCGATCCAGCGCGGACGTCACTCGATAAAAACCGGCGTCGACTTTCGAATGGAGCGGCTGAACGTTATCCAGCCTCCGTCGCCGACCGGACAATTCACGTTCAACACGGTGCTGACCAGTTCCCAGGGGTTAACCACGATAGGAACACCGCTGGCCTCTTTCACGGGAAACTCGCTGGCGAGCTTTCTGGTAGGCCAGGTCCAGAGCTTCTCCATCGATCTGCAAAACGAAGCATTCCGTCCGCGTGCGCGGATTCTCGAATTCTTCGCACAGGATGACTGGAAGGCAACCTCTCGCCTGACGATCAACGCCGGGCTCAGGTACACGCTCAACTTTCCATCTACTGAGGTGGATAATCAGGGGGCGATCTTCAATCTGCAGACACAGAAGCTCGAATATCTCGGTGTCAATGGTTTCCCAAATACCGCGCGCGAGCTTCATAAGTTGAACTTTGGACCACGCATCGGCATCGCTTATCGCATTAACGATAAAACGGTGGTGCGCGGCGGATTCGGCGTGATCTGGCAGGAGCAGGCTGGAATCACTACCCCCTTCACTACTCCCGTGTTCCCGTTCTTGCAGACTGTTACCCAGCGGTCGCTTGATAACCGCAATCCTGCGTTCGTGCTCTCGGCCGGTCCAAGCGTGGCTCCAATTCCACTCACCCCTGACGCGGGGCTGGGTCAGGGAGTGTTTTCCGCTGACCGCGAACTGGGCTCGGGTTATGTACAACAGTGGAACTTCGCTATACAACGCGAGCTTAGCAGAAATATGGTCATCGAAGTTGCATACGCCGGTTCGAAAATCACGCACGTTGGAATGCCGGACACCAACATCAACCAGCTTACCGCTGAACAACTGAAGCTGGGGGCGAACCTGCTTGAGCGCGTGCCTAATCCCTTCTTCGGGCAGATACCACGCTCTTCCTCTCTGGGTGATCCGACCATTCCGCGCGGCCAGCTTCTCAAACCCTTCCCGGAGTTCACAACGGTTAGCCTGTACCGCAACAACATTGGAAACACTAACTATCAGTCTCTACAGGCGAAACTAGAACAGCGACTCTCGCGAGGTCTTTCGTACTTGATCTGCTACACACGATCGAAGTTGATCGACGAAGCATCGTCGGTGTTCGACGCGTCGATCCTGTCCGGGCCGGTTGCGAATTTCCCAGTAGCCGACAGCCTCAACCGCCATCTTGAACGCGACGTTTCGAACGGCGATATACCCAACGTCTTCGTAGCGAGCGTCACCTATGAGCTGCCGTTTGGGCCAGGGCGGTCGTTCCAGCCTCGCGGCATTGCCGGAAAGATCCTTAACGGCTGGGAACTCTCGGCCGCCGTCAATCTCCAATCAGGGATTCCGCTTGCAGTGACCCAGGTGACCAACTTCAACGCATTCGCCGGGTTCGGAACGCAGCGGCCAAATCGAGTTGCGAATCCGGAGTTGCCGCGCTCTCAACGCAGCATCGCTCGCTTCTTCAATACCGACGCCTTCCAGGTCGCGCCACAATTTACCCTTGGAAGCAGCTCCCGAAATCCGATCCGCTCCCCTGATTTCAGAAATGCCGATGTGGCCTTGATCAAGCGCACGTATCTTCGTGAGCGGATGAATTTGGAATTCCGGACAGAGGTCTTCAACTTGACGAACACGCCGCCGCTTGGCGCGCCAAATGTGGTGTTGGGCAGCGCTGGATTCGGGTCCATAACATCGGCAGGGGACCCGCGCGTGATTCAGTTCGGATTGAAGCTGAATTTTTAGGTGTGCTCACGAGGGGTAGTGGGACCGTGATCTCGCCAAACTGAGGAAGCTTCTATCCACCAGCAAACTTAAGATAAACCTGCCACGCGCCGTATTCCAACGGGGTAAAGAGGCCTCTAGTCGGGACTATCGGTTCAACCAGCCGTCAAGCCGATTAACAATGAAGCTCGCGAACTGGATTCAAGGGTCCCACGCGATGGCGTTGCTTCGGTGTGGGGCTTTCACGCTTCCTTGACACCGGTGCTCGCCAGCCGGGTACAATGAAATGTTCGCTTCCCAGCACAATTCGTCTCTATCCGGCTCGGCTTTGAATGGCGATAGATAAGATAACAATTCGCGGCGCCCGTCAGCACAATCTAAAAGACCTGAGTCTCGAGCTGCCCCGCAATCGCCTGACCGTAGTGACCGGTCTCTCAGGATCGGGCAAGTCGAGTCTGGCGTTCGACACCATCTACGCCGAAGGCCAACGCCGATACGTCGAATCGCTGTCGGCTTACGCGCGACAGTTTTTGGACCAGCTCGAAAAACCCGACGTCGACTCGATAGAAGGGCTCTCGCCGGCGATATCGATCGAGCAGAAAACCACGATGCGCAGCCCGCGCTCGACTGTCGGCACCGTGACCGAGGTCTACGATTATCTGCGGCTGCTGTTCTCCTCCATCGGTCTCCCTCATTGCCCAAAATGCGGCCGCCCGATCTCGCGCCAGTCGATCGATCAGATCGTCCAGCAGATGGCCACGCTTCCCGAAGGCGAGCGAGTAATGATACTCGCGCCGATTGTTCGCGGACGGAAAGGTGAGTTCAAAAAGGAACTCGAGAAACTGGCGAGGTCCGGGTTCAACCGGGCTCGCATCGACGGCGAGATTCGCCAGCTCGATGAGGAGATCAAACTCGACAAACGCCGAAACCATACCATCGAGGTGGTAATCGACCGGCTGCTGATCAAACAAGGCGTGCAGAAGCGGCTCGATGATTCGGTGCACCTTGCGGCGAAGCTAACCGACGGGCTCGTGATGGTTTCGATCGTCGACGGCGAGGAGCGCCTCTACTCCGAAAAGATGGCGTGTCCCGAATGCGGCATCTCGGTGCCTGCGCTGGAGCCGCGCTCGTTCTCGTTCAACAGCGTGTACGGCGCCTGCCGCGACTGTCACGGTCTGGGCAGCCGCGCTGAAATCGATCCGGCGAAGATCGTCGTCGATCCGCAGCTCTCGATCAACCAGCAGGATCCGTTTCCTCTCGATACGAATATCAGCAACTACCTGCGCGACGTGATGAAGTCGATGGCCAGGCAGGCGGGCATCTCCCCGGACAAACCGTTCGCCGACTTGCCTCAAAAAGTGCAGGACTCATTCTTCTACGGCTCGAAAGAGCGGCTTTCGCTGCGCTACGGTGCTTACGAATACAAAACCGACTGGAAAGGCGCGGTCCCGTATCTGATGGCTCGCGCCGAAGATATGAAGAGCGAGAGCGGCATCGCCGCGTTCGAAGCGCTCATATCCCCGACCGTGTGCCCGTCGTGCCAGGGCCGAAGGCTTCAGCCAGCGTCGCTCGCGGTGCGAGTCGGTGGCAGAGCCATCGCCGACTACACCGCAATTCCCATCTCGCAAGCGGTCAAGATCTTTAACGGAATCAAGCTGAACGCGCGAGAAGAGAAAATCGCCGGACTGGTGCTCCGGGAGATTCGTCAGCGCATGCGCTTTCTGGAAACGGTGGGGCTCGGCTATATCACACTCGATCGGCCTTCGGCGACGCTCTCGGGTGGCGAAGGCCAGCGCATCAGACTTGCGACACAGATAGGCTCTCAACTTCGCGGAGTGTTGTACGTGTTGGACGAGCCCTCGATAGGGCTTCACCCACGCGACAATCGCAAACTGCTCGACACGCTTGAGCATCTTCGCGATCTCGGGAACACGGTGCTGGTAGTCGAGCACGACGAAGAGACCATCCGGCGGGCGGATCACGTAGTCGATCTGGGTCCCGGCGCCGGAGCTCACGGGGGCTTCGTAGTCGCGCAAGGCACTCCCGAGGACATCGCCCGAAATCCCGCCTCGCTGACCGGCCGGTACATCGCGGGTGATTTGTCGATCCCCGTTCCGGCGGAGCGCCGCAATTCAAACGGCAAGGCGATCGCCGTGCTCGGCGCACGCGCCAACAACCTGAAGAACATCGACGTCAAGTTTCCTCTCGGATTGTTCATAGTAGTGACAGGCGTTTCCGGCTCGGGCAAATCGACGCTGGTTGACGATATCCTGTATCGAAGCCTGGCGCGCAAGCTCTATCGCAGCCTGCTGGATCCGGGCGCGCATCGCGAGGTCACCGGACTCGAGTTCATTGATAAGATCATCGAGATCGACCAGTCCCCGATCGGCCGCACGCCTCGCTCGAACCCTGCAACCTACACAGGCGTGTTCACTCCCATACGCGAGTTGTATGCGATGCTGCCCGAGTCCAGAGAGCGCGGCTACAAACCCGGGCGCTTCTCGTTCAACGTCAAGGGTGGCCGTTGCGAAACGTGCCAGGGCGATGGAATGAAGCGCATCGAGATGAACTTTCTCCCCGATGTGTATGTGATGTGCGACGTGTGCCGC
The DNA here is from genome assembly GCA_035576605.1 of Blastocatellia bacterium. Taxonomy (GTDB): domain Bacteria; phylum Acidobacteriota; class Blastocatellia; order UBA7656; family UBA7656; genus Onstottus_A. Next base: position 13,484 of record DATLWF010000628.1, on the reverse strand, counting down.
GGCGCCCGGTACAATCGCGAGACGCTTTCGGTGCAGTACAAGGGTTATTCGATAGCAGGCTTGCTGGACACGACCGTGGAAGAGGCATTGCCGCTACTCGAGAACATTCCGCAGATCAAAGTGAAGCTGCAGACGCTGATTGACGTCGGACTGAGCTACATCAAGCTGGGCCAATCCGCGACAACGCTTTCAGGCGGCGAGGCGCAGCGCATCAAGCTTGCGAAAGAGCTTTCGAAGCGAGCCACCGGACGCACATTGTACATCCTCGATGAGCCGACGACCGGATTGCACTTCGAAGACGTGCGCAAGCTGCTCGACGTGCTTCATCAACTGGTCTCGCTCGGTAACACTGTGTTGGTAGTTGAACACAATCTCGACGTGATCAAGAGCGCCGACTGGGTGATTGACCTGGGGCCGGAAGGCGGGGAAGAAGGCGGCAAGGTGGTTGCCGAAGGCACTCCCGAAGACATCGCGCGCTCGAAGCGTTCATACACTGGCCAAGCGCTGAGGCCGCTTCTCAATGGACATCGATTGAGATGAAATGACGTGGATCGAGGTCAGTCGAAGAGTTCATCAACGAGCATCGTCCATCCCGGAACTGCCGGTTCCGCTTCTGCGATGTCGCCGCGTCTGTAGATTGTCGGTATTTCTGGATCGGTGAATCTGTAGACTTTGACCACATCGTCACCGAGCAAGTCTACGTCCCACACAACGAGAGTTCCGGCGGCAAAGTAGTCGCGTCGTTTCGCGGCTAACTCGCGTTCTGCCGCTGGCCCATAGTCATTCTCGCTTCTTACCTCGACAGCAAAAGCGGGAGCGCCGCTGAGGAACTTCATGCCTTCAAGCTCACCTGTGTACCAGGCTGCATCGGGGCTGAAGGAACCACGATTCGGCAAGTCAACGATGAATCCTACGTTGTCGCCGAATGCATAGCCGCCGCGATTCGTTCGCTCGTAGTTGCTCAAGCTCAAGAATGCTTTCCCGCTCGCCCGCCCGGGCTTTCCTCCGGCCGGCATGATTTGTACAACCTCTCCATTGATGATCTCGGCTTTGCCGTTCCCAGGAATGTTGTACAGGTCTTCGATTGTCGCTCTGGTTCTTGTCGACATAACCAAACCTCGCGCCGCCATACTAGCATAACGTGGTAAGTCAGAGACAGCATCGATGTCATTCTCTGTCGATGTCATTCTGACTATCGAGTCGAGGACTTCTTGGACGTAGAGTGACAAAGATTCAACGAGCCTCGCCAGGTAAAGCTAGCTGAATGACCGGCGAGGCTCGGTTAAGTTCTAACCAACTGCGTTCACCACCTCACACGAACGCGATACGCAAGCGTAGCCGAACCGTCTGCCGCGACCGGCACCGTAAACCGTGACGCAAACGCCGCGGTCTTCTCCCACTTGTGACTCGATGAGAGCATCTCCCAGTCGCCGCCGATCGGTTCGTTCACCGTGATCGTCACCGCCTCTTTTTTGTGATTGCGAATCACGATCTGATAAGCGTACTCGTAAACCCGAGAGCTGATCGCGCGGTAGTCCATCATCTTTCGCTCGCCGACGATGTCGAAGGCGTCGCCGACCTTGACCTTGACGTTCTCGTCTTTCGGCGTGTGATCGATTCGGTCTTCGCCGATGAACTGTTGCCCGCCCGCCGAGTCTGCTTTGTAGAGCCGAATGATGCCGGCGGGCAGAGGTTGGCCCAATCCGTTTTTCTGTGAGTTTGCAAACTCGATGTACACGCCAATCTTTTCTTTGATCGGCTCACCTGGGTTGTTGTAGCCGTGATAGTAGTAAGGCTGTCCATAAATGACGAACTGCTTGTTAGCGCCCACGCCGTTGGCATCGAGCAGGCTCACCTGTTTGGTCTGCGCGTTCTTGATCGTCGTGCGACGCTGCAACGTGTAAAGGTGATATTCGAAGAATGACTCTTCTTTGAATTGCTCTGCGTTAGCGGCTTTAGCGGCGGCCATCTCGCGCATTTTGCCTTCGTACGCATCGCGATCCTTGGCGCGATTGACGTCTCCTGCCACCAGCTTCAATTCGGCGTTCTGGTATTCGGCGCCACTGTTGTTGTCGATCGTCACCCATCCGGTTATGTCCGCGCGGGTCTCGTCTGAGTTGACCAGCACGACGTAGTCGGCTCGCCAGTTGATTCCGCCGGTCAGGTAAGAAGCTTCGACTGATTGCGTCGCCGTCCTGTCGCTTGCGAGCCGCCACACCAGCGTCGGATGAGCAATCAAGCTCTCAGGCAATTGCGGGAACCGAATCTCAGCGATGTTCGAAGGGTTGATGATGATCTGGTTGCCGATCTGCCACACCGCGCCGCTGTTATTGGCAAGCAGAATCGCTTCGGTCGGCGTCAGCACCTCGGTCTGGTTGGCGTAAGACCGCAACACGAGTGTGACTTTCTTTCCAACGTACTTGTCGAGCAGCTTCTGAGGCGAGAGCAAATCGTACTCGTAGTTCTGCTCGACTACGGACAGCGCGTCCGGCGCGGTGAGCGATTTGATGTGAACGGTGGCGGGATTGATTTGCTGGGCGACGCCTCCGAACTTGAGCGACGATTCGCCTTTTGGGAGGGCGATGTCGCGGCGGTCGCGCACAAGTGCAAGGTTGACGTTGTAGATGGTGATGGCTACTGACTTCTGTTCCTCGGGCGTGCTGGTCAAATCATTGCTGCTCGTGCCGCCAAACGACGGCACGACTGGCACCAGCAAAAGCGACGTGAGCAGCACGCCTAAAGTTTTCCTGAGCGCTCTCTTCCTCGTATCTATCATTTTCTTTTTCTCCATTCTGTTCTTTCTCACAAAAGGGCGCGCCCAACCCATCGCAAGGATGGCGGCGCGCCCAATGCTTTGTCCTTCGATTGATTGAACGGGAAGAAGTGTGAAAGCTTGCAGAGAAGCTTGCCGAATGCGAGTTGGAATCGGCTTTCAGCGAGTCGCGCGCCGATCGAATACCCCGTCCGGGTAAGCGCGCTGAAGCATATGAAGAAGAAACTATTGCCTGCGGCGCGCCTATCGACTAAGGTGGCGTACACAGCCCCTCTAATCATTCATCGAACGAATCAATTTGAGAAATACAATGAAGCCGAAACTCATGCTCACTTTCGCGATTCTTGCCATGCTTAGTGTAATCACTATTCCGGTTGTTAAGATCTATTCACAGGCGATGTCCGATCAACTCTCGTCAAATGAGGCTTTGACCCTGATCCGAGCACTGTCAACAATCGAGGCGGAGAAAAAAGGTGCGGAACAGAGCTTTGTAAGTTTGCAGACGCTGCTTCCCCGTGTGACGCAACGCCAGCTGCAGGAGATCAATGTAGTCGACGCCCATTCTGCAACGATAAGGGACTATAGGCTGTCTGTTGTCCCTTCCGCAGACGGACAACACTTTCAGCTTTCGCTTGTGCCGAAATCGGGCTGTGGATACTCACTGTTCACAAATGACTCTTTCGTGATCTATGAGGCGAAGGCACTTGGTTGTCCTGATCGATGACCTGACCTGATTAGCGAACTCGCCTACTAGCGCTCGGGTGAAAGTGATCCTGCCGGCTTTTCCATCGTGCAACAAAAACAATTGGCCCCCAGTGCCGGGGGTGATTAAAGTGGACTTGGTTCTGGATGAAAACCTGTCCTTCTGATTAACACCTCAATTCATTGAGGTGTTGGAGCGGCCTTCGATTGGCCTAACTGTTTCAACAGTCTTTCGGGACGGTTTAATAAACCATTGAAATGGTTCCATATCCCCGGGCGCGTCCAACACCCCGCTGAACGTGAGTGTTAATGAGAACCAGACTCCCCCACGCGAGGCAGTGGGTTGATGTCAAGAGCGCGCCTTCTCAGAAGTCCGACTATTAATCACCCACAATGCCGGGGACATTTCCACGCCGGCCCCATCATTGACGGCCGTTGGGTCGGAGTAGCGCCGCGTTGAAACTTCCGCACTTATTGCAGAGCAGTACCAGGCCCAGGCATTTGTCCTGCTCAACGCCTTCCATTAAGATCGTCCCACACTCGCCGCAAACGTAGTCGAAATCTCCCTTGCCCTTAATCAATACAGTTTTAGATTTGTCGGTAAGCGTTAGGACGGCGGCGGTTTTGCCCGGATGCTTCATGACCGTGAGCTTACCTCTTGGCATATCGGTCGTAACTGCAACTCTGGTTCCAATCTATTAAACCGTGGTGGTTAGGGATTCGAATACTGCCACGTGTGACAATCTTCCGGTTTACACGCATCAATGTCGGCGGGTTTCCCTACTTTGATTTCGTGTCAACCCGTCTCCGGGCTCGAAGGTACACTCGCACGTCGTCGTTCCGAGGATTAACAATGTAGATCGACACGCGACCGTCCGGAAGCGTCTGGATTGTGGATGGCGCGGACAAAGCTGTCAGATACCAGCCGGAGGGCAACACTACCGTGTTTCGCAGGCGGCCGAAGCTGCGGTCCCAGACGAGCTCGTCGCCATCGAGGTAAAGGCTCTTCGGGTCCGCATAAGTTTCTTTGAGACGAATGCGATTCGTCGTGCCCGCAGAAAGCGGACGCGTGAGATAGGTCACAACGATTTCCGAGTCGTCCTTGACCTCGCCGACCGCAAGCTTTCGATCTCGAGCCGTCTTGCCGTCTATGGTTTCCCACTTCAGGGTTTCTCCGCTGTCCAGGTCAATGCTCTCCGGATCGGTAACGTGACTTCCGGCGCGAACGACGTTGAAGTAATACTTCTCGCCGGCGTTGCGAACCGTGTAGTCGTGTGTGATGCGGAAGGCGTGAGTCTCGGGCGCTTGCAGCTCGTAGAGTATCTCCCGGTCCTGATATGCGCGTTCGGTGAAGGACGGATTCTGACCGAGAGTGCGCTCGATAGGAGATAGAAATAGAAATCCGCCGCCGATCAAACACGCCGACGCGCACGAAATGCTCCTTCTAATGAAACTCATCGCGTCACCTCTGCTTTCTTAACCGGAGCCGGCAGTTGCCGCGCCTTAATTGTTACTTCAAGCTGACCTCCGCTGCCGGGATTGACGAACGCCAGTTTCAAGCGGCCGTCCTTTTCACTCAGCACCTGAGTCGCGACTGAGGACGAGACGATCTCGTAACCAACGGGAAGCACGACGCTGTCACGCGGGATGCCAAGCGGTCGCTTGAAGACGATCGCATCGCCTTCGGTGTAGTAGCTCTTGTCATCTTTGTAAGTCTTGATGATCGCCAGGCGGTACTCGCCGCGCGCGGGCACGGGATGAGCGAGGTGAACCTGGATGTACTTGCCGGCCGGGTTGAAACGTTCAGCCGACGGGTTAGATTTGTCGCCGGAAGCGTCGCTCGCCTGTGCGCCAGTCACGACTTCAAACTTCAACGGCTTTCCGGTGGCGAGATCGATCACTGATTCATCCGAAGCTTCGGCCCCTTCGCGAATGGCGTTGAAATGGTACTTTGCTCCGGGTCTGGTTTCGGTGACCTCGTAGTAGATTTTGAACTGATGACTTTCAGGCGCAAGCAGCTCGTAGGCGGGTGTAGGTGTCGGACGACACGAACTGGCCAATTGCGCTGGTCATCGTTGGATTCGAAATGGCTAGCAGCGACAACGCCGCAAATCCTAAACCAGTCAGTCGCTTTCTCACAGGGTGATTCTCCTTTCAACTGATGCCAAAGTCTTGTTGCTACTTCAGCGACTCGGACCCCTTCTTCGCGTCGACTAAGACGGGCAGATCGGCGTCGGCCTCTTTCCACAGCTCGAAGAAGCGTTGGTATTTTTTGCGGATCTTCTCTGAGTCACTTGTGAGAGCAAACGCACGCGCCAAACCCAAATGCGCCAGCGGGTACAATACGGATAGCGTAGCTTCGCCGCGATGGTCGAGAATTGTTTGAAACTCGACCGCGGCTTCGTTCCCCGATTTCAAGTCAAGATAGGCCAATCCTCGTACGTACTGCGGCCAGAATTCGGCGGCAGGTTCGTAACGCCTGGGTCCTTCCAATAGCCGGATCGCCTCAGCCGGGTTGTGGCGCTGCAGTTCCAGGGCAGCTCTTATAGTCGGCAGCCAGAGCCCGTTGATGAGCGTGTCTTTTGGATAGCGCTTCACGAGTTCTTCGATCAACATCTGTGCCTGCGAAGCTTCGCCGCACAGCGCAAGTGCCAGCGTCGAGCGCGTCAGCGATACTTGGTTTCGTTCGAGCGCCAGGGATTGCGCCGCTGCGGCTCTGGTTTGCGCACACAGCCCTAAGACTGCGGCGCGAAGCGCTGCTTCACCCGAATACCGCGCAGCTACTTCTCTTGCATCGCTGCGGGTGGCGAGGTCAATCGAGCGGCGCGAGAAGTCTTGCGACCGCCGCCACTGTCCGCTAAAAGCTGACGCGCCATTTTGCCAATCGAGCGCCATGTACGCATCCAGTCTCCCGCTCGCCCAGGTCAACTGCTGCTGCATCGCCGCGGCGTCGCCTTCCGCGAACGCAATCTGATACAGGAAGTAGTGAAGCGCTATTGTATCAAGCTTCTGCCCGATCGCCTGTTCGCAAGTCTCTTTGGCTTCCGAAAAACGATTGAGACGGGTTAGCGAATCTGCGAGATTCCAATAGCCGACAGCATTATTGGGATTCAGGGCCAGGGCCTGGCGCGCTTCGACAACTGCTTTCTCGAATTGGCCGATCATCCAGTAGCGATCAGACAGGTTCAAGGGACCCCGTTCATCGCGAGGATAGGTCCGCTTATATAGCTCCACTGTTTCGATTCCCTTGTCCACTTCACCCGTGACGAAGGCGTAGTAAAAAGAAGTGACGCGCAGCTTCTCCAGTTCGCTCAGCCGATCGCGCAATGCGAACGCCTGTTCTGCATATTCAGCCGCCAGTTTTGGCTGTCTGGTGTTGTAGTAATTTATCGCAAGCGTGCCATAAGCGTAGGCAAACTTCGGATCAAGCTCGACTGCGCGCTTATAAAACGGAATGGCTTCCAGGAATTTACCGCTCTGTGTTTGCTCCAACCCGAGAGAGAAAGCCTTAAGCGCCTCCAGCGATGAAGTTGTGACTTCCAACGGGGCATCAAACTTCTCAATCGAACCGAGCGACTCCCCCAGCTTCTCGCGTATATGGCTCGCCGCCTGAGAGAGCGCTTTGAGCACCTTCTCCCTGGCTTCGGCTTCCGTTTGTTCGCGGGCCAACACCTCGCCGCTTCTTCCGTTGACCGCTTCCAGCGAGATAACATAGTGGGTGCCGAGCGGCGCAATCGCGCCGACGATCAGTGCCTTCAGACCCTGCCGTTCGCATATTTCCTGCCCGATCTCCGCCGTCACTCGCTCGTCGGGTGAACGCCCCATAAGGCGCAAAGTCTGCCGGACGCGAATGTCCGGGAAGAGATGCAGAAACGGCGACTGCCCGAGTTGCACCGCCAGCCCTTGTTTGAGCGTCCCATCGAAAATTGAATCTCCCGTCGTGTTGACGAAGTCGGCAAGCAGAATTGTGTCCTGTTCGGTCAGCACTGGCTTGCGATTGAAGTAGAAGAAAGCCGCTACTGTTGCGCTGACCAGCACGGTAAGCGCAATGACGGCGCCGCGCATGTGGCTTTTGATTTGAAAGACAATGTATTCCGCGTTCGAAGTAGACCGCGGAGAAACATTAGTGCGGCTTTGAGTTATTGTCGGTTGCGTCGCGCCGGCAGTTTGGGTGCGCGTACTTCGATACGCCCATTTACTGATAGATTTCTTGCCGATAGAGCTTTCAAGCTTTGATTGAATTTGTAATTCTTCTCGCAGATTCTTCAAGTCAACAAGGAGGTCATTCATCGTTTGATAACGCTCTTTGCTGTCTTTTTGGAGAGCATTGCTGACGACGAGTTGGAGCTCCTGGGGAGCGTCGGGCAGGTAATTCGCAATGGGCAAGGGCTCTTCGTGAAGTATCGCCGCAAAGACATCGGCTTTTGATTCGCCCTCAAACGGAGAGCAACCCGTAATCATTTCGTAAAGCATAACGCCCAGGCTAAAAATGTCGGTTCGCGCATCAACCGTTTTACCCCGTGCCTGCTCCGGCGACATATAGCGCACAGTCCCCAGTACTTTGCCGGGTTCGGTGTTGTCTTTAATTGTTGAAAGGTCGCTTCCGACGGCCATCGTCCCCTTTTCAGCCAGCTTCACTAGTCCGAAGTCCAACACTTTGACGTAGCCGTCAGGTCTGAGCATCACATTCTCGGGTTTGATGTCGCGATGAATGATACCGGCCTGATGCGCAGCCGAAAGCGCGCTTGCAATTTGAATGGCGACGTCCAGAGTCTCGCGCAAGCTCATTCTTTCTCTTGTGTTGTGTTCACGAAGCGTTTTGCCTTCGATGTACTCAGTAGCAATGTAGTGTGAGCCGTCTGCTTCGCCGATTTCATAAATAGTAATGATATTGGGATGGTTGAGCGCGGAAGCCGCCTTCGCTTCCCGTTCGAAGCGGCGCACGCGGTCGGTATTTGTGGTGAACTCAGCCGGCAGGACTTTGATTGCGACGTTGCGTTCGAGCCGCGCGTCTCGAGCGAGATAGACCTCGCCCATTCCCCCCGCTCCGACCGGTGCGAGGATTTCATAAGGCCCTAGTCGTGTGCCAGGTAGAAGTGTCATTGCGTCATCTGGGTTAGTGTGAACGCGCAACCAGGCCGCCCTTCATCACGAACTTCACTCGTTGAAGCTCGGTGATGTCTTTGAGCGGGTCGCCTTCCACGGCAATCAAGTCGGCGAACTTTCCTGCTTCGATGGTCCCGACGCGATCCTGCCATCCCATCAACTGCGCGGCGTCGGCGGTAGCGGCCCGAATCGCTTGAGCGGGGGTCATCCCGGCTTTGACCATCCACTCGATCTCTTTCGCGTTCTCTCCGTGAAGCCCCGCTACTGCGTCTGAACCCATCACTATCCACACTCCGGCAGCGAGCGCTTTGCGAAAGTTGTTCGCGGTGATGTTCCTCAATTGATCCAGCGCATGCCAGCGAGCTTCGTTGAAGTTGAACTTCTCGCGGTGACCCAGGTAGTGATTCGGAAGATAGAGCGTCGGCACGAGAGCAGTGTGATGCTCGATCATCAGCTTGATGGCTTCGTCGTCGAGCTTTGAGCCGTGCTCAATCGAGGCGACTCCGGCGCGAACCGCGGCCTTGATGCCTTCGGTTGCGTGAGCGTGCGCGGCGACTTTGAGGTGCGCCTTTGAAGCTTCGTCGACTACCGCCTTGATCTCCTCTTCCGAATACAGCGACACGTCGCCTCCGCCCGCCCCTGGCGTGACGAAGATCTTGATCACGTCCGCGCCGGCGGCTATTTGCTTTTGCACAAACTCGCGAATGCCGGCGATGCGCGCGCTCAGGTCACTGTTTGAGTCTGGCGCCCGCGAGCGAGTCAAGGGCGCGCCCGAAGCTTGAATCCGGGGACCTGAGGCGGCTCCTTTGTCGATTGAATGGCGCAGATCAAAGTCGATCCCATCACCGGCGCCCAGATTCCGCACGGTCGTGAAACCGGCTCCCAAAGTCAGTCTTGCGTTCTCAGCCCCATAGATTGCCGTCACCGCGGGCTTTTCGTTCTGCTCGGTGTCGTAGTGATAAGTCAGGTGGGTGTGCGTGTCGATCAAACCTGGAAGCACGGTTGCGCGGCTCAGATCGATCACCTCTGCGCCGGCGGGAATCGTCAAGCCGCGGCCCACCGCGGTAATCCGATCGCCATCGATGAGGATCACCGCGTCGGAGATGAAACCGGGACTCTTCCCGTCAAGGAGCTTGCCGCATCGAATTGCGAGTTGTTTAGTCGAGGGATTACGTTGCGCTTCAACCCTTGCTTGTCCGCTGTTTTGAATACCGAGCGGCCAGTTCTGAACTAAAATACCGATCGGAAAAATGGTGAGTACAAGCAGGTACTTTCTCACACGACAACTCCTTTCGGTCGAGGCGGCGATGTTGTGAACATCTCGTCGTCTGCCGGTGTGCTGAATGGCGCGCAGTCTATCATCGGGAAATTCAAATTGCCATCACCTGGGAGCGCACACCTGGGAGCGCAGGCATCCTTGCCTGCTGGCATTGCGTGAGAAGACGAAGATCCAGGCAGGATGCTTGCGCTCCCAGGCCTGGGCTCCCTGGGCGGCGCTCCCAGGTCGTTGTGCGCGGGTCAACGCTTTGGTAAGATGCCGCTCAAATTGGGAGGTACGGTATGCGAACCAAAACTGCGTTAACCAGACGGGGCTTTATGGCGAACGCGGCGCTCGGCGCTGCTTCGATCGGGCTTGGGTTGCCCGCCGGTCTTAGCGCCCTTGCGCGCTATCCGGAAATTGACGCCGGCGCGGGAGGCAGCGCGCTGCGGCTGAATCGCAACGAGAGTCCTTACGGGCTTGCGCCCGCCGCTGCCGAAGCCCTGAGAAGCGCGGTCGATCCCAAATCCTCCCGCTACCCGATCGAAGAGCCGAAGGCGCTTGTTGAAGCGATCGCCAAACGCTTCGGAGTAGAGAACGACAACGTGATTCTCGGTTACGGGTCAACCGAGGTCCTCAAGATGGCCACAGAGTCTTTCTGTAATTCGGCGCGCGGGGCGCTGGTTGCGGAGCCAACATTCGAGGCGGTGGTTGGTTATTGCCCGTTTATTCACGCTCACGCGCAGAAGATCAAGTTGAACGTCGAGCACAAGCACGACCTCCCGAGGATGCTGCGAGCAAGCCACGGCGCGGGGATGATCTTCTTTTGCAATCCTTCAAACCCCGCTGGAACGTACATTGCCAAACAAGAGACCGAACGCTTTATTCGCAGACTTCCGCGCGGGCCGGTTTTGCTGGCGGACGAAGCCTACGCGGAATACGTAACCGCTCCCGACTATGAGAGCTGCGTGCGTTTTGTGAAGGAAGGCCTCCCGGTCGTCGTGTCGCGCACGTTCTCGAAGATCTACGGGATGGCGGGGCTGCGAGTCGGCTATGCGATCGGACGCAAGGATTTGATCAAGCGCATGGCTAAGCGCCAGTTGGTGAACAACCCCAATCAACTGGCGATTGCGGCGACGCTTGCCGCGCTGAAGAGCGATGGCGAGTTCGTCGAGCGCATTCACAAGATCAACGCCGAGGTGCGCGATTACGTCTGCCAGGAAGTCGCCGCGATGGGTCTGCAGTACATTCCATCCCAAACGAACTTCGTGATGATCGGGGTTAATCGCCCGGCGAAACCGCTAATCGAAGAACTCAAGAAGCGCAAGATGCTTGTGGGCCGCTTGTTCCCCTCGATGCCCGAGCACCTGCGAGTGAGCTTTGGCACGATGCCTGAGATGAAGTCATTCATGAAAGAGTTCAAGGAAGTAATCAGCGCTACTCCCTGAATATAGGTCCTATTGTTTCTTCACCGTCGGATACTGAATACCGAGTTGCTCCAGATAAGTCTTGTACTTCGTCGGGTCGTAGTAGTACTTCTTCAGCTCGGGCCGGAACTTCTCCATCTTCTCTTTGTTCAGCTCAATCGCCGGCTGGTCAGTCGGATTGATCAACGGCGTGTACTTGATGTCCTTCGTCTGAACGTCCTTGAAATACGCCCACGCTTGCTTGATCAAATCCGGTGACAGCAGGTAGTCGAGCGCGGTCATTGCCTGGACCTTCGCCCCGGCGGTCGAGCCTTTGTGCGCAATTGGTGTGGCCATCGCGATCGCGTTTGGCCAGGCGTGGCCCGGCAGGTTCGGGATGTTCGCCGGGTAGCGCAAATAGACCATCGGCAGGTTCCATGAGATGTCGCCCACATCATCTGAACCGCCGCCGGTTGGGTCCTTAGGCGCCTCGAGCTCTTTGACTTTCGTCTTCATGCCCTCCACTTTTGCGCCGATTTCTTTTTGCAGAGCCTTTGCCAACGTCTGATCGGCCTCGCTCCATTCGGGCATACCAACCATCTCGATGTTCTTCTGCTGGACCTCGGCGATTGGCTTGTTGAAGTGACAAGGCCACGCCGAGCCGACGACGCGCTGAGTAACCGTCGTCTCGGTCATCATCGTCGCGGCTTCAGCCATCTTGTTGCCAAGCTCGTAGAGTTCTTTGATGCGCGGGTATTCCAACTCGCGGAAGTAATACCACACGGCGGCCTCCGAAGGCACGACGTTGGGCTGGTCGCCGCCGTCGATGATCACGTAATGCGAGCGTTGCTGTAACCTCAGGTGCTCGCGGCGGAAGTTCCAGGCTGTGTCCATCAACTCGACCGCGTCAAGCGCGCTTCGTCCCGACCACGGCGCGCCCGCCGCGTGAGCAGCTTTGCCGTGAAAGAAGTATTGCACCGAGACCAGGCCGCTGTTGTTTGCAGTCTGGCCGTAGTTGGTCGCGAAGTCGCTGTCGACGTGACAGCCGAGCACAATATCGACGTCTTTGAACAAGCCGGCTCGCACGTAGAAGGCTTTCGCCGCGACAAGTTCTTCGGCGACGCCGGGAAAGAGCTTGATCGTGCCGGCGATCTTGTATTTTTCCATCAACTTCTTTAAGACGATGGCCGCGGTCACGTTGACGCCCTGACCGGAGTTGTGGCCTTCGCCGTGGCCGGGCGCGCCTTCGACGATGGGATCGTGCCAGGCTACGCCGGGCTTCTGCGAGGCCTTTGGTATGCAGTCGATGTCGGTGATAAAGGCGATGACCGGCTTGCCTGAACCGTAAGTCGCGACCCAGGCTGTGGGCATTCCCACGACGCCCCGGTCAACCTTGAATCCGTTTTTTTCGAGAATGCCGGTTATGTATTTCGAGGTTTCGTACTCTTGAAACCCCAGCTCGCTGAAGCTGAAGATCTGATCGACCATTTGTTGAGTGAGCACGCAGAGGCCATCGACTTCGGCGATCGCCTCGCGTTTCAGCTCGTCGAGTTTCGGAGCGGTTTGTGTGTGAGCCGGCAGGCTGACTGCCAGTATCATCGTTATAGAAAGCAGTAACGCATTTGTCCTCATCATTCCTCCCGAAGCCTATTCTTCATCTGCGAAACGCGGACACCAGAGCCTCCATCGCGAACGTCAGTATAGAAAAGCCTGCCGACACAACCAGGTAGTAGATTAAATACTTGCCGAAACCGTAACGGCGAAGACGTGGGTATCTGGCTCGAAAAGCTACCAGCCCCGCAGCGAAGCAGCTAATACCCACGGCCTGGTACCATGCAAACCATGGTAACCAGGTCCTGAAGATCCCCAAAAGTAAACCGTAGGGAATCGTGAACCAGAGCATCGGCAATATACGTCGCTCCCACGAGTCAGCTTCAGGGAGTCGAGGCGCTTCGCCATATGCCGGGTGATCTCCGAGTTGCGATGGTTCTTTGGACTCAGCCTGCGACATATTTCACCGTCCAAACAAGGCAAACGACAGAGCCGCCCACGCTAATGCCAGCAGAGATACGATTGCCGACGAGAGCAGGGCAAGAGCCGTCGATTTGCGTAGACCGTAACGGCGAAACCGCCGACCTCTAACGCTAAAAACCATCAGCACCGCAACGAAGAAGGCAATTCCCAAAGCCAGGTATTCTGGCAACCACTTCTTCGCGATCTGCCCAACCATCACATAAGT
>DATLWF010000627.1:0-14251 GCA_035576605.1 Blastocatellia bacterium | reverse complement strand
AGCAACCCTTTTCCAGCCCGAGCCATCGGCGAAAGCTCCATGCACCAAGACTACGTTTTTAATTTGCTGTTTCATGACCTTTCTCCCTTTCTCCTTTGCAGTTTAGATCCATTCGGACCACACATTCCGGCTTCGACAGATCCGGAAATTGAAGACGTGTCCCACACATTTCACACATTCTGGCTTCGACAGAACCGGAAATTGAAGACTCCTCCTACCCTTCGATCAACTTCGCGAAAAATATTGCCTGAGGCCAAAGACCAGGTCGCTGAATGGCATGCCTAGCGCGCCGTAGACCGCCTCGGCCTCCGGCGCAGCATTATCGGCCAAAATCTCAACCGCGACGTTGGAATAGCACACCGGAATGACACCGGCGTGCTGCATGCGCAGGATTCCCATATCAACCTGAGTCTGAGTGAAGCCACCCGATGCATCGATGACCGCATAACTCTGGAAGCCGTCGGCGAGGGCAGCTATGGCCGGGAACGCGAGACACACATCAGTGGAAATGCCCGTGACGATGAGGTTCTTGCGCCCAGTGGCCTTGACCGCATCCACGAACCGCTTCTCTTCCCAGGCGTTGACCGTAGTGCGTTCGATGCCCGGCACGCCGGGTAAAACCTCGGCGAGTTCGGGGATAAGCGGTCCCCACATTTTCTCCGTGGTCGTGGTTACGATCACGGGCACTTTGAGCGCGAGCATTGCTCGGGTCAGACCAACGATGTTGTGCTTGAGTTGAACGACGTCAATGTCACGAATGCCTGTGTACAAACCGACCTGGTGATCGACCAGGAGTAGCAGAGCGTTATCGCGTGTCAAACGTTCAGGACGCTGCGTTGAACCAGCCATCATAACCCGCGTCCTCCTCTGTCCTTTGCGCCTCTCCTGCGGGTACCTTCCTGCACACAGACGAAAGCATCTCCGTTCTGCGCCGTCATCATATTCGTCCCACTCACCGTATGCTCAACGGTGTCTGCTCTCTTCCAGAATTTTGCTGGTTTGTTTGTTTTATTGCCCAAACAATGAGTCGCACTTTCCTTAAGTTGTGCATTGCTATCGTCCGACCAGTAAATGTCGAAAGGCATTCAGACCCCCTCGCTTTTTCAATATGGTAGATCGAGGGGACCAACACGCTCTTGTAGAATCCGGCCCTTTTTGTAATTTCCAATCAGATGAAACCAAGAAATTGCGGTCTCGTATCGTGCGAGCGGCCGGATACTTCGACCGGCTGGTCACCCGCTGGCCATAGTATTCAGAGGTGAGATTATCCGTCGTGGACGCCTGCCCCATTCTGATTGAACCGCCGCCAACGTGAAGGAGTCGTGCGCTCGACGCGGTTAAAGGTCCGGCTAAAGGATGCCTGGTCATAAAAACCAGATTGCAATGCGATCTCCACGAGAGGCTTATCACTATCGGCGAGCAAGTGTTTGGCATGATCGATCCGGAGCTGGATCAAGTACTGATGAACGGACGTCCCAAAACTATGTCGGAACCGGCGGGCGAAGTGACTCTCCGAAAGCGAGCACGCAGTCGCCAATTCATTGACCGAAATGTTTCCCTCAAGACTTGCTTGCAGCATCTCCTCAGTACGAAGCTTTTGCCACGCCTCCAGACCTTGTCGTGGACTGCTCGCGAACTTCGGCGTACCGCAATGCTGCTGCAAAGTGTGGGCGCCGAGCACCATCGCGATATGGTCTAGCGCCAACCGATCGAGAGGCTCTCCGTGTCTGACAGGCGCGAGAATGCTCTTTGTCATTTGGGCCACGACCAGGTCTTCGATGAAGAATACTTCTTGAAGGTGAAACGCGGGCGATACGCCGTTGTCTAGTGCGATCCTTGCGAGCAATTTCTTGGAAAAGTAATAGTGCAGGTAATCGAAGGGGCCACGAACCCACATTTCCATCGGACAATTCAGATCGATATAGGTCGTCGCGAACGGGATCGCTCGTGTTACTCCAACCTCGCGCCCGTCGTATCGTGCTCTCCATTGTCCGACCGCTGAGGGCGTAAGCGAGACACAGATGAGGATGGCGTTATCAGCGGGGTATTGCGGGGCCTTCTCCATCTCTCGCGCGCCTGAGCGGAGCCGCGTCACCGCAAACTCAGGCTTTTGTTCCTGACCTGACACTCTGCAATCGTAGGCAGGCGCACTAAACACATCGGCCAATGATGAGCCAAACATCAGCGGGTCCGACTTAGCAAGACGCACCCCCCATGCTCCGGTTTGATGACTGAGGGAATCGTCTTTCAAAACGCCCATCTGCGGCTCCTTCGATTACTTATTGATGAATGCCACGAGCTGCGGAATTACCTGACCTCTCGCTTCTTCCATCAGCCAGTGCCCCGAACCCTTAACCACGACTCCCTGCACCTCACCATCGACCAGGCGTCCCTGCTCGATCAAAAAGTCCCGAGGCCTTCTCGCCCGTCAGTACCAGCATGGGCATTGTAAGTTTGGTCTGCGCGAATTGAGCGAAGTCTTTGGCGTCCTGCTCGAACGCGCGGAACACTTCGAAGCCTGCTGGAATAGCGCCCGGCTGCGCGTACGCGGCCGCATAGAATCTACGATCCGCCTCAGGCACAGAGTGCTTTCGCTCTGCCGCGAAGTCGTTCCAGAAGTGTTCGAGATAAATTCGTTCGCGACCGGTGACCAGCTTGAGCGGCGTTTCGCCATAGAAATGAAAATGCCACAGGTCTCTTAAAAGCCAAACGGTTGTCCAATCACCAACACCCGGCAGAAACGCATCCATCAGGGCGATCCGATCGACTTCGCCTGGATACTGCGCGGCGTAGGCATAAGCAACCATCAATCCGATGTCGTGACCGACAATACTCTCGCGCTTAAATCCGAGCGACGTGGCGAGTTTATGAATATCCTGCGCCATGGTTTTCTTGTCATACCCTCTAGTCGGCTTTGATGACTGACCAAGCCCACGCAGATCGGGCGCAATCACCGTGTGGGTCTTTGCCAATTCAGCCATCAACGGACGCCACATGCGACTCGTTTGTGCGAATCCGTGGAGGAGAATGACTGGCTCGCCTTTGCCGGCGATCAAATAGTGAATCTTGAGTCCGTCGACAGTCGCGAAGCGGCTCTGAATCACGAGCCGCTCTTGCGCTTGAATTGACGTGGCAATGAGCAAACCAAGGATGAGAGTTGCCGAGGCACTCAGCACAGCACCCACGGAAGTTTTCATCGACCTCCTGACCTTTCTTTCTAAGACATCAAGTTTCTGCTTTCAGATCGCGAGCCGAAGCCGGAACCAAGGGCGCGAGCTATGCATGCGTGATCTTGCTTGCCGGTATCAAAACAATCTGCGCCACACGAGCCGGATCCCGTGTGAGAAGTGATCTAACTCGCCGCTGCTTCTAACAGCGTCTCGATCTTCGAGTCCAAAGACTGCGCCACTTTGACCGCTTCCGCATTTCCGTAAGAAGCAAGTAGACTCACCATCCTGTCGTAAGAGAGGTGCACGCCATCTGATCGCTCATCTATTAGAATAGTCACTGGCGCGTAAGAGCCGGCATCAGGCACCAGCTTGACCATTTCCTTCATGATTAGCGGATTGCCCGCGACGATGCGTAAGACTCGCGGTGCCTTGTCCCCCAGTTCCCTGCGCAACACTTCGCCTTGATCAAAACGCGCCATTTCCATCAGGTCAGACGTTCCCACTGCTTCGTTGACGACCTCTTTCAGCTCATCCTCAGTTCTTGACGTGCCGACATCTCGCTTGAACTTGTTCATGTCGGGACGGCCGATCTTTGTTTCAATTGCTGCTACAACATCCTGAAACGATTTGGATGACGTGACGCTAAAGCGCTGGACAGTGATCTGTTTCGTTGCCATTCTCTTAACCTCTCCTTCTTGTGCGATTTTCCCAGCCATCTGCCGGAGTGTTTGAAGCGTGGCTATTCCGCTTCCTTAAAGAACGTGAGCAGGTCCACTCGCCGGTTCATCCAGCCTCGACACTAGCCCCGATGCTCCTCGGCCACGCACTTTGACCGACGTAGATCACCGGCAGCTACGAGGCTGTAGACGCTGCGCCTGGAAGGCAGACACCTCGACCCTGGCAGGCACAACCGGACATGACCTGGCCCAATCTCCCAGCCATGAGTCCGCGGCTGCGCCCGCAAGGCAGATTCAGCACCAAGGGAAAACGCGCTTTCACTAACCGGCGACTGCCGACCGCTCTTTCGCCTTCACCAACGGGACGTTCACGAGGTGTTCGCTCAAGAACCAAACCTGGAGCTCGTTGGTGCGGAGCACGTCACTCACAACAAGATCATTTGTGCCGTCATCACCGAGTTCGGAAGCACGACGCGCCAACGGTCGAGCCTGGCGAATGATGATTTGATGAGCGTCAATCAATCGCGATAACTGAACGGGAACTTCTTCCCGGCCACGAGGCGGGCGCTCGATCTGTGTGGTTTCGGCCACATCTGCGGCCATAGCCAGACTTACTCCGCCCAGCAATTGAATCCGCTCGGCAATCGAGTCAACCAGCCCCGCTTGCTCGTCATAATGTTTGTCGTAGAGCAAGTGCAGCTGGTAAAACGTTGGACCGGCAACCTGCCAATGACTCTTCTTGTATAAATCGCGAAGCGTCATGGTATCCGCGAGCAGTTGGTTCAGTTGTTCGGTCATTTGTAGTCGTACGGGTTCTTCCATCTCAAGCGGTAGAGCATGGTTTACGGTTCCGTACTGCTGAATTTCACCAGCGCGTTGATGAAGACGTGGTTGCGCATTGATTCCGCGCGTGGGATTCGCGTCATTTTGCTTCTTTGCCATTAGACTTCTCCTTCTTGGTCAGTTAGATCGTCGCCACTCAGGGTCACAACCGAATTCAGGTAAAGGCTGCAGCGCGCGCCGCGCCGCATCGAGGATTGGGCGCCGCGTCGAGCTATAATCCACAGCAACGCCTAGGTCGCTGCCGTCTTCACCGCGCCGGCGGCCTTCTCGATGATTGTGGCGACCGCGTTAGGCTGAGACACATAAATCGCGTGACTACCAGCAGCCTCGACAACAATGGAACCCGCGCGCTTCGACATGAAGCGTTGTGCCACGGGAGGGATCATCTTGTCATCGGTCGCAACGAGGTACCAACTCGGCTTGGTCTTCCAGGCCGGCTCACTGATAGTGCCGCTCAGCGCCTCGACGCCCCACGGGACTTGGGAGTCGGCCATGAACTCGGCCTTTTCTGGTTCCACATCGGCCGCGAATGAGGCAGCAAACTTTGACTTGTCCAGGAAGAGATAACCATCCTGTGGTGGCAGGATCGGCGGCACTGGTGCACCTGGCGGTGGATCCTTGATGAGACTGGACACAGACTCACCCTTGTCTGGTGCAAATGCGGTGATATAGACGAGCCCCGCTACTCTTGGATCATTGCCCGCCTCGGTGATCACCGCCCCGCCATAGGAGTGTCCGACAAGAATTACAGAGCCATTCTGCGCGGCGATGACCCGCTTGGTTGCGGCAACATCTTCAGCCAGCGATATTGTCGGATTCTGAACGACTACAACGGTGTAACCGTCTTTCCGGAGGATTCTGTGAACACCTTCCCAACCAGATCCGTCTACAAAACCACCGTGGACGAGAACAACGGTCCTTGATTCCAAACTTGGTCTTTCACCCATGATGATCTCCTTTCTGTGAAACCGATTAGTTAACAGGAAATGCCCAACGGCATTGATGTCTCTCTATCAGTCCCCAGTGGCGGTGACGCTTGAATTCTCTGCCTTAAAGAACGCAAGCAGGTCGGCGTTGATCTGGTCCGCATTGGTTGTAGGCATTCCGTGCGGAAAACCCGGGTACACCTTCAGCTTGGCGTTCTTCACGATCTTCGCAGACATCAGAGCCGCTGCACCGATCGGCACGATCTGATCATCGTCGCCATGGAGGATGAGGGTTGGCACGTCGAACTTCTTAAGGTCATCAGTAAAATCCGTCTCGGAGAAAGCCTTGATGCAGTCGTAATGGGGTTTAGTGCCTCCCATCATGCCTTGGAGCCACCAGCGCTCTCGGATGCCTTCCGAAATCTTGGCGCCGGGCCGGTTGTAGCCGTAGAACGGGAGTGTAATGTCCTTATAAAACTCCGCCCGATTTGCCACAAGTTGAGCCCGGAGTTCGTCGAACACGGAGACAGGCAGGCCGCCGGGATTGTTCTCGGTCTTCACCATCAACGGTGGCACTGCGCCGATCAGCACAGCCATTGCGACACGCTTTGTGCCATGGCGACCGATGTAGCGGGCAACTTCTCCGCCGCCAGTTGAGTGGCCCACATGGATTGCGTTCTTCAGGTCCAGCTTTTCCGTCAGAGCAGCGAGATCGTCGGCGTATGTGTCCATCTCGTTACCATCCCATGTCTGAGTGGAACGTCCGTGCCCTCGCCGGTCATGCGCGATGACGCGATAGCCGTGTTGGCCAAAGAACAACATTTGTGAATCCCAGTCGTCCGCAGTTAACGGCCATCCGTGACTGAAGACAATGGGCTGTCCGCTGCCCCAGTCTTTGTAATAAAGGTTAATGTCACTTGAGTTCTCTTCACCGACTTTGAGATATGGCATTTGGTTTCTCCTTTGCAGTCAATAGCGGGTTGAAAGTCGAGCAATTCAGCGGCCGCCTTAACGTTATCGGCAACCACTTTCGCGTATCAAAATCTCTTGAGCCACTCGCGGCCTTCGCATCATGCGCTATCGAAGCCTGCAATACATCACGCGATCTGATGTTTTTCTGCTACCACTAACGGCTGTAGATCTACATACCACTTATGGTGAGAACGGCGCGGAACCGCACCCTTCCGCTGTTCATTTGCTCATAAGCTTCGGCCACACGATCAAGCGGATATTTTTCGATCATCGGATGAACATCGCTCACGGCACTGAATTCAAGCGTGTCCTGTGAATCCTTTGCAGTGCCGGAATACCAGCCAGCGATCGACCGTGCGCCCATGATTAGAGGCAATACGCTAACCATGAGCGGTTCAGCCGGCGCAGCAGGTATCAACAGCGTCCCTCTCGGCGCCAATCCATCGACCAATACAGAAATCGCCTGGGCATTCGGCGCAGTTGCCAAAATTACTCTTGCTCCGCCCAGCTTCTGTAACTCCGATGCGACATTTGTAGCGGCCGCGTCGATATAGTGTTGCGCTCCGAGCTGCCGCGCGAGCGGTTCTTTGTCGGTTCCTCGGTTAATCGCCACCGTGTCGAACCCCATATGTCGAGCGTATTGAACACCGAGATGTCCCAGGCCGCCGATGCCGTGGATTGCGACGAGATCTCCCGAATGTGCGCCTGAATTTCGCAACGCGTTGTAGACCGTTACGCCCGCGCACATGAACGGTCCAGCTTCTTCCGCAGGCAATTCATCGGGAATCGCAGCCACTGCCGCCACCGGCGCAATCATGTATTCGGCGTAGCCACCATCGAAATCAATGCCGGTGACCTTTCGATTGATGCACATCGCAAAGTCGCCACGCCGGCATTGTTCGCACACAAAACAATGTCCGCCATGCCAGCCTACCCCGACGCGCTGTCCTACGATCCAAGCGGTGACGTTGTCGCCGACTGCATCGATGTGTCCAGCGATTTCATGACCGGGCACGCGGGGATACGGAAGTCCCGGCCATAGACCTTCTTTCACTAGAGAGTCGCTGTGGCAAATGCCGCACGCTTCAACCTTCACGCGCACTTGTCCGGCTTTCGGCTCGGGAATGTCGCGTTCCACCAACTCCCAGTCTCCACCGGGTTTGCTTATTTGCGCTGCTTTCATTTTCTCGCCCATAAATGTTCCTCCTTTACCAGTAAAGTCCTGACCTATACTTGCGCGAAACCGCCATCCACAAACAACTCGATTCCAGTGACGTAGCTGCTGTCGTCGGACGCAAGAAATACGACCGCCTTGGCGATCTCTTCTGGAATCCCAAACCGCGCGAGCGGAATGCTATTGGAAATCATCTTCACGCGTTCCTGACCGGTTGCAGCGGAAGCAAGCAAATCATTCAATCCTGGTGTATCGATCGTGCCGGGACTGATTGCGTTCACACGAATGCGGCGATCCTTCAAGTCCGTTGTCCATGTTCGCGCAAATGAACGAATCGCAGCTTTGGTGGCGCTGTAGACACTGTTGGACGACAAGCCCTTACTGCCGACTATCGAGGCATTGAGAATTATGGAAGAACCATCGGGCATGAGCGGCAGTGCTTTCTGAACCGTGAAGAGAACACCCTTCACATTAATATCGAAGATCGAGTCAAAGAGCTCCTCGGTGATCTCACCCAGTCGTCCATACTTCGCAATGCCGGCATTGGCAAATAAAACATCGAGGTTGCTTTTCTCCCGTTTGATTCGTGCGAAGAGGTGATCGAGATCGTCGAGATTCGCCACGTCTCCCTGGACGCCGGTGACATTTTTTCCGATCTCCTTAACCGCCGCAGCTAGCTCCGCCTCACGGCGACCGGTGATGAAGACGTATGCGCCTTCGTTGACAAACTGCTTCGCGGTGGCAAGACCAATCCCGCTATTGCCACCAGTCACCAGGGCGATTTTTCCTTCAAGCTTGCCCATTGTCTTTCTCCTGCATCGTCGTCCCTAATCTCTTGATCATCACCACCGCCCGCTCTGTTCCTTTCTCTCCAATCCATTCCCGGACATAAGGTGGGCAATTCAGAATTCCGATGCCCATAGTGTTATGACCTTTCTAATGTTTTGTTGGATCCTAATCGTCATCAGGCAACGGTGACGTGCAACCCGGATGCCTTTCGTAACTGGCTATGTTTACAGTTATTGAGTGAGCTACCTCGATGCCGAAGTTCGTCATTTGCTGATTTTGGGCACGACATTGCAACGGCTCAGATCTCGCGTGTCAGTGAGCTAGAGTCCCAGCTCGCTCAATCCTGGGAGGTCATCGGGACGTCGCCCGAGCGCCAGTGATATTTGCGGGTTGACCCGCTAAGCAATGAGCAAGTCGTGAGTGAGAACCTTTTGCAGCCGCCGATGCCTGCATCATATTCTTGCGTTGGTTGCCCGCCGCATTCGGTCTTTGCCGGAGCGGCATTGGTGTAATAGCTCGAACACTTGTCCCGCGAGAAAAACGTTAGTGACAATCCTCTCGCCGTTTTCAGATTGCTCAGGCTGTCATAGAACACTGTCCAGGGACGCAAACTATTGCTGCCAGCCGCCGCCCAGCGCCCTATACAGCAGAACCAGGGCCGTCAGCTCGTTCCGTCTGGCTTGAGACAGGCTCAGTTCGGCACTAAACAGATCGCGGTCAGCATCCAGAGCATTGAGCAATGAATCCACCCCGCCTTGATAACGCATGTAGGCCAGCCGACGCCGATCTTCCAACGTGGTCACCAGCAGTTCCTGTTGTGCGCGAATTTCACGGACTTTGCGGTGCTGTATCAGCGCGTTAGAAACATCACTGAAGGCGGTCTGGATCGACCTTTCATAATGGATCAGCGCAATCTGTTGTCGTGCACTGGCCAATCTCACGTTCGACTTGAGTGCTCCCGCGGTAAAGATCGGCTGGGTTACCTGAGGCACAAACTGCCACGTTCGTGTCGGGCCTGTGA
Organism: Blastocatellia bacterium; assembly: GCA_035576605.1. Classification (GTDB taxonomy): domain Bacteria; phylum Acidobacteriota; class Blastocatellia; order UBA7656; family UBA7656; genus Onstottus_A. The sequence goes on along the minus strand of DATLWF010000627.1, from coordinate 4,679 downwards.
ACAGATTGGATAGGTGGCTGCTCTCAAACCCCAGAAACCCTGTCAAGCTGAGTTGTGGGAAGTAGGCCGCCTTGGCCACTCCAATGTTGGCGTTTGCCGCTATCAGGTTCTGCTCTGCCTCTCTGATGTCCGCGCGCCGTTCAAGCAGCGAAGAAGGCAACCCCGGAGGGACCGAAGACGGTTGTTCCTGCTCGATCAATGTGCGCCCGCGCGTCACCGGTCCGGGGTACTTGCCTAATAGCAGGCTTATCTGGTTCTCGGTTTGCTCGATTAACCGTTCTATGTCAGGAATAGTAGCAGCGGCAGTGTATACCAGTTGCTCCCCCTGGCGGACCTCCAACATCGTCGCCACGCCGCCCTGCTGTCGCACCCTAATAAGACGCAGCGACTCCTCGCGCGTCGCCAACGTGCGCTTGGAAATGGCCAGTTCCGTATCCAGCTCGAGCAAGCTGAAGTATGCGGAAGCCACGTCGCCCACCAGTATCGTCATCACTGCTCTGCGATCTTCCTCAGAAGCCCGCCACTGGGCCCGCGCGGCTTCGGTCTGCCGCCGCAGCCGTCCCCAGAGATCAACCTCGAACGAAAGCAGGTCGACTAAGACGCTCCCGAATGTCCGTTTCAGCCCGATGCCCGGAGGAAGAGGCAAAGCGCCACTCGCGGAGTTGCGCAGCGTGGTGATATCAGCGCTGCCCGCGACGTTCGGAAACTGCTCCGCGCTTATTATTCCAAGATTCGCACGAGCGGCGCTGACACGCGCGATCGCATCGCGGATGTCGTAGTTTTCGACGAGTGCCGTCCGGATCAACTCCTGGAGTTGCGAATCCTTGAAAACCTCAAACCATTTGAGGTCGGCGAGCGAATTCGGGTCGGGCGCCGCAGTTGGATCCGCAGTTCCTCGGAATACGTCAGGTGACTTGACCGTGGGCCTGCGGTATTTCGGACCGACGGTGCAGCCCGCCAGCAGACTCAAAGTGACGGCTCCTATCATGAATCGTTTCTTCATAAAATCTTCAGGTCTTTCATTTCCATTTTCCATTTTCCATTTTCCATTTGCGATTTTTCATTTGTCATTGTCGAGGGTCGCGGCAAATGACAAATGAAAAATGAAAAATGACAAATGACAAATGGAAAATGAATCAGTCTCCAGTTGCAGGCACTGGCTCTTGCGGCTCTGCCCCGATCGCATGCTTTCTCTCCGCGCCTGAAAGCTTCTCAACCACAACAAAGCTCACTGGGATGATGAAAATGGCGATCAACGTGGCAGCCAGCATCCCGACGATCACGACGGTTCCAAGGATCCGCCTCCCCGCGGCGCCCGAACCCGATGCGATCCACAGCGGCACGCAGCCCCCAATGAACGCGAACGACGTCATGAGGATTGGGCGCAGACGCACGCGCGCTCCCTCGAGTGCTGCGTCCAACAGGTTACGTCCTTTCTCCAACTCGACTTTGGCGAACTCGACGATCAGGATGGCGTTCTTAGCCGCAAGACCGATCAGTACGATAAGACCGATCTGGGCGTACACGTTCAGTTCGTATCCGCGGAGCAAGAGACCGGCAAATGCGCCGAAGACCGCAATCGGCACCGTCAACAGCACCGAGAACGGCAGCGACCAGCTTTCATAAAGCGCCGCCAGGATCAGGAAGACGAAGATGAACGACAGGGCGAAGGACTTCATCGCCGCACCCGAAGCTTGCCTCTCCTGATAAGAAAGATCAGCCCAGTCATAGCCCATCTCGGGCGGCAGGACTTCTTTAGCCACCTCCTCGAGCGCGGCCATGGCCTGACCGGAACTGTAGCCCGGCGCGGCGGCCCCGATGACCTGGGCCGCGCGGTAGAGATTGAAGCGGTTAGTGTACTCCGGGCCGCTGATGTTGCGCGTCGTCACCAGCGCCGACAGCGGAACCATGGTTCCCTCATTGTTCCGCACAAAGTAATTTCGGATGTCCTGATCGCTCCTGCGCTCTTCCCCTTCCGCCTGCAGAAACACACGCCACTGCCGGCCGAAGCGGTTGAACTGATTCAGAAAGAGCCCGCCCAGATATGCCTGAAGGGTTTGGTACACGTCCGCTACCGCAACCCCCTGCTTCAATACTTTGTCACGATCCACATCGGCGTAGATTTGCGGAACGTCGGCGGAGAACTGCGAAGCGACTCCGGCCAGCTCCGGGCGCCGGCGGCACGCGCCAAGGAAATTCTGCAGGTTCTGGTCCAGAAACTCGACTGAGCCGCCGCTTCGATCCTGCAGCCAGAACGAAAAGCCACCCGCATTGCCGAGTCCCGGAATTGAAGGCGGCATGAAAGCAAATGCAACTGCCTCCGGCACCTGGGCCGTCAGAGCCCGGTTCAGGCGATCAACAATTGCTCTTGCGCCAAGCTGTTGCGCGGTGCGCTCGTCCCAGGGCTTGAACGCAACGAAAAAGAAGCCCTGGTAGGTGGCTGAAGTGCGAGTCAACAGACTGAAGCCGCCAATCGTGTTGTAAGACTGCACGCCATCGGTTTGGCCGAGAATCCGCTCGATCGTTTGCAGCACTTCATCCGTCCTCGACAGTGAAGCCGCAGGAGGAAGCTGGACGTTCAGGAATGCGTAGCCGTAGTCTTCTTCAGGCAAAAAGCCCGTCGGAAGCCGTGTGCCGATGAGGCCATCCGCTGCGGCGAAACCGGCCAAAATCAACATTCCCACAACCGCCTTGCGGATCAGGCCTTGACTCCAGTTGATGTACCCGTGCGTAGCTTTCGTAAACATCCGGTTGAAGCCGCCGTAGAAGCGGGAGAGAATTCCTGGGGATTCCTTCCGCGGCCTAAGCAGGAGCGCAGCAAGCGCGGGCGAGAGGGTCAAGGCGTTGAACGCCGAGATAAGCACAGAGATCGCAATCGTCACCGCGAACTGATTGTTCAGCCGTCCCTGGATGCCACCCATAAACGCCACAGGCAGAAAGACTGAAGCGAGGATCAGCGCAATACCAATCACTGGCCCCGAGACATCCTTCATCGCCTGGATCGTGGCCTCGCGCGGGGACATTCCCTCTTCGATGTGATGTTCGACTGCTTCGACCACCACAATCGCGTCGTCGACGACAAGACCGATCGCGAGCACCAGACCGAAGAGCGATAGGGTGTTGATTGAGAAACCCAGTAAGGGAAAGACGGCAAAGGTGCCGATGAGCGACACCGGCACGGCGATCGCGGGGATGAGGGTGGCCCGCCAGTTCTGCAGGAAGAGGAAGACAACGAGGATAACGAGGATCATCGCCTCGATCAACGTTTGGACGATCTCGCGGATTCCCTCGGTCACCGGCAGCGTGGTATCGAGGGAGACTACGTAATCGAGGTCGGGTGGGAACCGCCCCTTCAGTTCTGCAATTGCCTTTTTGACCCCGTCGGCAACCTCCAGCGCATTTGAGCCTGGAACCTGAAAGACGGCGATGATCGCGCCGGGCTGGCCGTTAATGCGCGACGTCTGCTGATAGTTGAGCGCGCCAAGTTCGATCCTGGCGACATCCTTCAACCGCACCACTGAGCCGTCGGGGTCGGAGCGGACGACGATCTGGCCAAACTCCTCCGGGGTCTGAAGCCGCCCCTGAGCGCGGACGGTGTAGGTCTTCTCCATCTTCTCCGTCACAGGCTCGGCACCAAGCCGGCCGGATGGGTTGACGGTGCTCTGCTGCTGGACTGCCCGCGCGAGGTCGGGAACCGACAAACCGAGTTTGGACAGCACGTCAGGCTTGACCCAGATCCGCATCGCGTAATCAGTGGCGCCAAAAAGCAGCACCTGCCCCACGCCCGGGACTCGGTAGAGCGCGTCATTGAGGTTGATGTTCGCGTAATTGGCCAGGAACAGCGAGTCGTAAGTCTTGTTTGGTGAGAAGATCGATATCACAAGCATCGGAAGTCCCGTGGACTTGCGCAGGCTGATGCCGAATTGGTTAACATCAACCGGAAGGTTCGGTTGCGCCTGCGCGATGCGATTCTGAACGTTCACCTGATCGGTGTTGACGTCGGTCTCAATGGGAAACGTCACCGTTAACTGCATCGTGCCATCGTTTCCGTTGGTCGACTGAAGATAGAGCATATGGTCTACGCCGTTCATCTGTTGTTCGATCGGCGTGGCAACCGATTGCTCGATGGTGACCGCATCCGCTCCGGTGTAGGTCGTGGAAGCGATGATCTGGGGAGGCACGATTTCGGGAAACTGGGCCAACGGCAAACTGCGCATGGATATGAAACCGACGACGACAGTTAAGATGGCGATGACCATTGCTACGATCGGGCGCCGGATGAAAAAGTTGGAAATCATCTATACTCCTCTCCTATTGCCCTGGCGTTGGTGAAGGCGCGACATACGGCTTCGGGTTGACTACTACATCCGGTCTGACTCTTTGTGTGCCTTCGGCGACGACTCTTTCCCCCGCACTCAGCCCATCCTCTATAATCCACATTGAGCCTGAGCGATCGCCGACTTTGACGGGACGAATGCTCACCTTGTTGTCACCGCCCACAACGGCGACCCGGTAGCTGCCCTGCAACTCAGCGACGGCCCGCTGCGGCACGAGCAGCGCATCTTTTCTCACATTCATCACCGCGCGGACTCTGCCGTACTGGCCGGGGCGAAGAAGGTCACCCGGGTTCGGGAAGACTCCGGCAACCCTGATCGCTCCGGTCTTCTGATCCACTTGAC
>DATLWF010000626.1:0-4892 GCA_035576605.1 Blastocatellia bacterium | reverse complement strand
CAACGATACGTAGTCATTGCAGGGCTCCTCCTTTCCCGGACAAAACAATAGCGCCTCGTTCACCGCCGTGAATCAGATTGATTTGATCAACCAGTTCAAGTAAGGAATCGAGTGGGAGCGCCCCGCGCTTGCTTGCGAGAGACTGATTCCCGGAAAGTGAGCCCCTGAGTATCACCGGATTGTCTTGCTCCGGGAAAATAGACTTCGCGGCCGAAGCGCTCATGGCCGTGCCATTGTAGGGCGCGGTGAACAGCCCCAGGTTATTTATGCTGTTGCGCGCGAGGTCCCGACCCGAAGGCATCCGCGACACAAAGAACGCTCCCTGATAAAGACCAACAGGATAGGTCACCTTGCCGCCGAGATAATCAGGAATGAGAAACAGGAGCAAGCGGTCGCCGACGCCGTACACGCTCATGCCGTGAATGAAAGTGCTCGATGTCACCGCGTCACCGTGCATTGTCATCTCGCCTCCTTTTCCAAGCGCGCGGTGCGCCGGATGACCCAATTGGCGGAAGGTGATTCGCCTTGGTAGTTTCCCTTTGACGGCGCGCTCGACCTCAAAAGTGTAGCGTGTGACGGGCATCATCCCCTGAGCGATCATCTCCTCGGCTTCGGCAACGGCCAGACACCGGCCGACGAAGATGCGGTCCGCGGTAGCAGTCATTTCTTCGAGATTGAATCGCAGTACGGCGTGATGCGCATTCAACGCGTAAGGCAAAAAAAGCACCGCGAGCGCGGCGAAACCTGGAGCAGCGAGCCTCCCGTAACGTGCTGACATAACTGTTCTCCTCAGGAACGACTTGAAACCAGGCATTCGACAACCGAACGAATAACTGTTATCGAAGAACTTGTGTAACGCCGCGTTGGCCTACTGCTACCGCGTGCGTTTCGTCCGCCAGACGAATCGAGTTCAAATCGCGCGAAGAAACCGCAGCGACCGAGCTCCAGGTTTTCCCGTCATCGGTTGATTCAAGAATAATTCCCTTCGATCCGACGGCGCAGATGATTTCGCCGGACGCAGCAACAGAGTTAATCGTCTCAGTCGTCGGCGATTCCATGGGGCTCCAGTTGGAGCCGTCTGCGGCTCTGAATATAGTTCCGGCCTCGCCTACGGCAATAACTGTCATTGAAGGCGCAACCGTCACTCCCAGGAGCGCTCGAGAAGTTTTCGAGGCTTCAGCCATCCACGTGTTTCCGCCATCTGTGCTCGAGAGGATGAGCCCGTCTTCGCCGGTGATCCATCCGCGCCCGGTTGAAGAGAAGCCAACTGACCAGAGGTCTTCCGCGCGCGCTATGGCGATCCGATTCCAGACTTCTCCGCCGTTCATTGTGCGAAAGACGAGACCGTTGCCGCCCACGACCCAACCGCGGCGCTCATCAACAAAGAAGATCGAGTTGAGCACCTCGCCTTCGTGCTCAATTCGCTGGGCCTTCCAGGTCATGCCGCCGTCATCGGTGCGCTCGATTCTTCCGGAGTGACCGGCTACCCATCCAATCCTGGGGCTTATGAAGTGGACCGAGGTCAGAATTTCAGTAGAGCGCGCTACAGGAAGCCAGTTTCGCCCACCATCGAGCGTTTGGTAGATCGCGCCGCCAGCGCCGCCCGGATCAATTTCTCCTACTGCCCATCCGGTTTGAGCGTCGATGAAGTCTACGGATAGCAGATCCAATCCCCCTACGGTCGGGCCGGCGAACCATTTAGACCGCTTCGATAAGGCGGCTGACCTTCCGCCGCACGAGGCAAAAGTTAGCACTATGAGGATGAGGGACAGCGTTGATCGGATCAGCCTCTCGAAGCCCGCTAGACCTAACAATGAGGGCATGAGCTTAACCGCAATACCAGAACGTCACGAATCCGAGGACATGAGTTTGACAAGACGGCATCAGCCGGCTGTGTTTCTTTCGAAGTTGTATATATCTCAAAGAGCACTCTAGAGCAAGGACTCACTAGAGATCTGTGTTCCGGCGCTGAGACGCTCTAATGTATTTGCCGCTACTTCCGGCGCTTGAAGTAATAGATTGGGTCCGCGGGCGATCCGGTCACCGTAACCAACTCCCAGCCTTTTGCGCCAAGCTTATCCATATTCTTCTCCAGCGGGTACGACTCGCGGCTAAAGGCCCCGTCCGCTTTACGCATGCTCCCGCCGTCGCCTGCCGAGAGATTTACCGTCCCGCCCTGCACCACGAGGTACTCCCATCCTCCGTTGCTGTCTTCTTCGTTCGCTCTGGCGCGTTCACCATAGATTGAATAAGCGGCGAAAGCGATGACGGAAGCACTGACGATGCTCGCTAGCGATATACACAATGTGCGTTTCATGCTTACCTCTTGTTGCTATTTTGAACCAAAGTGATTTGCCCTTCAGTTCAGAGTCATTCGCAAAAGGCGCGGATCATTGCAGCCCGAATACGAACAGTGAGTGCCCGGCGGCAATCGCGACGTGTTGCTTGCCGTCGATCAAAAAGCTGATCGGGTTTGCCGCAATCGCGCCGCCGGTCTGAAAGTCCCACAGCGGTTTTCCACTCAACGCGTCCAGCGCATAGAAGTTCCCTTCATTCGAGCCGCCGAATACCACTCCTCCCGCTGTCGACAAGACTCCTGCCCACGGCGGAGACTGAAGCCCGAACTCCCACTTCATCTTTCCGGTCTCGACCTCAAGTGCGCGGATCGCTCCGCTCGCCTTATCGCCTGCGAGTGAACGCTCGCCACCGCCGGCGAAAAACGTCCCCGGTTTATACTCGGCTTCACCTTTATAGTAATACGCACCCATCTCTCGGACTGCGACATACAACAGCCTGGTCGCCGGGCTATAAGAAGGACTGAACCAGTTCGTAGCGCCTTGCAGGCTCGGCCATACAAGATTGCCTTCGATTGTGGGCTCCGTGTCAGGCAGCACGATCGGGCGCCCGCGAGCGTCGAGCCCTTTTGCCCAGGTCTGCTTCGCGTAAGGCGTGCCAAGAATGAATTCGCCAGTCGCTCGATCAAACAGGTAATAAAAGGCGTTGCGATTCGCCATCGCAATCAGCTTGCGCGGTCGCCCGCCGATGGCGACATCAAGCAGCACCGGAATCTCGGTCGCATCCCAATCATGCACGTCATGCGGAGTGAATTGAAAATACCATTTGAGCTTTCCCGTGGAGGCGTCTACCGCAAGGAGTGAACACGAATACAAGTTGTCGCCGGGACGAGGATCTCCATTCCAATCCGGGCCGGGATTTCCGGTCCCCCAGTAGATCAGATTCAACTCAGGATCGTATGAGCCGGTGACCCAGGTCGGGGCGCCGCCGGTTTTCCAACTATCTCCACTCCAGGTTTCGTGTCCCGGCTCACCGGGACCCGGAATCGTCCACAATCGCCATGCGAGCTTGCCCGTCTTCGCATCGTATGCGTCGAGGAACCCACGTATGCCCGCTTCACCGCCGCTGATGCCGACGATGATCTTTCCATCAATCGCAAGAGGGGCGGCAGTAAGCGAGTGTCCGGTCAAGTTGTCGGCGACTTTGGTGTCCCAGCGAACGGCTCCCGATTTCGCGTCGAGGGCGATGAGATGACAATCGAGCGTCCCGACGTAGACAGTGTCGTCGAGAACCGCCACGCCGCGATTAGTTGGGCCAAAACCGATCGTTCTGACAATAAGCGGCATGGTCCGTTGCCACGTCCACAGCGAACGGCCCGTGCGCAAGTCCAGCGCGGTCACTTTCGTCGGCGGCTCGGTCACGTACATTACGCCGTCAACCACGATCGGCGATGTCTCGAACCTGCCGCGCGCTTCGATTTGATAGACCCAGGCGGGCTTCAATCGCGAGACATTCTGCGGAGTGATTTCCCTAAGCGGCGAGAAGCGATGCGCTTGATAGTTGCCGGAATAAGTCAGCCAGTTGCCCGGTTCGGTCGCAGCGTTGACGATTCTTTGATACGGGACTTGCGCCTGGACAACTGCGGGAATTAGAAGACACGAGGCCGTCCATAACAATCTGATTGTTTTCATTTTTCGCCTCGCAAGCCGGCAAGGTAGGCGACCAGGTCGTCGATCTCAGAGGCAGCGAACACATCGCGATAACCTGGCATCAGGGAGGCGCCAAACTCTTTCTTAAGCTCCGTCAAATCGAGTTTGCGAAAAGAACGGAAGACGTTGCTCGCATCGCGAATCTGGATGGTGAATGAGTCCTCATTCGACCGGATGCCTCTCACTCGGTGGCCGTCGCGCGCGACAACGCTGACCACAAGGAACTTTTCGGGAACAGACGCGCCCGGATCAATCAAAGCCTCGCGCAGATAAGCCGCGCTTCGTCGAGCGCCGATGTCCGTGAGATCGGGACCGAGGTTTCCGCCGCGTCCGCTTACAATGTGACACGCCGCGCACCCGCCTTTCGCTTCGTAGTACTCCTTGCCTTTGGTGGGATCTCCGGGAAGTCTCAGGACGGCAGTTCGGCCAAGCGACCTCACGTAGCCGGCGACTTGCCACACTTCGCGATCAGTCATCTGCCAGGCGTCGGGCATCTCGCTTCCCTGGATGCCGTTCTGGATAACTTGAAACAGAGCCCGATTGTCAGCGGCGCGTCTAAGGTCCGGCTGGTTTAGCGACGGGCCTCTGCCGCCGGTTCCGCCGATTCCATGACACAACGCGCACTGCGCCACGAACAGCTTCTGCCCGCGCGCGAGATCAGTCGCGGTCAGCTTCGAGATCTGGTCTTGATTCGGCGCCGAGTTCCCGCCGATCAATACTGCAACGAGAAGCATCGCCAGCGTCTGAGAGATTAAGACCATATAGCCGCCTCCTATAGTCAGGTACTACAAATGTTCTCGAGCAAGGAGCAGGTTGCGAGAATCTAGTTTAATTCCGTTGGAGTTTCAAGGAGTCTTGAGGGTCAGCGTGTGCAAGACTATTTAGCCT
>DATLWF010000625.1:0-3625 GCA_035576605.1 Blastocatellia bacterium | reverse complement strand
TACGGCGAGTGGGAGACCACCGACGAAGCCAAAAACGCGAATCGCACTTTTCACGAATCGTTGCGATTTCCAGCGCCCCGGGCGCCGGTGCAAATCGTCCTGAAGAAGCGCGACTCGAACAACGCATTCCGCGAGATATGGTCCACCATCGTCGATCCCAAAGACATGTTCGTCGACACCTCAAAGCCTGCGTCGCCTGGCCCCTTGATCGAAATACAGAAGAGCGGCGATCCGGCTGACAAAGTGGACTTCCTGATCCTGGGCGACGGCTACACCGCTGCCGAGCGAGGCAAGTTCGAGAAGGACGCGCGCCGGTTGCTCGAGATTATGTTCGCGACCTCGCCATACAAGGAGCGGCGAAGAGATTTCAACGTGTGGGCGTTGTGTCCGGCCGCTGAAGAGTCCGGGATCTCGCGGCCCTCGACTGGGGTTCATCGAGCGTCACCACTCGGTGCAAGCTACGATGCATTCGGCTCCGAGCGATACGTTCTGACGTTCGAGAACCGCGCGCTTCGCAACGTTGCGCAGTTTGCGCCCTACGAGTTCATCGAGATCATCACCAACTCGCGCACATACGGCGGCGGAGGGATATTCGGCTTATATAGCACGGTGGCTGCCGACAGCGAGCAAGCGCCTTACGTCTTCGTTCACGAGTTCGGGCATCACTTTGCCGGACTTGCCGACGAGTACTATACGTCTCCGGTCGCATACACACCGACTGCGGTTAAGACCGAGCCGTGGGAGCCGAACGTGACGGCTCTACTCGATCCCCCGAGCTTGAAGTGGAAGGACCTGGTCGCGCCGGCCACGCCGATCCCAACTCCCTGGCAGAAGGAAGAATATGAAAAGCACTCGCGCGAATACGGCGAGCGGCGAGCAAAGATTAGGGCAGAGAATCGACCCGAAGCCGAGATGGAAGCGCTCTTTCGTGAGAACCGCAATTTTGAGATCAAGTTCTTTGCCGCGGAAAAGTACGCGGGCAAAGTCGGCGCGTTTGAAGGCGCAATGTACGAAGCGAAGGGGTACTATCGACCGGAAATCGATTGCATCATGTTCACACGCAGTCCGTCGTTTTGCGCCGTCTGCCGTCGCGCTATAGAGCGTGTAATCGATCTCTATTCTCGGCCGTGACTGATTAAGAGAGCACAGTATTTCCGGGATTGGAACAAATAAGTTCGCAGGCAAGCGAGGCGATAAACCCGTGGCGGCCGCGGGCCCTGTCTGCGTCGCCGGGCTTCTGCTATTCGCGTTTTGCCTTTTGTCTTCGACCCGCGCGGCGGCGCAATTGCGCAAGCCCGAACCAACATCGCGTGGCGCATCGATTCAGAACCAGGTTCCGGCCGAAGCTGCGCGCCATTTTGAGGAAGCTAAAACAGCGGAGGCTCGCGCCGACTGGCAAGCGGCCGAGAGCGAGTACCACAAAGCCCTGAAGCTCGCGCCCGATTGGGCCGAAGCGATAGTCAACCTCGGCATAGTCTGCAACCGTCAGGGGAAGTCTGACGAGGCAATAGTGGCGTTCTCGCGCGCTGCTGAAATCAATCCACAACTGCTCGGGGCCCAACTCAATCTGGCAATCACATTCTTTCGGGCAAAGCGATTCCGGGAGTCCGAGATGCCGCTACGCCGGGCACTGGCGATTGATCCGGCGAATAACCAGGCTCGTGGGCTGCTGGTATTAAGTCTGTTTGCTTTGGATCGCTACAGTGACGTGGTCGACCTTGGAGAACAACTGCTCCAGGCGGCCCCGTCTGACGCAGCTATGCTCGAGCTGGTGGGCCGCGCGTACTTGAAGCTGCGCAGTTATGACGAGGCTGTTCGAACGCTGGAGCGTCGCGCCAGGTTGCAACCCACCGGCGCGGAGATTTACATGCTCCTCGGCGAGGCGCGCGACAATGCCGGCGATAGCGAAGGAGCAATCCGGGAGTTCAAACGGGCGACTGAGGCTAGCGACTCACCGACGCTTCCCGAGCTGCGCTTCGCGCTTGGCTATGTTTTATGGAAGCTGCGGCGCTACGACCAGGCGGAACCTGAATTCCGACGCGAGATGGAGCGCGACCGGAATCATTCGCGCTCGATTTATTATCTGGGAAATATCGCGCTCTCACGCGGTGATTGGAAGAGTGCGCTTCCGCTTCTGGAACGGGCAGCCGGCGCGATGCCACAGGATTTTGCCGCGCGCTATGATTTGGGCAAGGCGCTCCTTCAAGGTGGACAAATGACGCGCGCTGTTGATGAGCTGCAAACAGCCATCGCGCTCAATTCGAAAAGCTCCGGCGTGCACTATCAACTCGCGCTTGCATACCGGCGCTTGAAGCGAGAGGACGAGGCTCAACGCGAATTTCTGCTGGCACGCGAACTAAATAAGGCCGAGCGAGAGGACCTCGAGCAAAAAGTCCAGGGTGAAGAGCGTAAGAAGAAACCGTGATTCAGCGGGGCGCGGTCCGGAGACGCTCGAGGGTCTTTGTCGCTCAGTTGTTTGCTCTTCTATTCTCAAAACTTGATTTGGTGTCACGTCGCTTAACTTCTGCAATCCGCCGCGAGGCCACCGAATCTCGATGGCGTCAATCTTCTTTGCCATTCCTAGCCCGAAGTGCAATTTCAGATCGCTCTGAGAGAGGTAGCTGTGCCCCGCTCTTATCTCTGCCACTTGTTTTTTGCCGCCTTCGGTAATTGTCACGCGTGCGCCGATGGCGTCGCGATTGCTCGTGCGACCCACAAGCTTCAACTCTATCCAGTTGCCGCTCACACTCCGGTTGAGCAAAACGGTTGGCTGATCGTCCAGGTTGTTGATAACTATGTCCACGCGCCCGTCACCATCAAGATCCGCGAAAGCCGCGCCACGGCTGACCTTCATAATTTTCTCCAGAGTTTCTTCGCGCACCTCGCCGAACCGCCCGTCTCCGAGGTTTTCAAAGAGTTGGTTGCGCTGGCCGAAGGTTTGCCCGAATCCTTTTCCCTCAATCTCCGGATAGATATGCCCATTAGCTACAAAGATGTCCGGACGTCCGTCATTATCGAAATCCACAAAGCCTGTACCCCACTTCAGGAAGTTCCACCCGGGGGCCGCCAGTCCTGCCGGATTGCTCACGTCGCTGAATTGTTTCCCTGCCTCGTTGTGATAAAGCGTGCTGTAGTCGTCGACGAAGTTGGTGGTGAATATATCGAAGTACCCATCGCCGTCGTAGTCTCCCGCATCGACTCCCATCGAAGCTTGTTCGCGCCCATCCTCGTTGACGGCTGCTCCCGCATCAAACGCTATGTCCGTAAACGTCCCGTTGCCATTGTTGTGATAAAGATAGTTCGGCGTCGAGTCGTTCGCCACGTACAGATCAATGAATCCATCATTATCGAAATCGGCCCAAACGCAGCCGAGGCCGTAGTAGCCTGGCTTGTCGTCCACGCCGGCTTTTGCACTCACTTCCGTAAACGTTCCGTTGCCATTATTGTGGTACAAATAGTCGCGTGCGCCTTTGAGACCGCGCGGCCCGCAATTGACCGGTAGCCCGCGGTAGCGGCAGTACTGGTTCGTGCCGGGATCCGGCAGGTTGTTCAGGTCGAGATCAACATACCCTGCGACGAACAGGTCAACATAACCGTCGTTGTCATAGTCCGCCCAGGCACAACC
>DATLWF010000624.1:0-2359 GCA_035576605.1 Blastocatellia bacterium | reverse complement strand
GTCCGTTCACCCGTGATAATATTCCAACCTAAGCTCCCGGTTTGACTGAGCCTTTGCGCTTCCGCTAGACGCGCCTCACTGGCGCGCAGCTCTTCCTCTGCTCGTTTACGCTCGGTTACGTCGATCACTGTGCCCATGAATTCAATGAGATTACCGGAGGGGCTGAAAACAGGATGAGCAGTGCTGTGAATGTCCCTGACGGCGCCATCTAAATGCACGAGGCGGTAGTCCGTTTCAAACTCAATCTCCTCATGGACCATCCTCTGCCACAGTTCTTTCAACTTGGGTTGGTCATCAGGATGAATCCGCTGGAACAATTCTTCGAATCGGGGCAGACCATCCCGTGGATCGAAACCCTGAACGCGGTAGCATTCCTCCGACCAATACTTGATACCGGCTTCAGGACTCCATGCCCAGCTTCCCGTCTGGCTGAGTTTCTGCGCATCTGCCAGATACGCTTCGCTCTTCCGCAGCGATTCTTCAGACCGCCTCTGGTCGGTGATGTCAGTGACCGCGCCCACAAATTCGGAGCGCCGTTCTTCATCTTGTAATGGGCGGCCCACAACACGGAGGTACTTAATAGATCCATCGGGCATCAACAGCCGATGTTCCAGAGCGAACTCCGTCCGCTCACTCGAAGCACGCTCGATGAGTTGCTGGACAGCTTGTCTGTCATCCGGATGGGTCCGCTGCAAAATCAAATCCGTGGTGATCTTTGTTTTCGGCTCGAGCTCAAATATTCGAAAGGTTTCATCAGACCAGTGGATCTCTCCGCTTGGAACATCCCAGCCGAAACTGCCCGTGTGACTCAATCTCTGCGCTTCAGATAAATACGCTTCACTCCTCAACAGCTCCTCGTCCGCCCGTTTGCGGTCCTCGATTTCCAGACTCGAGCCGTACCACTTGACGATTTTTCCGGTTTCGTCGCGCAGTGGTACCTTGCGGTGCAGGAACCAGCGGTATTCACCATTGGCGCGCCTCACTCGCGATTCGGCGACGAAGGGTTCTCCGGACGCGACTGACGCACGCCATTTGTCTACGAACTCTTTGACGTCTTCGGGATGAATTGCGGTGGTCCAACGCCAGCCGACGAGATCGGTCAGAGGGAGGCCAACAAATTCCAGCCAGCCCTCGTTCAGAAAGTCGAGAGCGCCATCAGGAAGCGCAGTATGAAGGAACGCCGGAGTGGTATCGATAAGAAGACGCAGTGAGTCTTCTGTTGCGGTCGTTTGTCGTGAGGCCTCACTCTTGTTGCTCATCCCCACGTTGCCTCCCGGGATGATGGTTCGAAAGGCTTCATCGTACAATGCTGCGTTCAAGACAGGCAACTTGCTCTCCGCAAGGCGCGCCCATTTCGATGCCAAGATCCGTCGTCGTGGATTTCTCGCGAAGGGCCGCGAGCAAGTAACCTTTAGAGATTGGTTGGCGGACTAAACGCTGGCAGTGCACTCTTGCGGCCTGAAGAGGCGCTTATCAATTCCCAGCGCCTTGATTTTCGATTCCAACGTCGAGGATGGGAGCCCTAGATTTGACGCCGCGCCGAACGGCCCCGACACTCGACCCTTGCACTCCATTAAAGCCGTCTCAATAGCCTCTTTCTCTTTCTCGTGCGCTGCCTGCGTTCGTGGCCGGTGTATGCGTCGAATCGGTTGAGCGGCGACTGGGGCTCCCTTTCTACCTACCAACAGCCAGCGCTCATCAATGTCCAGCGCATCCGATTCGGAAACTATCACCGCACGCTCCACCACATTCTGCAGCTCGCGAACGTTGCCCGGCCAGTCATACGACTCGACTATGTTCAATGTCTCCCTGCTGATTTTGTTGATCCTCTTTCCAGCCCGCTTTGCAAAGCGGTGAAGAAAATACTCCACCAGGAGAGGGATATCCTCGCGACGTTCGCGCAATGGCGGCACTTCGAGCGGAAATACGTTCAGCCGGTAATACAGATCAGATCGGAATGCTTTCTCCTCGATAGCAGTTTCGAGATCGCGGTTCGTGGCTGCGATCACCCGGACATCCGCGCGTATCGGCCGGCCGCTGCCCACGCGCTCGAACTCACGCTCTTGCAGCACGCGTAAAAGTGCGACTTGATGTTCAGGCGGCAGTTCGCCGACCTCGTCCAGGAAAATCGTCCCGCCCTCGGCCAGCTCAAAGCGGCCTTGTCGCCGCTGCACCGCGCCCGTGAATGAGCCCTTCTCGTGACCGAACAGCTCAGAAGCGATGAGGTCCACGGGGATAGCGGCGCAGTTCACGCTGACGAAGGGGCGAGCGCGTCGCGCCGACCGCTTATGGATCGCCCGCGCGACGAGCTCCTTTCCGGTGCCCGTCTCACCGGTGATGAGCACGGTGGCATCTGTGG
>DATLWF010000623.1:0-3875 GCA_035576605.1 Blastocatellia bacterium | reverse complement strand
ATCGGATGCTCATTGCCGAGTATGCTCACTTCTATCTCTCGCCCGTCAACCGCGCGCTCGACCACTACTTTTCGGTCGTAGCGGGCAGCGTCGTCGATCGCATCGCGCAACTCACGCTTGTTGGCGGCCCTTGAGATGCCGACCGATGAGCCGAGATTAGCGGGCTTGACGAACACTGGAAACCCGAGCGACCGATTGATGCGCTTCATCACGACGTCAGGATTCTCTTCCCACGCGGAGCGCAAGAACCAATCATATTCGATGAGGGTAAGACCGGCGCGCTCGAACAACTGCTTCATCGCGACTTTGTCCATGCCGGCTGCCGAGGCCAGCACGCCGCAACCGACGTAGGGAACGCCGGCCATTTCAAGCAAGCCCTGGATAGTGCCGTCTTCTCCGTAGGTGCCGTGCAGCACCGGGAAGACCGCGTCGAGAGGCTCGCTCGACAATAAGCGTTCTCGGTCATCGAGCCGCGTCAATCCCTGACGCGTCGGGTCACCGATGATCGCGACCTGTCGATGGCTGTTTGAAGACATCACCGCCTCAGGCAACAGCGCCGCCGCGTTTGCCGATATCAACCAGCGGCCCTCTTTGGTGATGCCAATGGGCACGACCTCGTACCTGGCTTTGTCCATCGCGTTGATGACGGACTCTGCTGACCGCAGTGACACTTCGTGTTCGCCGGAACGCCCTCCGAAGATCACACCGATTCTTAGTTTCTTCGTCAAATTCCTACTCCGCTCGGTAGTGGGTTTCGCGCCTTGGATGCCGCATTGTACTTACGGGTTTGAAGTTCGCATCGACCGGGTCACGATTTCAACTGATTGCTCTCGTGCACAGCGCGTTCCCAGTCACGTATTCGAGTCCTTGCTTTTACGATTCCGCGCCACGCCAACGTTAGATGGACTATGCAGAATCCCACAGGCAAAAATACGAAAGGATTCAGCAGGAGCATCAGAAATCGGACCGCCGATTTCGACCAAACTGGGATCGCCACGATCAAGCAGAGCGCGATAAGCGGGATGAAGATTCGCGCCTGCTCGTTGAGCTTTGTCACTCGGTCCTGCAGGTCGAGGGCAAGTCTATCCCGCTCAGTCGCCAGTGCGGCTTGCCGGCGAAAGTCGGGATTCAATTCGTGTGGATATCTATGCCCTGCCATCTGTAATGGTTAGTCAGCTATTTATAGAATCTTCTTTCCGAGTGCCGACAGTATCAGCTCGACCGCAAGCTGCGCGGTTTGATTTGCAGTGTCGAATACCGGATTAACCTCGGTCAGCTCAACCGATAACACGCGCCCCGAGTCTGCGATTTTCTCCATCGCAAGATGGCCTTCTCGATAAGTGGCGCCGCCACGTTCAGGTGTTCCCACGCCGGGCGCGTAGAACGGATCAAGGAAATCCATATCCATCGTCACGTGAAGCCCAGCCGTGTTGAGCGAGGCAATCTCCACCGCCTCGAGGACCACATCCGCCATTCCGCGCTCGTCCAATTCGCTCATCGTGAACACGCGGATGCCCAGCGATTTCAGGAGCGCGCGTTCGCCGGGGTCTATGCTCCGGGCGCCGATGATCGCGGTGTTCTCCGGAAGGACCTTCGGCGCGAACCCGGCGACATGGGTCAATTCGCGAGCACCACGACCGAGCAACGCGGCCAGCGGCATGCCATGAATGTTACCGGAGGGGGAGGTCTCGGGCGTATTTGAATCCGTGTGGGCGTCCAGCCAGATTATGCCGACTCTCTTTTGGCGCTTGCGATAGTAAGAAGCAAGCCCGGCGACGCTGCCGATTGCTATCGAGTGATCACCACCAAGGACGACCGGCAGCGCGCCTTCTTCGAGCGCAGTTTCGGTCATCGCCGCCAGCTCTTCGGCTGCCGCTGCGATTTGTGACAGGTACCGGGCGCGCGGATTCATTTCCTTCACGGCTTCCGGCGGATGGACGTGGACGTTGCCGGCGTCGGTCACTTCATAACCGAGCAGCGCGATCGCTTGATTGAGTCCGGCTATTCGAATTGCCGACGGGCCCATATCTACGCCACGGCGGCCGGCGCCCAGGTCCATTGGTACACCGATTATTTTAGCCTTCTTATTCACGAGCTACTTTTTGCTAACTGCTACACCCAAATGAGAGCGTGGTTGCCGCAGCGATATTCTCCCATCCCACCGTTCGAGAGGCAAGATAGACGATCCGCTGCGAAGGAGCGTTCGGGCGAAGGCAAGAAAAAAAGGCTGCGTCGCGCAGCCTCAAACCGATGAAAATGTAGAACTGAGCCTGTGTCTCTTTAACCGCCAGTGTAGACTGCGGGCTCCGCTTGAGGGGACAAACCGTACACTTCCGCCTGGCTTGCGAGCTTGATCGTCGCAAGAATCTTTGGAACGTAATTGCAAGTCTCCCTGGGCAGCAGCTGTTTGTCGTACAGCTCCCAGAAATTCGCGTTGCCGTTCTTTACAATCGCGCCCATGACTCGGGGCTCGCCGGAGTTATAAGCCGCCATCGCAAGCGTCCAATCGCCGAATATTGTGTAAAGGTCGCGAAGGTACGCAGCCGCGACACGTGTCTGTTTGAAGGGGTCTGCGCGCTCGTCGTTTCCGCTTTGAACCGTAAGCCCGTATTCAGTTGCGGTTGCCGGCATGAACTGCCAGATGCCGCCCGCGGCTGCGGGTGAGACCGCCCTCGGGTTCCAGACGCTTTCTACGCATGCGAGCCACACCAGGTCTTCAGGAACGCCAGCGCTGCGAAACTCCGCGCGCGCCATTTCGAGATATGAATTGCTGCGTTCGATGCCGATCTTCATAGTCCTTCGTCCGACCGGTGTTGCGGTATAGTAAGTCATCCACTGCTCGATCGCCGGGTTTGTGTCAAAAGCCATGTCGCCGACAGTGAACTGCTGTTGTGCGCTCGGTCTGCCCTCGGCTCCAGACTGCGAATCGTCTTCCATTGAATAGCTCTGCTGTTCGTGGGGCTCTGCTATCTGCCTGCCCTGCGCTCCAGCGACCAGGCCTTGAAACGCAACTTGCGATGGGGCGTCCGAGGCCGGCGGCGTGTTAACGTTTGTTGCATCGGTCCGTCCGGGATTGCTTCTGCGAACGATTTTGACCACGCCCGCGCCCGGATTATTTTCACCATCAGCTTCATCGCCTTTCACACGCTTTGTAACCCGGTCGTAGTAGTCTGCGAGACGTTCATCAGCCGGTGCGGCCTCCGCCAGCATACTTATTGCCTTTCTGAAGGCTGGTCGCGTGCGACTAAGACCGGGGCGCACCGAGGTGATGACGTCGTCTTCGGGGCGATCATAACCGGCGGAAGGAAGATCGCCGGAGGCGTTAAGCGTCGCGGTTGAAAGGGCCACACTTGCGAGGAGGGCTGCGAAAACCTTCTTAACTATGAGTTTATTTACGGAGAAGTTTTCTGAGCTTGGGACAAGAAAACGGCCTGGCTTCATTGATACTCCTATACCAACCAGCGGGCACACGCCGGCTGCGGTTCTAATAATGTGGACAATTTGGGACTACGGGATGTGAACTGCTCGTCTGAGAGGTCGTTTTACCAGCAAGTCAAAGTCAGCACCCATATTCCTTGTTCTTCGGGTTCTCCCAATGCGTCATACCAATCTTACCAATCTGAGATGCGGCAAATCTAGACCTGGGATCGGTTGCAATGAAATTGCAAGAAAGCGTGAGAAAGCGCTCGCGGCGGGTGGCAAGGCCTAATGTAGTCTTTCTTGCAGGACGGCAACGGCCTTCTCGGCATTAGCTGCGAATGTGAGATGTGTCATGTCATCGTCGGAAACGACCAGATGCTGGCGCAGGCAATCGATGGCGCGAGGCCAACAGTCGCCGAGAAGGATCAAGGGCCGCTGGGGAAGCACGTTCATCA
>DATLWF010000622.1:0-8265 GCA_035576605.1 Blastocatellia bacterium | reverse complement strand
ACGTGAGCCTTACCTTGCAGCTTGAATTGCCGGCTGGCTACAAGCTGAATGGGCAGGCGCCGTCTGCGCTGACGGTCGCGGCACTGCAGAACGAAGTCGGGACTCTTAAAACCGGCGCGGAACAGACCTTCAGTAATCCTAACTTTCCGGTCACCGTTCCACTCAAGATCAGCGAAGGCGAAGCGACTGTCAGGGCTGACTTCGTAGTTTATTTTTGCGAAGCCGTTAAAGAGAGTCTTTGTTACTTCAAAGAGGCGCGGCTGAACATACCGGTGAAGGCGAGGCAGAGCGCGGGCAGTCACACGCTCTCAGCTTCCTATAAGCTTGAGCTCGCAAGTGAAAAGTGAATCGCGTTCGGATCTTGTCACTCGTCGCTGCTCACCTGTAACCTGTTCCCGATGCCAGCTTGCCCACGGTGCAATAAGCGACCAGCAAAACGTTTTTGTCCCGCGCTCAGGACGAAGATTTGTGCGGTGTGCTGCGCGCGCGAACGGATGATAGAACTCGCCTGCCCCGAATCTTGTTCCTACTTGATCGAGGCTCGCACCAGCGCCAGCCAACGAGAAATGGCGCTGCGCCGGAAGGAGACAGCCAACGACCCACGTGATCTGACCCTTAATGAGCGGGCATTTATCGCTCTTGACGGGATCCAGCGGGCGATAGTCAATGCGCAGCGCGGCATCGGAGCGAGCGCCTTCCGCGATCTCGACGACGCCGAGATGCTTGCCGCGGTCGAGAACACGATAAAGAACCTCGAAACCGAGGAAAGCGGACTGATTTACGAACACCGCGCCGGTTCGCCGCGAATCAGTGAGCTGAGCCGTCGAATCCGGGAAGGCCTCGACGAGATTGCCAAAGAGGCGCCGGCCGAAGCGCGCCCGCGGCGGAGCGAGATACTCAAGGCGCTGACCTACATGCGCGAGGCGACTAATGCGCACATGCGGCGCGCGGCCGGGGACCCTGATGCAACCCGCACTTTTGTTCGATATATCGCTCTGTTCTATCCCTGGCCCGAAGATGCAACCAGACCACTCATAGCGTGATGCGTTCAGTCATCTGAGCGGATTGAATGCGGTAACAGCCGGGCGGACTGTTGAACCAGAACAACTGGATCACGGTGCGCATCACGGCAAGAGGAGCGCGCGAGCTCGCAATGCGCTTGCCGTAGTCCGGCTGGGCGGTGTTATAATGCCAGTCGTAGTTGATTTGTGGACAGGGGAAACTCTCCCAATCCCTCAGCAATCATCCGTAAAATCAGATAGGGAACCGAGGGTTAGAGTCACTAGCTGTTAAGCGAACTCTCTGGCAAATAAGAGAGGCCCGCAGCTTAAGCCTTGCCAAGCCGTTGGGCTGCGAGCCTCTGGGAGACCATCGAACCCTGTGCAGGTGAGACGGCCTGTCTCCTAAGACGTTCAGTTCCGCAGAAAAGTCACTAAATCTTTTCTGCCTTGCCTCAAGCAAGCTCAAACTGACGCCGCGGCGCGCCTGCACCGTAACCGACCGGAGCAAACTCCCTGGAGGAGGATGCTCCGTCACGAGGTGCAGCCATGCGCGCGCTTACCACGGTCAATACCACTGAGCCTCCGGCCGTAAGCCCTCTGCCGGAACCTACCAGACTGAGAGCCGCCTTAACCGGCGTTATCAGATGGGCGAGCGCGCAGCTTGATCGGGACAGCCGTCCACGCCTTACCCGCCTCCAGCTTGGCGTCATCTCCGCTGCCATTCTCTTATCAGCCGTGGGTGTCAGGCTGTTGTGCTGGCAGGACAGCTATGCCGAAATCGCGCGGAACGGATCGTGGAATTCAGCCATCGCACGGCATTACGAGAGCGAGGCCCGGCGCATGCTCAACGAGGGCGGCATCCTTTTCCCTAACACCCCGGTAGACGCTGGTGATGCGCGCCCCATCCTGCACCCTCCTGGATACTCAGCTTTCATGGCGGGCGTCTTCGCGTTATCTGGCGATTCAATCTCCTCGATGAGGCTTGCGCAAATCGTCGTCGATGGGCTGTCAGCAGTGCTTGTCCTTTTGATCGCGGCGGAGTTGTTCCCATGTGCGGTAGCAATCATTTCGGCATTGCTGGTTGTGCTCTCGCCTCACTTTGCTTTCTACTCGCTCTGGATTTCGCCTGATACGCTTTGTGTGCTCCCAGTACTCGTCGCGATCTACCTCATCATCAAAGCGAGCAAACGACCTCGCCTAATCACCATCATCGCCGCAGGGGCAATGGTGGGCGTTTCGTGTTGGCTTCGCGCGAACGCTCTTCTGCTTGCTCCGTTCCTGGCGGCAGTTGTTTTGCTGATGTTTGAGAAAGGCAAACGGCTGGGTTATGCGATAGCGCTGGTTGGAGCGACTTTACTTGTAATCTCGCCGATCACGATTCGCAATTGGATTCTGTTTCATCACTTCATTCCGATTTCGATCGCCGGGGGCGAGAACCTTGTAGTTGGCATAGCCGACTTTGATAAAGAGGGCCGATTCGGAATGCCGGCCTCGGACCGAGAAGCCGCGATAAAGGACGCTCAGTGGCACAACCGGCCGGACTACGCGATTAATCCCTGGGATCCGGACGGAGTTGAGCGCGATCAGGCTCGTTATGGCCGCGGGCTTCAAGTGATTCGCGCAAATCCCGGATGGTTTCTTTCAGTCATGTTCAAGCGCGCCCTGTTCATGCTTAGGTACAACGACGCGGGTCGCTCCGATTGGCCTTTCAATACCGCTGGAGTGCCGATCGTTTCCGCCGAACCTTCATTCCTGCACTCTCAGGTCACGGCGCGCGAGATGCAGCCCTCGTGGTCAAGCGCCGGTCGAGCGCTGTTAGCCGACGATTCGGTCATATCCAAAGGGGCACCGCTTACGGTTGAAAGCGACGGACAGACGCTGCGAGTCACCGGCGACGGGTCGGAATATGGCGATCAGTTTGCTTCTGCCGTCATTACGGTGAGGCCGAAAACCGACTATGTCATCAGGCTAAGGGCGGGTCTTGAGAACGGGCAGGTTGCTGCGAAGGTTACAAGCTCGGACCGCCGTATCGCGCTCGCATCCGCGATCTTGAACAATGAATCGACAAAGGCCAATAAGAAGAAGCGTGACGTTGTGCCTGTTGAGCCTGTTACTGAAACTGAAACTCGAATGAGTGAATTCGAAATGGCCTTCGCGACCGGCGACCGAAGCGAAGTGCGCCTCGTGATCAGCAACAACGGTCCTGCACCTTCTCCTCCGGTTGCTCGCTTAGGCAAGGTCGAACTATTCGATCTGGGCGCGACTCCTTATCAATGGACTCGGCTTCCGCGGACGCTTGTTCGGGACTTGCAAAAAAATATCTTCAACACTCGGGTCTTGCTGACGCTGGTCATTGGTGGGGTCTTGTTGTTGACCCTCGCTCGGCGAGGGAGTGCGCTGGCCGCATTGCTCTCCGTTCCAATCTACTACCTCCTCGTTCAATCGGCGTTGAGCACAGAGTACAGGTACATTCTCGGCATCCACTATTTTCTATTCGTTGTGGCGGGTGTGATGCTAGGTTGCTTGGGGTCAGCCCTCGGACAGGCATCAAGAGCAGTTGTAAGAGTGAACCGAAAACTTGAGCCGAACTCTCCGCCAATGAGAGAAGGCGCCGCGTAAGCCCTGGGCCGGCGACGGGCGCGGCTGAGAATGAGCCAATTCACGTGAGCGCAGGAGCCGCCGCCTCGCTCACTCTTGCTCCTGAATCCCGGCATCTCCCAGCGTCCGTGTAAGGTCAGAGGCAGCGCTCGCGATCAAGCGGCTGGCTTCTTCGGCGCTTGCGGCAGATGCCGAAATCATTATGCGGAACAAAACGTCGGGACCGAAACGACTCGCCCTGGATTTTATGTAGACGTCGGGATGCAGAAAAGCCACTCGCCGCAGCGCCGGCGCGAGTTCGGATTCGTCACCGCACCCGACAGTTATCTCGCGCTCGCGATAGCTGCCTCGGCCGAAGGTTTGGGCCAGCAGATCTTGAAGCGGACCTTCGACGATCGCTTTCAGCTCGGCGGGCACGCCCGGTAAAGAGACGATCCGAGTGTCGTCGACCTCAACCACGACGGCCGGCGCGGCGCCAACCGGGTTCTCGACTGCGCGAGCACGCTCAGGCAGTCGTGCCATCTTCAATCGCGCTTCGCTCATCTCAGCACTCGATACGTAACCCTGTGATGCGAGCTCCCGGTAGCGGCGCTCGACGAACTCTTGCGCGGACGGATTGACTTCGAGCTTGCGTGCAGTCGCCTGTGAGATGGCGGCGAGCGTGAGGTCGTCGTCAGTCGGCCCCAGCCCGCCGCAGGTAAAAATCAAATCTGAGCGCCGCTCCAGCGAAGCTTTGACCTCGCCGGCTATCGCGTCTATCTCATCGCGCAGCACCGAGATACGCCGAACGCGGCCACCCAGTCCGCGTATCACACGGCACAGGTAGTTCGAGTTCGTGTCTTCGATGATTCCTAGTAATATCTCATTGCCGATGGTGAGTATCTCGACGGTTACCACGCAGGAATTATAGCAATGCAGAGGTCAGAAGTCAGAAGGCAGAAAGCGGAAAGCAGAAGGCAGAAAGCAGAAGGCAGAAGGCAGAAAGCAGAAGGCAGAAGGCAGAAGGCAGAAAGCAGAAGGCACAAGCGAGAATGAGCCGCAACAATTAGATCCCCAGACTCTTTGTCTTTTGCTTTCTGCCTTCTGCCTTCTGCCTTCTGCCTTCTGCTTTCCGCCTTCTGCTTTCTGCTTTCTGCCTTTCCTCCTGGCATCCTTTCTACTGTTTTAGGTCTCAAAGGAATGGTAGGGCCGGGCGGTCGGCTGATTTGGTTCGTGCGGCCACGTCCACTTCGCCCTACCACTCATTTCGCACTGTTCGGAGGAGAAAAAACAATGAAGAAAACAAGCATGTTCCTAGGGGTTTCGATCGCGCTCCTGTCGATCGCATTGACAGGTTGTCCACAGCGTATACGCATCGGTGACATCAGCAACAATCCCGGCCGCTACTATGATAAAGAAGTGACAGTTGCCGGCCGAGTTGTTCGCTCGTACGGCGCGGCCGGCGCGGGCGTCTACGAGATTGATGACGGCACCGGCAAATTGTGGGTGGTGACGGAGAAGTACGGCGTACCGAACAAGGATGTTTACATCGGCGTGACCGGCAAAGTCGTTAACGGCGTCACCTGGGATGGCCGCAATTACGGGAACGGCATGCACGAGACCCGACGGCAAACACGCGCGACCAGGTAGGCGTTGTCCTCTTTTTTTGACGTCGCGGCTTTGACGTCACCGCGACCGCTACGCGCGTCCGATATCGCTGGGAATTCTTCTCCTTCGAGTGTCAACTGAGACTTGGCATCGGGTAGTGGCTGTACGAACTCTGTCAATGCAAGTCTCCATCTCTCAGCCGTCGGATCGTCATGAACGCTACACATTCTCCGCGCAGGCTTTCGGCGCAGCTCGGAATCAACCTTCAGCGAGCGCGGTCTGTCCCGTGACTTCTTCCAGATCTTTCTCTTCCGCTCTCCACTCCTCGTTACGGAAAGCGCCTTCCCACCTGGCGACCACCACAGTAGCCAGGCAGTTACCGACGACGTTCACAGACGTTCGCGCCATGTCCATCAGTTCATCCACGCCCAATATTATGATCACGCCCTCAGAAGGAAGGTGGAACGAGTTCAAGGTGCCCAACAGTATCACCAGTGCTGCTCGCGGCACTCCAGCCACGCCCTTTGATGTGAGCATCAGCGTGAACACCATCGTGAGCTGTTGCCACCACGACAGGTGAATACCTGCTGCTTGCGCGACGAAGACCGAAGCAAGCGATAAGTACACCGTTGTCCCATCGAGATTGAAGCTGTAGCCCGTTGGCAGGACAAAACCAACTATGCGGCGCGGCACACCCAGGCGCTGCATGTTCTCCATCGCGCGCGGCAGGGCCGACTCAGACGACGTTGTCGCAAACGCAATCGTCGCCGGAGTCCGCACCGCTTGTAAAAACTCCTTCAGCGGAACGCGGAATATCAGCGCGACCGGTCCGAACACGAACAGCACGAGAACACCCAGCGCGCCGTAGAGCGTTCCTACCAGCATGCCCAGATTCTGAAGCACACCAAGTCCGCTGTGACCTACCGTATTCGCCATAGCTGCGCCTACGCCAATTGGTGCGAATTTCATGACGAACTCGGTGAACCGGAACATTATGTCGGCGAGCGATTCGCACCATTTCACAACCGCCGCGGCTTTTGCGCCGATGCTGGTAACCGCCAGCGCGAACAACACTGAAAAGACCACGATTTGAAGCACGTCTCCTTCGGCCATCGCCTTGAGAATCGAGGTGGGCGCGAGATGCGCGATGATGTCGCCGAATGTTTGCGGCGGGGTTGGAGGATCGGGCGCCGTGAGACCCTTCGCAACAGCTTGCGCACTATCAGAAGCCTTCTGCGCGGCGGCGGCGGCTTCAGCCACTGCACGATTGGCGGCATCTGGATTCGCGCCTCCCTGCGCGGCGGCCGCATAATCGTTCGCACGTTTTGATGATTCGCTGGCTTCCGCGGCTAATGCATTGGCGCGTTGGGCAAGCACGGCTTTGTCTTCGGTTTTCGTAACACCGGCAAGCGAAACACCAACGCCGGGCTTTGTTATATTCACCGCGGCCAGTCCGATGAACAATGCGAAGGTCGTAACGATCTCAAAATAGATAAGCGACTTGGCGCCCATGCGGCCGACTTGTTTGATGTCGCCGGTGCCCGCGATGCCGATAACCAGAGTTGAAAATATCAGGGGAGCAATAATCGACTTAATCAGGTTCAGAAACAACAGCGAAAGCGGTCTGACTGCTGTTCCCCACTCAGGCTTGAGATAACCGAGCGCTATGCCCAGCACAAGCCCGATCATGATCTTCCAGGTGAGCGAGATCTTGGGTAAGCGCGCGTTCATTGTTTAAGAGTCCGTAAAATCGGTGTCGCGGGCGAGATGAGCCAACGCCTCGCGCGAGTGGCCCAAGGCTTATAGCACACGGCTCGCGGGCGAAGCAATCGCAAGAAAAATAGGTCACATAGGACGAATAGGTCCTATTGTTTCTACTTCTGATGCGACCCTGGTAGAGCCGCTCGGTAAAGCCGCCTTCACTAAGGAAAGCCTGTTCAAGCTGCCGCAGTTGCTGGTCAAGCAGGTAGTTGGTCTGATGGATGAGGCACACTAAAGTGTTCGCGGCTACCTCTGGTGAGGATTCTTCAATATAGGACGAATAGGTCAAATAAGTCTTATTCTCTTTATAAGCCAGGCGGCGCACCACCTGGGCGGTCGGATGGTTCTTGCCCCATAGCGCCAGACCGCGCTGCCTCAGGAAGTCCTCGTAGTCCAACAGCAGTTCTTCGAGGCTGGCGCGGGCCACGGCGACAAGTTTCAACTCGAATTTCCTGGAGGTACCGGAGGCCTGGCTGCCCTCCGCAATGTTCTGTCGTCCGCTGCGCGCGGCCTGCACCATCTGGTCGTGGGTCCGTGAGCGCTTGCCGATGAACCGATCGCAAAACTTCACGGTGGCGTCATAGACCAGCTCCGCGTGCTGAAAGGATTTCAATTGACGATAACCGCCGTGGGGGGAAATGAGTTTGTCTTCATTCATAATGGTATAGGCCCTATAGGTCCAATCGCTCCTATATTCCCCCTTCACAACAACCGATTCTCCTGAAAACTGAAGTAGCCGTTCTTCCCGACGATGATATGGTCCAGTACTCTGATCTCAACCGTGCGCGCCGCTTCGATAACAGATCGCGTCAGATGTTTATCTTCTTGTGACGGCTCAGGGTCGCCGCTCGGATGGTTATGGCTCAGGATCAACCCCGCTGCCTTATGACTCAGCGCCTCTTTGATTATTTGGCGAGGATAAACTATCGCCCGGTCGACGGTGCCTTCTTGCAAGACCTGTTGGTCGATCACCCGGTTCTTGACGTTCAAGTAGATCACCATGAAAGCTTCGTGTGGAAGACCCGCAAGCTTCACTCGCGCGAAATCCACTACCGCGCCCGGAGACGACAGTACGTCTTTGCCCTCCATTCGCTCTTCGAGATACGCGGCGAACAGTTCTTTCACAAGCCGAATCAAAACGCCCGACGTCCCTCCGATGCCATGAACCAGTTCCAGTTCGTCTTGACTGGCGTCCAGCACTCCGTTGAGACTGCCAAACCTCTTCATCAGAGCTTTGGCCACAGGTTTGACGTCAAGCCTGGGGATCGCGTAGGTCAAAAGGAGCTCGAGGGATTCGTAGTCGTGAAGCGCTTCGGCG
>DATLWF010000621.1:0-5505 GCA_035576605.1 Blastocatellia bacterium | reverse complement strand
CTCTCAGCGACTTGCCGCACTGGCTCCGCGCGCGACGCGACAGCTCCGCTGGGACGCAATCCGTCGACGTGCAGAAGGCTGCCGAGGGAATCGCGGTTTTGATCGAAACGACCCCTGCTGCGATGGACGCCCACCGCGCTCGGGTTGCGAGGTAAAGCTTACCGCTTCACGTTCAGCAATAGAGTAATAGTTTTACAAATGTCATTAAATGTTTCCGAAATGTGACCGATATGTATGTCTTCGGTTCCTGAAAACAGGGAGAGCCTGACCCGCACTCTGGCAAAAGACGGTATGAAAACGCCGTCTTTTACAGGTTGAGCGCAAATCCAACGCGTTACTCTCTCTTACAAATTGCATCAACGGGTGCTCTATGTGCGCAGCAAACGACGATGAGTTCAAGGCCATTTATGCACTGCTCGAGGCCTGTGAGGCGGATCGCTTGTCACGCCCTGCGAAAGCAGAAGAACTGGTGCGTCTTGGCGAAAACCTCCAGCAAATGATGAAGAAGTCCATTGAGCTGCAGGTTAGCCGGCTTGGCGATACGCCGGGCAATAGACGAGCAGCCGTCTCTTTCTGTTACCGGTTTTTTCGGGAAACGATGGGCATTTCGACGCCGAGCGCCAGAGCATATATCCGGTGCTATGAAAAGTTCGGCGACATCCCTGCGGCGACACGGATTCTGACGTATGGCGAGCTAAACGCGCTCGCCGGAAAGAATGTCAGTTCGGACCATATCGACGCAATTGTTCGTGCGAAGGAGAAAAAACCCGACATGACGCGCGAAGAATTGATGGTCCTCTTCCGGTCCCTCACAGAGAGTGACCGCGAGGACGGACGTGACGAGTCGTAACGGCGGCAAGGCCCGGCAACCGGCTCGGGAAACAACAGTCCGAGCGATCAGCGTCAATAAGTGAGTTTTAGCGAAGCCACGCTTCGATTTTTTAGGGCGAATGCTCTTTTCAACGACGACAACGAGGGTGGTCGTCCTTTCAACTTCTGGAGAGAAGAATGCAAAATGGCAAGACTTCCAGAACTGACCTGAGGCTTTCGAGCCGGGCGCCGGTTCACAGGATGGTTCCGACAAACACGTACCAGGACGATGACACGGCCTCAGCCGTGGATCTGGTCTCGTTCGATCCGATGACTGAGTTTGTCTTCAGTGTGCAAGACCCGAACGCAGTGTCGCGCGACAGGATCGCGGCGGCCGCGCGTGAGATCTTTGGCACGGGGCCCGAAGGCAGCGACTTCATCGCGAAGCTCGTTGAGCACATGCTGTCGGTTGCAGAGTCACGCGCGAAGATCGTTCAAGAACTGATCATCCTCGGCGGCAACCTTCAGCAAATGGTCAACATGGCCATCACTCATCACACCGGTAAGGTCGGTGACACACTCACTGCGCGCCGGAAGGCAGCGCAACTCTGCTTTGACTTCTTCAAGGCGGTGCTGGGTATCACACAGCCCAGCGCTCGTGGCTACATTCGCTGCCACCAACGATTTGCGGACGATGCTGAAGCGATCCGTATCTTCAGCTATGGGGAACTGAATCTGCTAGCCGCCAAAGACGTTACGGACGAGCAGATCGAAGTCATCAAGCTCAAGAAACGGGAAGCCGAAGAGCTTAAGGATCCCAGCAAGAAGATGACACGGGATGACGTCGAAAGGCTGCTGCGAGAGTTGCAGCTCAAGGACGAGCAAGTCGAAGACGCCGCCCGCGAACTGGAGAACATCCACGAAATACTTGAGGACCACAAGACTCAACTTGAGGTCACTGAGCGCGAGAGCCAGCACCTCAGGGAGCAGCTTGCCACTTACGAGCGTCATCTTGCCGAAAAAGAAAGCAGCATCTCCAACCTTCGCACCGCACTGACCGAGCGCACTTCCGGCTATCCGGCGATGGAGCAGGAACTGGCTGCCAAAAACAAAAAGCTCGAGGAGCTTTCGCAGCAACTTGTTGCTGCCCAGAATGCGCCAGCGAAAGTGGAAAAGGTCGAAGTTCCCGTTGAAACGCTTCCCGCAGGCTATCAAACAACCAAGCAAGCGGTGATGGCAGCGCTCGAGGAACTCGAAGAGGCAAAGAGCAGGACGCAGGCTCTCAAAGACGAACAAGTCAACATCGAGGCGGAACTCAGGCGTCAGCAAGCGGAACTGATTGCCAACAAGGCAGTGCACACTTCTCTTGAAGCGCTGACCGCCGCCTGGGAGGACGTCAGCGGCAAGATGAGCTCGTTCCAACTGGCTGTGCTGGCATCCACGGATCCGAAGCAGTACGACCCCGCGCTCGAGGCCCTGGCTGCGCAACTGCGCAAGTATGTCGCCGAAATCGAAGCGGCGTTGCAACGGTAATAGACCGATGCGATAGCGAATGGCGCCTTGGACCGGGCGCCGGATCAACACGAAGAATGAACAAAAATGTCTACTGATAAAGCTCTCAGCACCGAAGCACGCAACGTACTGCTCACCCCGTGGTTGGCTGAAAAGATCCAACGTACGAACTTTTCGCTTACCGACTTCATGTTCCTTGCGCTCGCCGGACATTCCGAGCTCGAAAGCATCTTTGGCGTCTCGCTCGCCAACATGGACACCTTCCGGCAGCATGCCGCCGCGAAGGCAACGCTGATGAATCTCCCGTTTGTCGCGCTTGCTCCGGTGCTTGAAGATCCACGCGACTGGGAGACTTTCGTCGACGGCGCAATGGACTCACATAACGTCGAGAGGCTAACCAGAGAGATGCCGCGGGTGGATCAAATCACTAGCCGCGACATCTATCATTACAATCAGGCGTACGTCCAGCTGCTCAAGGACGTGTTGCACATGAACGTCGCCGCGATCCCTCTGCTCGGCATTTCCAGGGAACTTGCGTCGTATCTCAAAGGGCTGCCGATGGCGCGACTCGACAACGCGATCGGCGCAATCAAGTTCCCGTTGTTCCGGTGGCGTTTCCACGACGCGAATTTCTGGATGGAATTTAGCGCTGGCTGGCTTACCGAAGAGACCGTTGCGCACTACCTGATGCACACGTCGCCCGTCAGCACCGCATCGCTGCCTTATCAGAACGCCTGGACGGATCTGCGGCTTGAACGCAGCGACAAGGAAGTTTTCGCCCGAATGATGATGGCGCAAGGCTGCCGAGCTTCGACTGCGACAAATCTTTTCAACCTCAATCCGGGCAAGGCTCGAGCCACATATAAGCACATCCACGGCGTTAGCTCTCCCTGCGGATGCAACCCAACGTCGCTCACCTGGTATGTCGAACAATCGGTTCATCGGCTCCAGGCGACGACATACGTGTGGCTGTACCGCAGCGCCCTGGACAACGGCGGAAATATTCCCGAAGCGCTGATTGCGGCGAACGACATCATGGCCAAGACGTTCGGCAAGAGTCTTGTGATTACCGCAGATCGTGGAAACCATCTGACGCGAGCGATGGCGCTCGACTCACGCCTCACGATGGCGGCCTGTCGCGGTTGCGGCACCGATTATGTCCTGTCCAACGGCGAGGGAAAGATCGAACTGGCGAAAGACTTTAGCTGCCCCGGCTGCAACTACCTTCTCTCGCCAAAGAGTCAGGTGAGCAAGCGCAAGCAACCACATTAAGGGAGGTCGCGCCATGCATCAGGATTTCGCGGTTCAGATTGGGTTGGTGGTCTTTTCGCACGATGGCCGCGTCCAGTTCGGCTGGCGCGATATTGAAACTGGCGAATTCCACGCCGAAGCCGACGGCCAATGCATCCCGGGTGTGATCGGCGTAGTGGAGTTCACAGCGGACGTGATGCACTGATATGCAGGACTTCGCTTATCTTTTTGGCGACAGCGCCGCGGCTTGGCTCAGAGGCCGTGGCGACGCTCGCTTCCCACACTACGAGCGCCATTACAGAGCCGAGCGTCAGGCGATGCCCGAGACGTTCGACCTCGAAACAGCCAACGAACAATATGCGAAGCGGTGTGAGCAACGATCCGGCGCCCGATTATTGCGCGTACTGGACAGCAAGGCGTTCAAACATCTGGTGTTCTTCCTCATTATGGCGTGGGGAGGATCACTGCTGCTCACAACGGTCGGCAAACAGCAACCCGCGATCGCGGGCACGGTGCTCGCCGCGCTTTTTATTGCGATCCGCATAAACCGACGGAAGAACCGCTCGGCACGCCAGTAGCAAACGGTTGCGCCTACGCAACGACACTCTCGCCGCAACCGCTTACCGCTCTTTACAATGCCTTCGCACGCAAAATCTGCGGTAAGTATTCGCGCCTTCGAAGGTTTCGGCCGACGCTGCCTTGACTTTGGATTGCGCTCGATAAGATGAAATCAAGGTTGCGCGGGGGCGCGGCCACATTAAACACGAGGACCTAAGAATGAAAAGCAGCAAACTCGCATTGACGGCGGTTTCGATCGCGGCAGCTATGGCTCTGGCCGCATGCGGCGGTGGTGGTGGCGGTGGTGGCAGCAGCTCTGCCGCGGCGCCTTCGACGCCCGCGAGCAGCCCGACTGCGGGTAACTTGACCACGCCGCAGTACGCAGCCGACAGCGCCCAACTCGCCGCTTTCAATCTGTTGAACCAGCAACGACAACAGTGCGGGTTCCCAGCCCTTCAAGACAACAGCCTGCTCGATCAGGCGGCGGTCGGGCACGCGCAGTATATGGGTCTAAACGGCGGCACCGTCACCGACGACGAGGTTTCCGGCAAGCCGGGGTTCATTGGTGTCTCGTATGTCGACCGTGCCGCCCATTTCAGCTATTCCGACTCGTTCATCGGTGGCGTAAGCGGGGGTTATTACACGAACGCAAAGCTGACAGAAACGCAGTACGGCCAGCAGTTGGTCTATGGCTGGCTGTCCGGTGTGTATCACATCGGCGTCGGTGTTTGGCCCGCATCGGCTATCGGCATCGGTACAAACGAAACCTCGTTCAACGGGTTCCCGGTCGTTCAAGGCTCGATGACACTCGCGCATCAGCAAACAATCCCGGGCAATATGCCGCTGACCTATCCGTGCCAGGGTATCACTGGCGTTGCGTATAGCAGCGGCGGCGAAACGCCGACACCGCCGAACACGTCGGGCAACTGGGGTACGCCGATCGCCGTTGCAGGAAATGTCACCGACAAGGTAGTTCTGACCGCGGGGACCGTGACTGATACGTCCGGAACGGTCACGACGCTTCAGCTACTGAATTCGGCGACGGACCCGAACCATTTGGTCCTGGCGTACGAGGCAGTTGCATACCCTGCAACGCCGTTGCTGCCGAACACGACCTACGCGGTATCGCTTACCGGAACAATCAACGGCACAGCGTTCTCGCGCAGCTTCTCTTTCACCACGGGCAACATCATCGGCTGACCGGTCGATCACAGCGACAGAAGCGCCCTTCAGGGCGCTTTTTTTTAGTGATTGCACGCGCCGCTGCTGGCGGAACTAGCCTGCGACATGATTACTCCAACTACGTTTGAGCCATTGACGTAGCACGACGCACCCCAGTTGTTTCGGTCGTAGCAGGGCAACGAGTAAGTTGGC
>DATLWF010000620.1:0-3234 GCA_035576605.1 Blastocatellia bacterium | reverse complement strand
GGAATCGGCCTTGCGTTCCACTGGGCGTCAGTGAGTTTCTCGACGTAGGAGAGGAACTCCGTCTGTGAGTCGAGGAGCATTTTGATGGCTTTCGCTTTTTCTTCAGGAGTCAGCTTTCCATCGCCCGCGCGCGCAAGCATGAGCGCCTGTGCGAGAGTTGAAATGAGAATCGTGCAAATGAGAACCGCGAGCTTTTCTTTCATGATGATCCTCCTAACAGGCTTGCCGGTGATAATACTGGACTCCGCGCGGCGGGGCAATGTAGGGTTTGGACTGCGGCGGCAAGTCTTCGCGACGCCGCTTTCGTTCGACGGTTCTTAGGATCACAAGGAGAGAAAGCGCGTCGCGAAGACTTGCCGCCGCAGTCCAAATATCAAAATGGAATTCGAGGAATCGTTAAGCGAGAACGTGCCTCTTGCGCCGCTGGCCACGCTCGGCATCGGTGGTCCAGCTCGTTATTTTGCTGAGGTCACGAGTCCCGAGGTACTGTTGGCCGGGGTCGAGTGGGCGCGCTCTCGAGGCACGCCGCTCTTTGTGCTTGGGGGCGGCAGCAATATTGTCGTCGCCGACGCCGGCTTCCCGGGACTCGTATTGCGTATGAGTATTCGCGGAGTTGAAACGAACTTCGACGGGCGTGACGTTGTGATCACTGCCGGCGCCGGAGAGGAGTGGGACGCGCTCGTTGCTCATTGTGTCGCGCAAAACTGGGCGGGGTTCGAGTGCCTGTCCGGCATACCTGGCCGTGTCGGCGCCACGCCGATTCAGAATGTCGGTGCGTATGGACAAGAGACAAGCGAGACTCTCGAGTCGGTCGAAGCGGTGGACCTTGCAACCAAAAAGCTTATTGATTTGAGCGCAGGTAATTGCGAATTCGGTTACCGGACCAGCAGATTCAAAGTGCGAGATCGCGGCCGGTTCATCATCGCTCGAGTGACGTACAGATTGAGCGTTAACGGTAAGCCGGCGGTTCGATATCCTGAGCTTCAGCGCTATCTTGATGAACTTGGGATTGTCCAGCCGGCCCTCGCCGAGGTGCGCGAAGCGGTGCTGGCCATCCGGCGGCGCAAAGCAATGGTGATCGATCCGCGCGACTCCGACTCGCGCAGCGTCGGTTCGTTCTTCGTCAACCCGACACTTACGCGCGACGAGTTTGAGTCGATCAAAAAGAGGTTGGGCGCCGGCGGCGATGAGTTTCCTGTGTTTGCCGTTTCAGATGGCCGGGTAAAGCTTTCCGCAGCGTGGTTGATCGAGCGCTCCGGCATCAAGCGCGGATACATACATGGCAATGTAGGGACTTCAACAAAACACGCGCTTGCGATCGTGAATCGCGGCGGCGGCACTGCCGGCGAGGTTGTCGAGTTGAAAGAGCTGATTCAGAAACGCGTACTCGAAGAGTTCGGCGTCGAGCTGACGCCCGAGCCAGTGTTCGTCGGGTTCGATGAGTAACGGAACCGCGTCGGCGCGCGGAGATTGAGCTGCCGCGCGCCGAAGAGGCGTGGAGTTAGTTTACTGAGCCGCGGGCTTGTTGAACTTCGCGTCGTCGATAGGAACGTTGTGCTTCACTTCCTCGATTTTGATGTCGATCGTGAAGGCCGATGTAACCTGGCGAAGCTTGAACGGGATCTTTATTCCGTCCACGTCCCGGTAATCATCGAGGAAACTCTGAACTGCTTGCTTGCCTTGCGGACCCTCGCGTTCCATGTCCTGGCGCAGGATCAACCCGGTCTGCGTATCGAAGTACCAGGTCTCTACGCTGCTTTCAACCGGCGTCGCTTCCAGAACGTAAACCTCTTTTTCGCCGACCTTGTCTTTGCCCTTTACGACGATCTTCGGATAAAGCTGTTTGATCTTGACCGGCTTGAGGAATTCCGCGTCGAGCTTCGCCGAAGCGAGTTCGGCGCCGGTCTTGTCACGCGCACCGTTCTGCGGATCCACGGCCCAGCCGGCCTTCCCGTCGAATCCCTCCTGGACGACGCCGAAGCCTGCCACGTTTACAACAGAAGCGGTCTTGTTCGGGGCCTTCTCGAATATTTCCGCGGTGCCGGTTGCTCCAAAGGCAGCTATTTCGAACGTGCCCTTTGATACGCGGCTGGTTTGCTTCTCGATGGCGGCCTTCCCGCCCATTGCCTGAACGTATTTGTCCAGGATCTGATCGACGCTCGGCAACGCAGCCGACTTTACGTCCGGCGCGGGTTTTTGCGGGCTCCCTTGTGCGAAAGCCGCGACCGCGATGACCGAGCAGAGGATTGACGTTGTTAGTATTCGTTTCATTGGTTTTCCTTTCTTCAGAACGTTGAGCGAGCGGCGACAGCTTTTCGCTCCTTTGATTGCTTCTTGATTTGTTCGATCGCCGCGTCCAGTTGGACGTCACGACCCTCGAGCAACGACCGGCGTGAGAGCTTTACCTCGACGTCAGGTGCGACGCCGCGGCCTTCGATGAGCATGCCCTTCGGCGTTGTGAAATCCGCGATTGCGTACTGAAACAGAGCGCCGGTCGGCAGCTTCTGGAAAAACGAAGGCAAAGCAGCTCCGGCCGTACGTTCGCCCACTACTACGGCACGTCCAAGCTCCTGCAGTCCGCCTGCGAAGATTTCGCTTGTCGAGGCGCTGCCACCGTCCGTGAGTATGACCACCGGCCCAAGATAGGCGTTCGCCTGGGGGAAGGCTACAAAGTTGGTGTGGCCCGATCGCATATGCATCGTGCCAAGAGAAGTCTCCTCCTTTTCAAGCACGCCGGCGATTCCGGGCGCCATTCCGCCGACACCCCCAGGGTTGCCGCGCAGGTCGATAATGATGCCGGGCGCACCGCTCATCCCGCGAATTCCCGCCTTGATTCTCATCATCAGAGACATGACGAAGACATTGAATCGAATGTAGCCGGCGCCATCAGCAAGGCGCTTTGCTTCAAATTCCGTATACTGCGGAGGGAAATTGCCGAGCCGCTCCGACATCTCACCCTTCAAGCGTTCGCGGACGATAGTCACTTCGCGCGGTTGGTCTCGTTCGTCGAGAAAAGTAATGCGGACCGTCGTCTCAGGTGCGCCATTGATTCGGCCCAGAAAAGCGCGCGTAATTCGCAGGGTCCTGAGGGCTTGAGATTCGTTGCTCTTGGCGAATAGGCTAACGATCTGGTCTGCGGTGGCGTCGTCAACTCTCTTGATGATGAAGCCGGGGCGTAGACCGGCGCTTGCGGCTTTGGACCCAGCCTCGACGCGCGTAATCGTAGGCTGGCCC
>DATLWF010000619.1:0-4429 GCA_035576605.1 Blastocatellia bacterium | reverse complement strand
CGATTGCCGACTTCTCTGTCACGTCAGTGAACGTTCCATCGCCGTTGTTGTGATAAAGCACATTGCGGCTGAAGGCATTGGTGACGAACAGGTCCGTGCGGCCATCGTTGTCATAGTCGGCTGCGCAGGCTCCCATGCCCCAGCGTCCTAAGTTACCGACTCCCGCCCGGTCGGTGACGTCTTCGAACTTGCCCTTTCCGAGATTGTGATAGAGCCTCGACTTTGCGTTTGGATCGGGTTTGGCTTTCCCGCGCAATGCATCGAGCGTCGATCCGTTGACCAGATAAACGTCCGGCAGCCCGTCGTTGTCATAATCGAATATCGCAACGCCCCCCGACATTACCTCGAGAATGTAACGTTTGTCGCGAGGGTTGCCGCTTACGTGGCGAAACGATGCGAGACCCGACTCGATCGTCACATCGATGAAGTGAAAGCGCGACCCGGAATCGGGGCTTGATGAGACAAGGACGAATGCCGCGATCAGGACGAAGACTGGCTTCATAGATGCCGCCGGATTTGAGTTACAAAAAAACTCGGACCGCTCTTTGTGAACGATCCGAGTTTCTGCCTCAACTGAAAGCACGGGTTAGAAGTTAAACTTGAGCCCGAACTGGATGATTCGCGGGTCGCGGCTCAAGCCAGTGATTCTTCCAAAGTTAGTGTTCGTCTGTTTGAGCGTGGAGTCGTAGGTCGGCGACACGTTCGGGTTGCCGAGGTTCTGCTGGTTAAATGCATTGATGAAGTCTGTGCTGAACCTCACCCGCAGATTCTCACGCCAGCGGAAGTTCTTTACCAGAGAGATATCCCAGTTGTTCACCCCGGGGCCGATGATGATTCCTCTCCCGGCAGTGCCGAAGTTCGTGGTGGCCGCCGCGAATGCGGAAGTGTTGAACCACTGTGCAATCGTCTCTGGCCCCTTCGGATCAGCGATCAAGTTTGGCCTGGTGTTGCCGCCCGTTCCAAGGAAGTCTCCACCCTGAGTGACTGTAAGCGGCAAACCGCTCCAGAAGAAGGTTGCTCCGGCTACTTGCCAGCCACCCAGAAATGCGTTGAGGTGAGCAGGAGCATCCTTCGGGAAGGGGATCTCCCACAGGTAGCTCAGATTAAAGACGTGAGCACGCTGGAACGCTGCCCGACCGCGCTCGCTCCTGTAGTCGAGTACGTTCTGAGGCGTGTTGCCGCGATCATCTGAAGAATCAGTCAGAGTCTTGGCGAACGTGTAAGACGCGTTGAACAGCAACCCATGAGACATACGTTTGCGAAAAGACGCCTGGAACGAGTTATAGCTCGAGTTGGCAGTCGTCTCTCGCACGTTGATGCCGGCAAAGCCGATAAACGGCCTCACAAAGTTGAGAGGCAGACCGGCTTTAGCTTGAGCGCCGGGGCGCGGCTGGTTGAGTTGAAACTGATGCAAAAGGTGATAACCGTGCGAGCCGGCGTAGGTGATCTCAACCACGGAGTCTTTGGTAAGCTCGCGCTGTATGCCCAGGGACCACTGAATCGTTGTCGGTATCTTGAAAGGGTCGCCAGTTGCCGTAAGGCCCAGCGGGAAAAGCGCAGTGTTGGGAGCGCCTCCCGAGGGATTGCTCAAAAGAGCGTTGTCGATGCTGACCCGTTGATTCGCCTTCGGGTCAGAGAATCCGTTCTGTTCGACGATGCCAATCAGGCTGCGGTCATAGTAAACTCCGAAGCCGCCCCGCACCGCCATCTTCCCGTCACTAAAGGTGTCCCACGCAAAGCCGATACGAGGTCCTATGGTGTTGTAAGTCTTGCTCTGTACATACTTGCCATAAGGTGAATTGTCACCTGCGAAGATGATCCCATTGAACCGATCCCCGCTGCCGGGAATGATGGTCCCTTGCAAAGCGCCTGGTGCCGCATTGAGCTTTACCGCCTTCGCCGGATCAAAGAGCTGAGGCAGGAAAGAAATCAGAACATTATTCTTATCGTAGGGGTTCCCGAAGATCGAATGCCTCACTCCAAGGTCTATTGTGAGGTTTCGCCGCACCTTCCACGTATCCTGAGCGTACCACTCAAAGGCGCGATATCGCTCGTTCACTGTGACATCGGTCTGGTCCTCGGTATAGGTTCTCGCACGCCCCAGCAAGAAGTCGGCAAATGCGTTCCCGGTAAACGTGCCCTGGAAAGAAAAACTGCCCGGCGTTGCGCCGCCCTGCGAGTTCTCGTTTTTTGCTTCATAAGAAAACAGACCTCCAACTCTCAAGGTGTGAACGCCTCTGCTCCAGGTCAGATTATCCGAGAAGGTATGGCTGGGGTTGTCGTTCTGAAACGGAGCCAGAACGCCGAGCGGGCTACTGAATCCGGTGATCGCAACGGCGGGCAGGCCGCCACTCGGGCTTCCAGAGAAAATCTCCGGTATCTTTATGTCCGGAAAATTGGCCCGGGTTGCGTCGCCCGTCAGCGCACTCGTTATGGCATTGCGAGCGAAGTCATAGCCGACTTCGTTGAGTAGGGTTGGTGAAAGTACGCTCGTCAGCTTGATGACTACATTGTCAGCCGGAGAGGTAGTGTTAGTGGTCGCAACACCGGGGAAAACGAGGCCGTTAAACAGCCCTCCGGGTTCGACCGTCGTGGTGACGTCGTGAATGTAGCGTCCCGAGATCCTCCAGTTGTCGTTGAACGAGTGGTCAACCCTTAGCAACTCCTGGCGGAAGTCGGCCGGGGCGGAGGCCACAGTCCGGAAAGTTGTCGGACCCTCGCTCGCCGAGTTGGGAAGCGGCATGAAGTTCTGGACAATCAACTTCGCATTCGGATCAATGCGATTGTCGGGAATCGTATTGTTTGCGAAATTCTGGCCGGTCGTGGGGTCCTTTATTGGGGTGGTGAATATTCCCCTGCGCTGCGCTTCGATTGGGTACTGACCGGAGACAACGCTGACACCACGTTGCCGGCGGAACTCTTCCGAGAAGAAGAAGAACGTCTTGTCGTGTCCTCGGCTGTAGAGCTTTGGAATCCAAACCGGACCGCCGATGTTATAACCGAAGTTGTTGTAGCGCAGCGGTCCCTTGTATTTGCAGTCGGGGTCGTTTTCGGGGTTGGCCTCAGTGAAGCAGTTGTTTGGGCTCAGGCCCCTGAGCGGTGTGGTTTGGAACGGGTTGCGAGCCTGGAGTACATCGTTGCGCAGGAACTCGTAGAGCCCGCCATGGAAGGCTTTGGTCCCACTTCGCGTCACAACGTTGACCACGCCGCCGGCATTGCGCCCGAACTGCGCGTCGTAGGAGTTAGTGAGGATTTTGAATTCCGCAATAGCGTCTACGCTGGGGTAATTGAACAGCGTCGCGTTGGAGCCGGTGTCTACGTTACGCGATCCATCTATGCTCCAGTTGATAGCGGTAGTCCGACTGCCGTTGATCGAGATAGCAACGGTCGATAATCCCCCAAAGCTTACCGTGCTTCCCTGAGTGGACGACACGCCCGCCACACCTTGAGTGAGCTGCGCAAAGTTACGGTTGTTCAACGGCATCTCCCGGATCTGCTCTCCCGTAAGCAGTCCTTCGACCGTGTGCGTTTCTGTCTTAACCAGAGAGACTCCCGCGGTAACCGTCACAACCTCTGAAACGTTTCCAGGCGAAAGCTCAACATTCACAGCGGTCTTGTCGTTGACGTGCAAAACAACTTTGTCTTGAATGTATTTTTTGAAGCCCGCCTGTTCGACAACCACCGTGTAAGTCCCGATAGGCAGCCCGACGATGGCGTACTGCCCGCTCTCATCGGCTGTTGCCTTTCGCTGCTCACCGGTAGCGACGTTTGTGGCGGTCACCGATGCGCCGGAGACTGCGGCTCCAGCACTATCAGTCACGAACCCGGTTATGCTCGCAGTAACGTCCTGCGCCGATGCTACAAGAGAAGCGCAGCTAACTATGAGCAACGAAATCATAAGAAGAAGGAGCTTATTTATCCTTGTGATCATGAGTCTGCCTCCATTTCCAGTGAAAAGACCGATGCAAGATCGGACTTTCGAGTGTGCGGATTAAACATAAACCGGACATCAGCTCGGATTTCTTTCAAGCTTGCCGGAATCAAAACCGTTGCTCCCAATGTGCGTGCTTAATAGACCTCATCTCCGCCTCGCCGTCAAGTTATTCCGGCTGCAGAACCTGCTTCCGAGATTGATAAGACACGCTCTAGTCACAACGGCCATACTCAGCTCAAAGAGATGCGTTAAATCAAAACAGAATGATTCAGTCAATAAAGTAGATACTTTCGCCTGATACTAACAAATTCCGAAAGCGCCGCCTGCCACGTCGCCATAATTTCCGCGGGCGACTTTCCTTCCTTCAGCGCAGCAAGCACCGCGCGGTTGACCAGCAATCGCAAGTAATCGTCAACCTTCCACGTGCCTGAATGAATACGATTGAGCTGATACGCGATCTCCACACCGGTCGCCACGGGACGGAAAGCCCCGCGA
>DATLWF010000618.1:0-2931 GCA_035576605.1 Blastocatellia bacterium | reverse complement strand
TCGCGCGCGGTGAAGTGCTCGTGCTTCACGACAACGACATGCTCCTGCCTGTCGATTACGCGAAAGAAGTATTCGAGCGATTCAAAGAAGGCTACGAGGTGATGAACCTGAAGCGCTTCATCTTCTACTTGAGTGAAGCCCATTCGGCGGCAGTGGTCCGCGGCAAAGAGCCTCTTGCACAGCGGCCGCCTCAGGTTGTGGTCCAAAACCTGGAAGCCGGAGGGAGCGTTGCCGTAACCCGTGACGCTTACTTTGCGATTGGTGGATTTGACGAATCATTTGTTGGCTGGGGCGGAGAGGATAACGAATTCTGGGAAAGAGCACAGACTCGACGCATGTGGCCGTTTGGTTATTTTCCCGTCGTCCATCTGTGGCATAAAGCTCAGACAGAGAAAAGTCTCGGTGAGAATGCGACCGCAAAGAGACGTTATTGGCAGCTTGCTGACATCGATCCGCGATTGCGAATTGGACACCTCGTCGGGCTACGCTTCGGTGATCTGCAAGGACCCGTTCGCGATGACTATATCGTTACAAACTGACGCACGTTTTCAAGCTCGCTCCTGTTCGTTTTGTAGGAGCGACGACCGTCGGTTGATTTTTGATTTAAAAGCAGAGCAATTCTGTTCGGTTAACTGGACGTACTCAAATAACTATCCTGATGTGCTTCAGATCTCAAAAGACGAAAAGTTCCCTGTTGATCAATGCGGCGCCTGCGGATTTGTTTATGCTCGGCTCTTGCCTTCTTCGAATTTCCTGTCTCGTGTTTACGAAGATGTAATCGATCCGGAGGAATGCCGAAAAGGCTCAGAGAATCTCGAGAGTTATACACGACGAATGGCTTACATCGCTGACCTGTTAGCGTTAACCCCTGACACAGGGCCGCTGCGGGCTCTGGATTTCGGATGCGGATTAGGAGTGGGCTTACGTATTCTGAACGCGGTCGGCGTGAAGTCGGTTGGTTATGATCCAAGTCCAATCCGGAGTGAAACCTCGAGAGTCGCAGGCAGCACAGTAGTTAATGGAGAAAGCGATCTGCGCGATCTGGCGCCGTATGACATCTTGATCTGCGATAACGTTTTAGAACACATACCCGAGCCGTCCAAGACCTTAGAACTCCTTTCTTCGGTTTGTGCAAGCGGAGCGGTGCTCTACGTCAGCGTCCCGAGCTATGAGTCAGATTTCATAAGTCTGCAGTTGAATTCGTTGAAGGAAGGGTTGCCGTTGGATATGACGCTCAACCCGTGGGAGCATTTGAACTACTTTGACCTTGATCATCTGGACCGGCTTGTGAGTCGATACGGATTTGAGCCAATTCCGACTTGCGAGCTTCCAGGGCATGTCAACATTGGACTAAGGCCGGAGAGCCTGCTCTTGAGACGATTAAAAAATAGTTTGGCGAGCCTTCTGAGATTGGCCCACTATGCCGTCCTTGGGCATACATCTCGAAGTGTTAATAATGCATTCTATCGATTCACCGGAGCCGTTTGAGAATGTGTGGTATAGCTGGTTGGTCTCTAAAACAAGACGCGGCGCGCAACGACAGCGACCTGCAAGCCATGGCTGATCGCATGACGCATCGGGGGCCGGACGATCGAGGCTACTTCTACGATCGCGAGCGCGGGGTCGCATTCGCTCACAATCGACTCAGCATCATCGACCTATCTCCGGCCGGGCATCAGCCGATGGCAAGCGAGGACGGCGGATTCGTTCTTAGCTACAACGGCGAGCTTTATAACTTCCTCGAGCTGAGAACGGAACTAGAAAAGCTTGGGCATCAATTTCACTCGCGCACCGATAGCGAAGTCGTGCTGCACAGTTTCATCCAGTGGGGACCGGAGTGTCTGGATCGCTTCAATGGCATGTTCGCATTTGCGATCTGGTGCGCCGCGGACCGCAAGCTGTTTCTCGCCCGCGATCCTCTGGGAATGAAGCCGCTGTACTACGCGGCGCTGCCGGGCGATCAAGGCTTCGTCTTTGCCTCCGAGATAAAAGCGTTTCTCGCACTGCCGGATTTCAAGGTCTGCATCAATCGCGACGCGCTCGAACAGTTCCTCGAGTTCGGCTACACCTTTGAAGACCACGCGACCTCGCTTGAAGGCGTCTTCAAACTTCCGCCCGGGCACTCGATGGAAGTGGTCGACGGCGTCGCTCTTCAGCCCAGGCCTTTCTTCACGCCGCCTGCGCCGGTTGCGGGCGACTCGCCTGACATCCGTGAGCGCGAACGGGAGCTTTATGAGACCCTTTCAGAAGTAGTCGCCCAGCACCTCATCGCAGACGTGCCGGTTGGATTGTTGCTCTCCGGAGGACTCGACTCGAGCATAGTCGCCGCGCTGGCCGCTCGTCACACGCACATAACCACCATCAGCATGGGCTTCGCCGAATCGAAGATCGATGAGCGCCCATACGCGCGTTCAGTTGCGAATCACATTGGTTCCGATCATCGCGAGATCACCATTCACCCTCACGAGATCAGCGAAGGGCTTGAAGAGATAGCCTGGTATTTTGATGATTTGTTTGCCGACTGGGGAACGGTTTCGACGCGATTGATGTACAAGAAGTGCCGTGAAGCTGGAATCAAAGTAGTGCTGGTCGGCGAAGGCTCTGATGAACTGTTCGGAGGCTACTCGATCTTTGATGCCGCCTTGCGGGCTCGGGGACCGATGACCTGGAAGCTGTTCCAGCTCTATCGCCGTTACGCGGGCCGGCGCTATGGCAGTCACTTCGCAAAGTACGCGGCGATTATGAGGCGATACCTCGGCGAGTCGAACGGCGACCTGTTCAGCGCGGTTCGTCTGTTTGAATCGCGGAATCAGTTGCCAAACAACTACGTGATGAAAGTCGACAAGGCAAGCATGTCGGTAAGCGTAGAGGCTCGCGCGCCGTTTCTCGACCGACGCGTCGCCGAGCTCGCGTACCGCACGCCTTCCGATT
>DATLWF010000617.1:0-41410 GCA_035576605.1 Blastocatellia bacterium | reverse complement strand
CTAGTTGCGTTCGCTTGTCTTTCTGGTCTTCTGGCGTCTCGGTGAGTTGCTTAGCCGCGTCGGATCTTCGCTTTTGCAACTCATCCGGCGCTGGAAGAAAGCGTTTGTTCTTCGTTGTCTGCCAGCCCACGACGTTATCGTGAGCGATGATCGGCACGTTAAGCGCGGCAAGGACTTGATTACCCCCAGTGTGATCGAGATGGTAGTGGGTATTGACCGCGTACTTGATCGGTTGCCCGGTCAGCTTCCCAATCTCAACGATGAGTTCATCGACGGCCACCGGAGTAAAGAACGTGTCAACGATGAGCACGCCGCCATCACCGACGATGAATCCAGCATTGCCCGACGCGAGACCTCCAGGCTTGGCGATGCCCGCGTAGACACCTTCAGCGACTTTGACCAACTGAAAGTCATCCTCGGCTTTGAGCGCGGCGGGCCGCGCAATCCCAACCGCCCCTAAAAACACCAGCCCGATCATTGCAGCAATCGATACTCGTCTCATTTGTGCCTCCTCCGGATTAAGTCAAAACCAGGAGCCCGCGCGCATCGACCAGCCGCGTAATTCAGCGAAGCCGAATAATAGAACAGATGATGCCTGATGGGTAAGGACAAAAAAGATGGTGTGAACGGGGCCACCGCATCCCGAAACGTCACGCGCACCCCAGCGAGCGGGCGGCCTTGCGGCGCGCTGGTCTTTGATATAGATTATGCCCGCCACAGTGGAGGCCGCACAGACGACTCGGGTCGCTCGTGCAGGCGATTCAATCAGTCTTCTTAGTCTAATGCCAAACATCTTGCAGGAGGCCGTCGCAATGGCAGAAACCTTTCGTGTGCGGCGCGAGCGCTCATCCTTCGCGCGAGCTATGACGCTCAAGCGCGCTTGCGCGACGCTAGCTCTAATGGCTGGCGCAGCGCTTTTGGTGTTCACACACGCACCAGTTGTTCGCCTTGATGCGCCCGACGCGTTCGCAATCAAAGATG
Source organism: Blastocatellia bacterium (assembly GCA_035576605.1). GTDB lineage: Bacteria > Acidobacteriota > Blastocatellia > UBA7656 > UBA7656 > Onstottus_A. The sequence continues at coordinate 40,429 of DATLWF010000617.1, read as the reverse complement.
CTCAGATCGTCACGGGCGCCGGCAAGACGATCGCGAAGGGCACCATTGTGTTTCGCAGGGGGCTGATCACGGACGTAGGCGAAAACGTCAAGATACCTGCGGACGCTCGAGTGATAGATGGCGCTGGAATGACAGTATATCCGGGTTTGATTGACGGCTACACGAGCCTCGGACTCGCGGCGCCGGCACAGGCTCAAGCCGCGGGGGGAGCGGGTGGTGGAGGTGGAAGGCAGGCAGCGGTCGCTGCTGCGGCGGCCGGGGCGCAGCCTTCGCCCGAAACGCGACTCGGCGATCCGTCTCTAGCGGCAGCAGATCAAGTCAAACCTGGTACGTCGTTCGAAGACCCAAGATCGGTTGGCGTGACCACCGCACTGAGTAGTCCGCGACAAGGGATCTTTCCGGGACAGAGTGCTCTGATCAACCTCGCGGGCGAGGAGGCTTCAAAACTCGTGGTGCGCGCGCCGATCGCGCTTACGGTCCAGTTCAGCTCTGGCGGAGGCTTCGGCGGCGGATATCCCGGCTCGCTGATGGGCACCGTCGCTTACATCCGGCAGTCGTTCTATGATGCGATTCGCTACCGCGATGAGGTTGACCGCTACAACCGCATCAAGCGCGGAGTGCCCAGGCCCGAGCACGACAAGCGGCTTGCGGCGCTTCAGCCGGCGCTCAGAGGCGAGCTGCCGGTCCTGTTCGTCGCAAATTCAGACGGCGACATTCGCCGCGCCCTGATGATCGCCGACGAGTTCAAACTAAAGCCGATGATCGCCGGTGCAATGTATGGCTATCGAGTCGCGGACCTGCTCAAGACCAGGAAGGTGCCGGTGATTCTTTCGGTGGATTTTCCTAAGCGCCCGGCCGATCTGCCCGATGACGAAGATGAAACGCTTCGAGCGTTGCGCCAACGCGCTGAAACGCCTAAGGGCGCGGCCCGGCTTGCACAGGCCGGCGTGAAGTTCGCTTTCACTTCCGGATCGCTGCGGCCGCAGGACTTTATCGCCAACGTGGAGAAGGCGGTTGAGAATGGTCTGTCGAAGGACGAAGCTGTGCGGGCGCTGACGATCAACGCGGCTGAAATGTTTGGCGCCGCAGATCAACTCGGCACGATCGAGGTCGGTAAGATTGCCAACCTGGTTGTCGTGAGCGGCGATCTTCTGGCCAAGGACACAAAGGTCAGACACGTCTTCATCGATGGGGATCAGATCGAGTTGAAGAAGCCCGACGCTGCGCCGGTGCGCGGCGGCGGAATGGGGGGCAGGCCCGGCGGCCCCCCGAGCGGGCCGGCCGTTGATCCATCTGGTACGTGGTCGCTGGTCGTTCAGTCGCCTCAGGGGGACATCGGCGCTCAACTGACTCTGACGAAAGACGGAGAGCAAATAGCCGGCACGCTGGGGACGCATATGGGGAACGTAGCGATCAAGACTGGACGGGTCACAGGAAATCAAATTCGGTTGACGGCAACCGTCGACATGGGCGGTGAGTCCGTTGACGCGATAATCAGCGGCACCATCGAAGGCGATTCGATGCGCGGCACTATCGTGATGGGCGCGATGGGTTCGTTCGAGTTCACGGGCACCAGGGCGAGGTGAAGGCGCATTTCGAATTGCGAATTGCGAATTGGGAATTGGGATTTCAGATTCCAGATTGCAGATTGCAGATTTCGGATTTCGGATTTCGGATTTCGGAACAGTCGGACTCTATGTCAATCAGCAATTCAAAAGTCGGAATCTGGAATCTGCAATCTGGAAGCTGCAATCTGCAATCTAATTCGCAAGCCGAAATCCGCAAGCCGCGATTGGCCGGGAGGGAATGATGAAAAAGACTAACGCGATTCTGTCACTGATGCTGACCCTGGCGATGGTTGCTTCGGCGTTCACGCAGACCGTCGGTAACGCGAAACTGGCTGCTGGAGCCAGTTCTGTCGTTCCCGCGCCCGCGCCGGGGGAAACACTTATCAAGAACGCAACCATAATGACTGCCTCGCACGGGACGATCAACAACGGCTCTATTCTGATCCGCGACGGCAAGATCGCCGAGGTCGGGCCGAACGTGAAGGCGCGCGACCCGAACGCTCGGGTCATCGATGCCACCGGCAAGTATGTGACGCCCGGCATCATCGATTGCCATTCGCACACCGGAGTCGAAGGCAGCGTGAACGAGGGCTCGCTTTCGGTGACTGCGATGGTGCGCGTTCGGGACGTGATCGATCCTTACAGCCCCGCTATCTATCGCGAGCTTGCCGGCGGAACCACCACCGCTAACGTGTTGCACGGGTCAGCGAACTCGATAGGCGGGCAGAATGCAGTGGTCAAGTGGAAGATCGGGAAGCCGGTTGATCAGTGGCTGGTCCCCGATGCCCCGCAGGGAATCAAGTTCGCGCTTGGCGAGAACCCGAAGCAGTCCAACTCTCAGGGCAGAGCGCCTACGGCCGCACGCCGCTATCCTGCGACTCGGATGGGCGTCGAGGAAACAATACGCGAGGCGTTCGTCAAAGCGAAGGATTACAGGCGCGAGTGGCAGGAGTACGACGCGAAGAAAGCTACCGACAAAACTGCGATTCCTCCCCGGCGCGACCTGATGCTCGATGCGTTGGTCGAAATTCTGGAGGGCAAGCGAATGGTCCACTCGCACAGCTATCGCGACGATGAGATCTTGATGCTGCTCAATCTGAGCGATGAGCTGGGGTTTCACGTGCAGACGCTTCAGCACGTGCTTGAAGGCTACAAGGTCGCAAAGGAGATGGCCGCGCACAAGACCGGTGGCTCGACTTTCTCTGACTGGTGGGCGTACAAGCTCGAAGCTTACGACGCGATTCCTTACAACGCTGCTCTGATGGCGTCGCGCGGAGTGATCGTCTCGATGAACTCCGACTCCGATGAGCTTGCTCGTCGGCTCTATCTGGAAGCGGCGAAGGCAATGAAATACGGCGGCGTTAGCGAAGAAGAGGCATTGCGGATGGTAACGCTCAATCCGGCAATTCAGCTTGGCATAGACAAGCGAACGGGCTCGATTGATGTCGGGAAAGACGCTGACCTGGTGATCTTCAGCCAGCATCCGTTTTCGGTCTACACCATGGCCGAGATGACGATGATCGAAGGCGAGGTCTACTTCGATCGGAATGAGGACCTGAAGCAGCGCGAGCTGCTCAAACGCGAGAAGGCTGACTTGATCAAGCGCGAACGAGATCAGCGGGGCGGAGCTCGGCAGCCCCGCGTCGAAAGGCCGGACGAGCCGCAGCCTCGTCCGAATGAATCGCCTCGGCCAAAATGAAAGGGAGCCGTAAGAGTGATGTCGGACATACTTCGGTCTCCGACGTCGATGTCCGACAAACTTCAGTTTGTCGCCGGACTAACCGATACCCGACGGCGAAGAAACACCACTGACGACACAGGACGACAAGCTAAAGTTTGTCGGACCCTGGAGACCAATAATGAAGAGCAAGACGCTGGTTTTGATATTCATCGCTTTCACCTGCGCTGTCGCGCTAGGGTTCTTTGGGCCGACCGGATCATACGTGCGCGTTGCTTTAGCCCAGGGCCCGACGGACACTTACGCGATCCGCAACGTGCGAATTGTAACAGTGACGGGGCCGGTGATTGAGAGCGGAACGGTGGTGATTGCTAACGGAAAGATTGCTGCTGTGGGGGCGGATGCGTCAGTTCCCGCGGGCGCGAAGGTCATCGATGGGAAAGGGCTGTCGGTCTATCCCGGAATGATGGACGCTGACACGGAGATTGGCTTAACCGAAATCGGGTCGGTTGCGGGATCTGTTGACACCAACGAGATAGGGGATAACAACGCGAACATTCACGTAGACGTCGCCATTCGTCCCGACAGTTCACACATCGCCGTGACTCGCGTTAACGGAGTCACGAGCGCGCTCACCGCGCCGCGCGGCGGGTTGATTGCAGGGCAAAGCGCGATCCTAAACCTCGACGGTTGGACTCCACGCGAGATGGTTTTGAAGTCGCCGGTCGCGATGCACATCAACTGGCCCGGCGGAGGGGGCGGGCGCGGATTTGGAGGCGAGTTCGGCGGGCAGCAGCGGTCGGCCACCGAGCTGCGCCGGGAACAAGAGAGGCAAATTGAAAGCTTGAAGAAGATTCTGCGAGACGCCGCGGCTTATGGTGACGCGAAAGACGCGCGGGCGAAAGATCCAAGCCTGCCGAAACAAAACGTTGACCTGAAGCTCGAAGCGTTGATCCCCGTCGTGCGCGGCCAGATGCCCGTCGTTATAAACGCTAACCTCGAGCGCGACATCAAGAGCGCCATAGCGTTTGTTGGCGAGATGAAACTCAAAGCGATCATCTCGGGGGGGGCCGAGGCATATAAGGTCGCTGACCAGCTCAAGGCTAAAAACATTCCGGTCATCGTCGGGCCGGTGCTGCGAGTGCCGGTGCGGGAAGACGATCCGTACGATGCCGCTTTCGCGAACGCGGGATTGCTTTCGAAGGCGGGTGTGAAGATCGCCTTCCAGACGAACGACTCTGCTTACTCGAGGAACCTGCCTTATCACGCCGGAATGGCCGCTGCATTTGGACTGCCAAAAGAAGAAGCGCTCAAGGCGGTCACGATCTATCCGGCGGAGATTTTCGGCATCGCCGATCGCGTCGGATCGATTGAGCAGGGGAAAATTGCGAACCTGATTGTGACTGACGGTGACCCGCTCGAGATAAGGACTCAAATCAAGCACGTGTTCATCAATGGACGCGACATACCGCTCACCAGCAGGCACACGGAGCTCTACGAGAAGTACAAAGCTCGTCCGTAAGGCAGAAAAGCAGAAGGCAGTACGGGGAAAGCAGGTGTCTTCTGCCTTCCGCCTTCTGTCTTCCGCCTTCCGCCTTGCGCCTTCTGCCTTCCGCCATTCCGCCTTCGCTTTCTGTCCCTGCTGATACATCACTCACCCTAGCTGAGGCGTTCAGTAACAGAGCTGTGGGCCTGAGCCTTCAGTTCCGCGGGGTGACCCGCGACGCGTTTTGCGCTGAAAAGAAGGTTAATTCTCTATTCCAGTTACGCGATAAACGTTTTTCGCTCGGGGAACGTGTCTTGCAGCAAACAACACAGCTTTTAAGTCAGGAGAGGGTTCTGACTCGTCGAACCGGTCCAGAGGATAGATTTGTTCCAAGGTGAATCCAGTTGGTGGTGGCTTGTCACCGCTCTTGCTCTATTTGAGCTTGGGGGGTTGGTGTTCTTGATGCGCCTGGGAAGCTTGAGACGTAGGCGCTGGCTAAGAGGGGCTAACTCGGGTTCCATTGTCGTGGCGTCTCGCGTTCATCCGAAGGGGGTGATGCACGAGGTTGAGCGGCTGTGCTCCGGTGAAGATCCCAGCGAGCCGCTGATCAAGCGGATGTCGGCCGAAGATCGAGCGCTGTTTGAAGTATCGCTCATCGATGCCCTGAACAGCGGCACGCGAGAACGCCAGCACCAGCTGCGCTCGGCACTGATCAAATGCGGCTATGATGAGCTATGCGCACGACGCGTTATGAGCGAAGACCTCGCTGATCGAGTGCGAGCTACGGCGCTTCTTACCTTGCTGCGTCCGCAATGGCGAAAAACAGAGATTGACCCTGAGCAACGCCCGAGCGACGAGAGCATGCTGCGGGCCCGCGCCGCGAGCCGGATAACAGGGCCCCTAGACATTGCATGAATTGAGCGTTCAACCGAGATTGTTAACCCGGAATCAGATCCCCGTGTGCTAAAGGCTTAACTACGAGCGGTCACTTCGATGTGTTGTTGCCGTTTGTCGATTGGATTCGAGATTGAGGCTTGTTTACGGGACGCTTGAACATTTCTAAACGGTTGCCGCACTGATTAAAGCGAACTTCATCCATTATGTGGTTGATGAGCAGAAGCCCGCGCCCGCTTGGCTCGAGCAGCCTGCAGGGCTCGGTAGGATCAGGTACCTTCTCCAGCTCGAATCCAGCGCCTTCATCGGCGACGATGAATCTAACGCCGTCGGCGCTGAATTCCGCGACGATGTGAACGGCCTTCCGCGGATCGCACTTATTCCCATGCTTGATCGCATTCACGATGGCCTCGTCTAAGGCGATCAACACTTCCGAGTCGTCTGAATTAACAATCCCTAGCCGAAGCATTCGCTCGTTCAAATAATCCAACACACCGTCGAGGTGCCTGAGATCGCTGGGTATCTTGAATGCTATTCGTTCCTCAAGAAATGGAAGGAGCGCATCCAGACGTATGCGCTCGGGTTTATCACCGGTGTTGTTATTGAAGTCGGAGGGGTCGTAGCCGCCGCAAATGTCACTGAAGTCGCGCTGTGGCGAATCGTCCACACACGCGGTTACTTGATCGGAGTTGACATCGTCTTTATGCATCAACGAGCAGCTCTTTATCCAATCGAATCAGCCTGAGTCTACAGGGGCCGCTGAGAGGGGCATCCACCATGCCTCCTGCCTGCTCCGTCCGAGCAATCATTTTATAACATACGCTGGAGAATTTATCTACGGTCGCCGCCTGCCACCGAAAATTACGAGTTCGATCTCTAAATGTTCCGGTAGACGGGCCGTCTCATCTTTATTTCGAGATCAAGCCTGTGTTCAAGGGCAAAAGGAGGGCTGCCGGTAGCGCGAGAGTCTGGTCATTCACTTCTTATGAAGCAAGATGCGCCCTGCAAACGCGGTAAGAGTGAGCCGAGAGCCGCCCTTGAGGTATGTGCCGGAGACGCCTTTAGGCCCGCGCGACGAGCCAGTCAGGCTCGAGAGAAAGGAGCCGAGGTTGATGTTCTCGCTGAGAGCCCGAGCATTGAGGTTGAAGGGTGTTGCGCTGGGCAGCGTAACGTCAAGGTCGCCTTTCATCGATTGAAGGCTATAGGAACCGCCTTCGTGCAGCTCCCCGTCGAAGACGATGTCCCCGCTGGTCACTAACACATCCACTGCAGGGCTATTCACTCTGACGAGGTGAACATCGCTATCGATTGAGTGGACGCTCACATGCCCTGTGATTCCGCGAAGTTCGATGTTGCCCACGATGTTTTTGATGGTCACCGATGTTTCAGGCGGCACGGAAACATCGAAGTCCGCCCGGCCCAATCTGAGGTTGCGTTTCGTGGTGATCGTAATATCGTCGCCAATGAACTGATCTTCGATCGAGACGTAAGGAGCGGCGCTCGCTCGCGCGACGATTGTTTTCTTGTCCCAGGAGAAAACGTGGATGCTGCCGTTCACATTTGAAATCGTCAGATGGGCAGAGTGTTCTGGTGCGTACATGCGTTCGAACCGCGCAGGCGAGTCAGCGGCGATCGTGCCGATCGCAAAACAGAGGAAGACCGAGATACAAAGCGGTATCGAATACCTCGTCGTTGTGCGTCTCGTGTGGCTGCTCTCTTGGATCATCGTTGGCGGCACCAGACGCTCAACATAGGGAGCTTGACCGGCCTGGTATCAAAACTTTTCAAAGCCTTCCAGCAGACGGACTTTCTCCCGGTATGCGTTGAGCATCAACTCCTGCGAAACATCATCGGCCGGATTGTTATTCAACTGATGCCGGCACTCGACCAGGGACTGGTCAATGTATAAGAGATTTCGCTCAAACGCGGTCCGAAGCTCCGGATCCCAGGAGTCTTTGCGCTGCTCGACCGTTTGGCTTAGTTCATTGATCTGATTCTCGAGCTGCTGTATGTCCGCCCTTGAGAGAGGTGTGACTTGGGGGGGCGCAGCAAGCCCCGCGCTTAAGGATGGCGGAGGCGGGCCAGTGTCGTGCCGCGACACAACAAAACCGATTGAGACGACTACTGCCAGAGCCGCCGCGCCCGCGATCAACTGCGGAACCGAGAAGTTGAAGTTGAGCGTTCTGAAGCCGGCCAACCACCTCAGCGGGCGGGACCAGAGGCTGGGCTGCAGCTCCGCGAGATCTGAGCTAATACGCGGCCACAAGGCCGTCGAAGGCGATTGCGTAGGAAGTTGTTGGCTGAAGTGAACTATCTGGAGCAAGTCGTCGCGGACAGCTCGGCACGGCTCACAGTCGCCGAGATGACGCTCGATGTTAACCTGCTCACCAAGCTCGAGCGCTCCGTCGATATATTCAGATAATAGTTCTTGACAGTGCTTGCAAACCATTTTGATCGTACCTGATGCCTTCGTTCATTTGGTCAGCAGCTCGCGCAGCCGCATGCGTGCCTTGTGAAGCTGTGACTTCGAAGTTCCGATGCTGACCTCCAGCAGGTTTGAGATCTCGCCATGCTCATACCCCTCGACATCGTGAAGGACAAATACCGTTCGGTAGCCGGGAGGCAATTCCGAAATGGCCTTCTCGAGCGCGAGCTTGTCGACCATCGAGATTCGCCGAGTGCTCTGCAGTGGCGTTTCGACGACATTGGTGAAGTCGCCTTCCTCACTCGTGTGCTCGAGCTTAACCCCACGCTTGCGGAAGTGCATCAGCACTTGATTTACGGTCAACCGGTGCAGCCAGGTTGTGAAGGCTGACTCGCCGCGAAAGCTCCCAATCTTCTTGTACACTTGCAGGAAGACCTCTTGAGTCAGGTCTTCCGCGTGCGAACCGTTCCCGAGCATCCTCAGACAGAGCGAGTAGACTCGCCTATGATGCTGTTCATACAGTTTTTCAAACGCCGCCAAATCACCAGCGGCCGCCGCCCTGGCCAGTTCCTGGTCGGACGCTGGTTGGATTCGTTCGCCGGTCACGGGCATTGTCAACGTGTTTGTGATGTAGGCCATGACCTCACAGCTTGTGATGCAATGACCCTAAATCCGGTTGCTCCAGGATTATAGCACTTAACTTGTCTGGAACGAATTTGTTAGGGAGGGTAGGCCTCGCTTTAGCGAGACTGGTCGATGGGAGGGGAGAAAATCCTCGTTGGCGGCCATCACGGGGACAAGTGATAGCCGCCAACCGCGCCAATAATCACAGTAGGTCGGCAACCGTGACTATGGATTCTGTGTTGAGCGAGCTGCCGCTCCCGAAGTACCGCTCCGTGTCGGCGCTCGGTCGACGGCGGCATTGGTCAGGAGATGGATTTCAACACGGCGAGGCAATGTTTGCGCGTTGCCAGAAGAAGATGATTCACTCGTGGATGCATTCTGAATCAGCGGCCTCGCAGCGCCAAACCCGACCGCAAACATTCGCATCAGCGGAACGTTGTCTTTGTCCGCGAGGTATCGCTGAACCGCCTCGGCTCTCATCTGCGCGAGGCTCTGATTGTAATTGCTCGCCTTGGCTGAATCGCCGTACCCTACAATTTCGAGCACAAACCCGCGACGGTCGGTGATCTGCGACGCGAGTGTATCAAGCTGCGCCATTGCCTCTTTGGTCAGCACCGCGCTCCCCGGCCGGAAGAAGACCATTGAAGTTGTTTGCCTTGTGTACTTATCGAGATTCGCGCGCAGATCTTCGACGTTGCGCTCAACGCCCGAGACTCGAGTGTTAGCCTGCTCGGCAGAAGACGATGCCTGGTCGGCCGCAGCTTGAGCCCTGTCTGCTCGCATGCGGGCATCATCAACGCCTGTTCTGAGCTGGCCAATCTGCTGAGTGTTTCTGCGCGAGGTTTCCTCTAACTCACCTGTGCGGCTTTCGACCGGCGTGACTCGTTCCGCGACTCGGTTGCGCACGTACTTCTTGGTGGCGCAACCCGACTCGAATGCAATCCCAAGCGTCATCAAGAGAGTGACATAAACCAACTTTTTCATCGTTTCTACCTCCGGAGGTTCGATAGTGCGACGATAGAGATTAAGCCAGCTAAACATTCGGCGCGCCCGGCTTACGCTAGTTTGCAGCGAGCACCGTGCCACTACCGGTCGAGTGGGTCATACGCTCTGCCGATCAAAAATGGCACTTTAAGAACTGGCGGCCCTGGATAATTTCCCGTTCACCTGTAGGAGTTTCCCTCTTTGTATGAAAAAACTACATAGTAGTTTCGCGGACTCCAAAACCTGTGAACGTGGCTCAAATGCAGAGAGTAGAGCGAGATGAAAAGAATTGACTCCTTCGGTTCGCAAGTTAGAATTGGACGAGGCTGTTTCAGTCCCCACGCGGCTTAACCCTGAATTCCAGAGAACTCCTGCTTCATGCATTCGCTCTATTATGTGCTCACTGACCAGCACCGCGAGGAGTTCGCTCCGGTGCGCTGCAACGAACAAACGGTGTCGCGTCTCGTCCGTTACTTTGAAGACGTCGTAACCGAGAACAAACTGTCCGCACTTGTGATCGAGGGTCGTTGCTTGAGCGGTGACCCGGCACGACAGAAGAAGCGGCTTGCAACGCTGGCTGCCGCGTCGCGCCGCGTCTACCTTTTCTCATGCGACTCGGAGTGCAGCGGCCGCGTCTGGCAACCCGAGGAAGGCTTAAGGCTCACGGCTTTGGAGGAACGTGATTATCACGGAATTGAAACCGGTCCGTTCATACTCGTAATGGAGCCCCGCTTCTGCGGACTGCTGACTTCGTGTGTAGTTGCCGGTGAGATGATAGGCCTCACACCGGCCTACGACATGGTCTGGACATTTGATCCCAACGTCGTGTTCACCGCCATCGAATACCTGATGGCGCGCGTAAGCGTTCAGACACCACAGGAGCGCGAGAGGTTTGAAACGCTGGTAAACGCTTGCACTCCGCGAAGTTCGTCCTTGAGGCTCGCGTTGACCTTCACGACCAAGGTGACGATGCTTATGCAGCGTCAGAACGAACTCGAGATGGCGACCAATCGCATAAGCTCGGCGATTTCAAGCACGCTCGAGATCGGGCTCATACTTCAGTCGGCAGTTGAGGAGGTCGGCCGCGCGTTAAGGGCCCGCAGTGCAGCTATCGTACTCTGGCAAGAAGGAACAAACACGCTAGAGGGCATGAGTGTCTACGAGCGGCCTGAACACCCTCAACGCGACGGTAATGATCCCGACACGCATCCCAAAACGTCCGATGCAGCCGCAGCGAACGGCCAGAAGAGAGAAGCGCATTCTGCACAGGAGGATGCAAAACGCGCGAATGGTGAGCGGGTGTCCGAGACCTTTCGCGCGAAGGCGAGCGGCGCCGGAGATAGCGATGAGCCGTTGGCAACGCCGTTCGCCCTGGAGGTGCCGATCACATATCGCAACACCGTTATCGGTGGGCTTCGGATCGAGGACGATACAGCCTTTCGCAATTGGGAAGACGAAGAAGTACTGATGGTTAATACTGTTTCCGATCAGCTCTCCGTGGCGATAAGTCACGCGCGCCTTTTTCGGCACGTGCAGACTCAAGCGATGACCGATGCGCTAACCGGACTGTTCAACCACGGGTGCTTTCAAGACCGCCTCGATCGCGAAACGAAGCTCGCCGATCGCAACGATCAACAGGTTTCGCTCATTCTGCTCGACCTCGATCATCTCAAGCGCATCAACGACACTCACGGTCATCGCTCCGGAGATGTGACGCTGTGCCATGTAGCTGCGATAATGAGAGGGACTGTGCGCGATACCGATATTTGTGCCCGCTACGGCGGCGAGGAGTTTGTCATAATTCTCCCTCAGTGTGATCGCGAAGATGCTATGGAGGTAGCCGAGCGGCTGCGGGAGTCGATAGCTTCGACGCCGGTGCAAAAAGTGGGGCAGGTAACCGCCAGTATTGGCGTAGCAACTTACCCGACGGGCGCGAAGAACAAAGAGGAGTTGGTTGAGATGGCGGACCGTGCGATGTACCTCGCGAAAGCTGCCGGACGCAACCGCGTGCGAACACTAGCCCACCGAAGCTACTCAGGCATCGACGTCAGATGAGAAATAGTCACCTTTCACTCTTTCGGCGTTCATACACCTTAATGTTCCCGTCCGAAAACTGCTGCGAAAACTCTGCCGCCAAATCGCGTGTCAGAGCCGGGTTCCCACCTATTCGCAGGTCGAGGGGATCACCCTGCTGTACAATCACAGTCGCGACATCCTTAGGAATTCCATCGCTGAGTTGATGCCAGCGCTCTGTGCCTTCGTGAATAATGTCCGAGAAGCGCAGGCCTCCCTGTGACACAACCGGTCCAAGCGCGCCGCTGTGCATCAGTATCAACCGAGCTGGCGGATTCGTGGTCAGGAATGAAGCGACCCGCGCGCGCTCTCGTACCGGCCGCGCGTTCACGCCATTGCGATAGCCCTCTTGATAGACCGCAAGCTGCGCAGGTCCCTCCGAAATCAAGTATCCATACTGTGCGGCGACGATCAGGCACACGATGCCGCCCGCCCATCGCCTGGCCGAGCCTTTGAAGAGCAGAACGGACGCAGGCGCAAACAGAGCAACACCCAACAGGTGAGGCAAGCCGTATCGAACATTGAGCAGTCCGAAAGCGCTCAAGGGGACGACCTGAATTTCTCCTCGGTACAGGCCGAAGGCGTGAAAAAAGGACGGTAGAATCAGCAAGATTAGCGGTGAGTGTTCCAGTAACGACTTGCGTTTTGCGACAAGCGATCTTGCGAAGCCGGCGGCGCTCAGCAACAGAACTAAAGGACCGGCGCACACGGCGGTGGCGGCTGCGATTGTCAAGATGTCCAGCCCGGCATGCCCGACGAATATGGCCGACCAGTTGAAGTTCACTCGATTCTGTAGAGCGATCCCTCGCGCCGAGTTCGGCCCCGAAAGGAACTCGAACGCATTGCCATAGATCGCCCAGTTGTGCCACATCCAGTAGACCGGACCGACTGCCGCCAGTGCTGCGAATAGGGCAGTGCGTTTGATCTTCGTTCTCCAATCGCCGTGTGAGGTCAGAGCGACGATTAGAACCGAGAGCACCGCGGCCGGCCAGGCTTCATAACGCGCTAAGGTAGCCACGGTCATTGCAAGTGCCGCGACCGCCAGCCGTCTCGCCGACTGATCGTTCAGCCATCGTTGCAGCAAGTAAACCGCAGCTACCAGCGCCGCCATGAAAACGAGCTCGCTCATCGGCGTCGACTGCATGTACAACGCGCTGGGATTAAGAATGAAGATCGCGGCAGACAGGGCGGGCAGGCCTTCGCCCCATCCCGTGTCCTCTTTTCCATAGAAGCACTTGGCGAGCAGGTAAAGTGACACGGCGGCGAAGACGAACGAAATCATTGAAACGATGCTTCCCGCGACTCCCGTTCTCCACATCCAGTCGTTGACTACCAGCGGCAACATCGCAACCGTTTGAAGCGGAAGCCAGGGAGAGCCAATCTGAATGTAGCGCTGCCATAGCGGGTCGTCGGGTGAATCGACCACTTTACGCGCGATGTTGACGTGAGCTACGCCATCGCCGTAGACATTCGTCATCCCGTTTGAGAAGAAGTATGCGAACGAAGAGAGCGAGAGTACGGTCGCCACAATCGCTACCGCAAGAGACAGACTAGGCTTGAGAGTAAAAGTTCTTCTACGAATCCTGTGCCGAGTATCGAGTTTGTTTTTCAATACAGGTTGACGGGTTGACCGGCTCGGCGGCCATTTTCCGTTGGTTATTTTTCATTCGCCATTGCGGCATGTTCAAGCCTACCAACTTGGCTGAGGACAAATGAAAAATGGCAAATGGAAAATGAAAAATCGTAAATGAGTGTTTCCTTTGCCACCGTTATTAACACTCACGCGATGCCCGCCGAAGCTTCCCGTATCACCTTGTGTATTGAGTGGACCTCGGCGACAAGTTGCTTGAACATCTCCGGCAACAGCGCTTGCGGGCCATCCGACAGCGCTTGCTCGGGATGATTGTGGACTTCGACCATGATTCCGTCGGCGCCGGCGGCTACCGCTGCGCGCGCGAGAGGAATCACTTTGTGACGTTTGCCCGTTCCGTGAGAAGGATCGACGATGATCGGAAGATGAGAGCGATGCTGCACCGCCGGCACGATCGACAAGTCCAGAGTGTTTCGCGTGTGGTCCGCGAAAGTGCGTACCCCTCGCTCGCATAGAATCACGTTGTAGTTGCCCTCAGCCATGATGTATTCAGCCGCGAGCAGCAGTTCGTCGAGTGTCGCCGACATTCCGCGCTTGAGCATCACTGGGTTGCGACCCTGGCCAACACGGCGCAGCAGCGAGAAGTTCTGCATGTTTCGCGCTCCGACTTGCACAATGTCTGCGTATTGTTCGACGAGATCAGCCGTTTCGGTGTCCAGCACTTCGGTCACTATGCTGAGTCCGAATCGATCACGCGCCTCTGCGAGAATCTTCAACCCCTCCTCGCCCAGGCCCTGAAACGAGTAAGGTGATGTGCGGGGTTTGAAGGCGCCGCCTCGAAAGAGCTTCACGCCACACGACGCGACAATGTCCGCAATCGCCATGGTCTGCTCATATGATTCAACTGCGCACGGTCCGGCGATGATTGCGGGCTCGGACCCACCGATCTCGATGTCTCCGACGCGGACGATAGTGTCGTCGTGCTTCAGGTCGCGTCCGACGAGCTTGTAGGGCTTTGAGACCCTGATGGCTTCTGCGACTCCGGAGAGCATCTCGAAGTGGGCAGGATCGATCGCGCCCGGGTTTCCGGTGATACCTATCGCGGTGCGAGTAGCCCCGGGCATCGGGTGCGGCTTGAACCCGAGCCCGCGTATGACGCTGAGCACTTCTTCCACCTGAGCTTCGGTGGCGCCGGGTTTCATTACGATGAGCATGATGTCCCTTATACAACCGCAATCGGGTCACGTTGCAAACCGCCTGCCATGTCCTTCACATCCTCTCGGGAGCCTCGATGCCGAGCACATCCAATGCCCGAATCAGCTGGCGGCGAACGACCGTCGTTATCGCGACGAGCAGCGCGCGACGCGCGGGATCCTGCTCCGACAGAATGTGATGATTGTGATAAAAGATGTTGAACCGCTGGGCGAGCTGAAACGCCCACTTTGCGACAACTGCCGGCTCGAGCGCGGCGACCGCCCCGCGGACAATATCGGCCAGTCGCTCTGCCAGATATAGAACCGACCACAGATCGTCGCCGTCCTGGCCGCTGAGCAATTCGCCCAGGCGCTCGCTGGGCACTTCGTGAACACCGGAAGTGCTCACGTCTATACCCGCGTCCGTCAGCTTGCGAAAGATTGAGTTCGCGCGCACGACCGAGTACTGAAGGTACGGGCCGGTTTCGCCGTCGAACGCCAGCGCTTCCTTGAAGTCGAACGAAATTATTGAATTGCGGGTGAACTTGAGCAGAAAGTAGCGCAGCGCTCCTACAGCTATTTTGTGCGCCGCCTCGCGCTGGTCCTCAGCGCTCAGCTCCGGATGACGGCTCGCGACTTCAGCCAGCGCGTTCGCTTCAAGCTGATCGATGAAGTCATCGGTCTTCACGCCTAGGCCTTTGCGCCCGGACATACTCACCACGCCACGCTTGCGGTCTTCCTCTGACACTTGTTGTCCGAGCTGCTGCGCGGTCGCCGTAGTCAACACGACTTTTTCGTACCCGAGATGCGCGCTGCGCTCGACTCGTGCATCGTGGTCCACCGCCATCACTCCCAGCTTAACGTAGTGCTGCGGGTACGCCTGCCCGATGTCTATCACGTTGAAGTAGGCCGCGCCGCTTCCGAACTGCGGATGCGCCGGATCTTCGTCGTTCGGATCGGAACTGGTGATCCACGCGACGTGCTGATCCGGATAGGTGTGAAACTTCTTGTAATAGAAATCGATGTCGAGCTGTCCGAGCTTCCACAAATGAAAACTGATGTCCTTGCCCGTGTATGTCACTGTGCCGTTCGAACGCACGATCACTTTGTCCAATTCGTGCTCGGTCTCATCGTCTCCCTCTGACTCGTCTGTCGAGCGCATCACCCAGCACCCGGCGAGCTTGCCTTCGGTTGCGTACTCGACAGCGCCACGCTGCTTGAGCAACTCAAATGTCCGGCTCCACAGATTCATCTGGAGCACGTCTGACTCGCGGGGCAAAAGATCGTACTCGATCCCGACGCGCGCCATTGTATTCAGATGACATTCGAGTATGCGCGTCGAGATGTAATCAGCCATCTCGTAGATCTCGCCTTCACCCGCTTCGAGCCCGTGCAGGGCCTCAGTTCTAAACGCCAGGCGCGAGCTATCCTCTTCGTAAAAATTCCCAACCCGCGCGTACAGGTCCCAGCAGTAATAATCGAACTGATCGTTGATGGCTTTGATCCGATCGAGGGTCATCCGCTCAATGTGCCTGAAGCCTACGACGACATCTGCGACTTGCACGCCGGTGTTGTCGATGTAGTTTTGGATTTCGACTGTTTCGCCGGCCGCGCGCAGCATCCTGACCGTCGTATCGCCCAGCACAGCATTGCGCAGATGACCGATGTGCGCGGCTTTATTAGGGTTGACGGCGGTATGCTCGACGATGATCTTGCCCCCCAACTGAGGCGCGAGGGCCTGCGGCTGATCAAGCGAGCACAACACGAAGTCGGATCGATTCAGATAAAGATTCAAGTAGCCGGCGCCGGCTACTTCAGCGCGCACGACTCCCTCCACGTGTCTCATCTCATCGGCGAGCCTGGTGGCAATTTCTCTCGGGTTCTGTTTCTGACCGCTCGCAGCCTTGAGCCTCTTCGCCAGTTCGAACGCAACAGGAAACGCAAGGTCACCGAGTTCAGTTCTCGGCGGGACCTCGACCGGGATCTCAGCCAGATCGATATCGAACACCTTGCTAATCGCCGAGCGAACCCGGTCGCGCATTGTTTCCTGGATAGTCATACGTAGATCGGTTTCTCAGCGTCGTATCGCAGCCCTGCTTCTGTTGGCTATTGGAATCGCAAATATTATCAGCGCGATTAGGGTTTTTGAAAGGTGAGCTGTGCTTTGTATAGCACGATATTTACAGCAACATGCATTCTCCAACTACTGCCGAACAACCAATCCATCGCCGCTAAGACACGAAGACTCGAAGGAGCACAAAGACCACAACTGTGCATTCACTGCCCTGGTGTAGTTTCGTGTCTTTGTGTCCTGGTGACGAACCCCCTTTTTAGCAGCCTGCCAGGGCTATCCTGTTCACTTTTTGGTTTGCTTGACTTCGGAATGCGGCGGTCTATAGCATCTGGGTTTTACCTGGCATCGGGAATCGCGATGGTTCTGACGAACGTCACAGACGAACTCCTTTCAATGTTCGACCGGGCCCGGAATGTCGCCGTACTCACCGGGGCCGGCATATCTGCCGAGAGCGGGGTGCCTACTTTTCGAGGCGGAGGCGATAGCGAAATCTGGACGTGGCGGGGGAGACCGGTCACTGAACTGTCTTCGGCTGAGCTGATCGCTACCGATCCTAAACTCGTCTGGGAGTGGTTCGATTATAGGCGTGGAATGCTTATGAGCATTGAGCCTAATCCAGGTCATAACGCGCTTGCTGAATGGGAACGCAGGTTCGAAGGCTTTACGCTGGTGACTCAGAACATTGACGATCTGCATCGCGCGGCCGGCAGTCTCAACGTGCTCGAGTTGCACGGCAACATTTGGCGGGCGCGTTGCCTGCGCTGCGCTAGTACTTTCGAGGCGCGCGAGAGCCCGCTTGAAGAGAATCCACCGCGCTGTCTGGCTTGCGGCGGACCAGCGCGGCCCGATGTAGTGCTGTTCGGCGAGATGTTGCCGGACGGCGTGTTCGAGCGCGCGGAGGAAGCGGCCGCTCGCGCTGATTTGTTCTTTGCGGTCGGAACGTCGGCTGCTGTTTATCCGGCGGCCGGGCTCCCAATCACGGCAAAGCGCAGAGGCGCGCGCGTGATCGAGGTCAACGCGGAGATGACCGATATTTCGTTCATCGCCGATGTGACGTTGCTCGGCAAGGCTGGCGAATTACTGCCGCAGTTCTTGAAGGACCGCGGTTGACTTGGCGAGCGGGTGGTCCTTGATGACTTTGCCCTAACGAGATGGGTTTCGCGCAAAGCCGCAAAGAAGCGCAAAGACGCAAAGGGCAAAGACACAACACGATTGTCCTTAGGAGCGAGACTTGATGCGAGCCGTGTACTTTGACTGTTTTGCTGGTGTGAGCGGCGACATGATTATCGGCGCGCAGCTTGACCTGGGTGTCGATCTCGAATCAATGGAGGACCAACTGTCATCGCTCGGACTCAACGGTTATCAAATCAGCAGGCGGCATGTTGAGCGAAGCGGTGTCTCGGCGACGAAGTTCGATGTCGAAGTCAACCAGGCTGCGCAGCCGGCCAGGACGCTTGCCGACATTCGTTCGATCATTGTTGGGTCGAACGCAACTGAGCATGTCAAAGATAAAGCGATTCTGGTTTTCGAACGGCTGGCCGATGCGGAAGCGCGAGTTCACGGGACGACTCCGGAGAAGATTCATTTTCATGAGGTCGGCGCGGTTGATTCGATAATCGACATAGTAGGCGCGATGATCGGGTTCGAGTTGCTCGGCGTCGAGCGATTCTTCTGCTCACCTCTTAGATTGGGAAGCGGTTCGGTGGATGCTCAACATGGGCGATTGCCGATTCCGGCCCCGGCGACGGCCGAACTTCTTCGGGACGCGCCGGTGTACGCGGGCGAGCTTGAAGGCGAGTTCGTCACGCCGACCGGGGCAGCGATCGTGGCGACGCTTTGCGAAGAGTTCGGACCGCTGCCGCCGATGAAGGTCGCTCGGGTCGGCTACGGAGCGGGGTTACGCGATCCAAAAGGCTTCCCTAACGCGTTGCGACTGATGATCGGTGAGTTCGGGGAAGGAGATACGCCGTCCTCGCCCGTAGCCGGCGCGATGTTACTGCCGCAAGACACTGCCGGTGTCCAGAGTCCTAAGGCCGGAAGCGCTGCACAGACGGAGCGCAGAAGGCAGAAGGCAGGAGGCAGAAGGCAGAAGGCAGAAACCAGAAACCAGAAACCAGAAACCAGAAACCAGAAGTCAGAGGGCAGTAGGCAGAGGGCACAAGTCTATGCTGCTCCTGAGGAAACGGTTGTGGTCATCGAAACTAACATCGATGATATGAACCCGCAGGTCTACAGCTTCGTGATGGAACGCGCGTTTGCGCAGGGAGCGCTTGATGTATTCATGATTCCCGCTCAAATGAAAAAGGACAGGCCGGGTGTCCTGCTCACAGTTCTGTGCAAACCGGAAACGGCTGATGCGATGATCGAAATGATGCTGGTCGAGACTACGACGCTTGGTGTTCGCTACTACGAAGCCAGGCGGCGGGTGCTGGAACGCACGATCGAAACCATTGAGACCGAGTACGGGCCAGTCCGGATAAAGGTAGCGCGCGATGGCGCGCGCACGCTACACTTTCAGCCTGAATACGAGGACTGCGCGCGAGTGGCTGCTTCAGCGAACGTCCCCGTGCTTGAAGTGCATGGAGCGGCGGAAGCGGCGTATCGTAGCAGGTTGAGACGGGACAGCGAGGCAAACGGATAAGAGGCAAACGGATAATAAGATGCCGAACTCGAGGAAAAACAACGAACCGGTGAGACCAGTGAAGCGGACCGCCTTCGATCTGTCGAAGGTCGAGGCGGGCGTGCGGTTGATCCTTGAAGGCATCGGGGAAGACGCCGACCGTCCGGGCATCGAAGGAACTCCGCGCCGAGTCGCGCTGATGTACGAAGAGATCTGTGCCGGATTGCACAACGATCCGCGCGAATTCCTTCACGTTATACCGGCCGAGACGCACGACGAGATGGTGATCGTCAAAGACATCCCTCTCTACTCGATCTGCGAGCACCATCTGTTGCCGTTCTTTGGGGTGGCGCACATCGCTTACATTCCGAGGGACGGGCGAATCGTGGGGCTATCAAAGCTCGCACGCGTGGCGGACTTGATGGCGCGTAAGCCCCAGATTCAGGAGCGGCTCGCCACGGAAATCGCAGACTTACTCGACGAGATGTTGCGCCCGACGGGAGTAATGGTGGTCATCGAAGCCGAGCATATGTGCATAGAGATGCGCGGAATCAAGAAGCCCGGTGCGAAGGCGGTAACGAGCGCTTTGCGCGGAGGGTTCCTCAAAGATCAACGGACACGCGCGGAGGCGATGGCACTCATTCTGGGGCATAAAGGATGACTCCCGGGAGCCAAAATAGAAAATGACAAATAGAGAATAAAAAATAGAAAATAAGAAGTGAACATCACATATTTTCTATTTTCTATTTTCTATTTTTCATTTAGACCTTGAACACACATGACTAGCCCTCACATGGAAGAAAACACCTTCTACGTAACAACCCCGATCTACTACGTCAACGCCAAGCCTCACCTTGGCCATGCCTATACTACGCTGGTTGTCGATACGCTTACGAAGTTCAAGCGCCAGCGAGGTGTCGACGCCTTCTTTCTCACCGGTACTGATGAGCACGGGATCAATATCGAGCGCGCGGCAGAAGCAAAGGGCCTTCCGGTAAGACGGCACGTCGATCAAGTAGTCGATGAATTCAAGGCCGCGTTTGAGCGTCTCGGCATCGAGTATGACCGGTGGATTCGTACGATCGATCCTCATCACGAAGAAAGCGTGCAGAAACTGTGGCGGGTACTCGACGAACGCGGATATATCTACAAGGGTAGCTACGAGGGGTGGTTTTGCGCGTACTGCAACGAGTTCAAGGATGTGGATGAACGGGAAGCGGTGACCGACCGAGGACCGATGTGTCCGATTCACGAGCGGCCGCTTGATCGGATCGCGGAGGAGAGTTATTTCTTCAAGCTGTCCGCATTTCAGCAGCCGCTGCTTGATCTGTATGAATCGCGGCCTGGATTTGTTCAGCCGGATGTTCGCCGAAACGAAGTGGTTTCTTTTGTTTCAGGCGGACTGAAAGACCTTTCCATTAGCCGTGTGTCGGTGAAATGGGGCATACCAGTACCGGACGATCCGAGCCATACGATTTATGTGTGGTTCGACGCGCTGACGAACTACATCAGCGCGCTCGGTTGGGGTAACCATCGGTATCAAGACTTCGACAAGTATTGGCCGGCGCTTCATATGATCGGCAAGGACATACTGAGAATGCATACGGTCTACTGGCCGGCGTTCCTGATGGGCGCAGGAATCGAATTGCCTCGCACGGTGTTCGTTCACGGCATGCTGCTCCGCGGCGGCCAGAAGATGGGCAAGACCCTGGGCAATGCGATTCAGCTCGATGTGCTGCATCGGTATTTCACCAACGATCAGATCAGATACTACCTGCTTCGCGAGGTCGCTTTTGGGCAGGATGGGGAAGTGACCTATCAAGGTTTGATCGATCGATCGAACTCCGATCTGGCGGATGGGCTTGGCAATCTTGCGAGCCGCACGCTGACGATGATCAGGAACTACTTCAGCGGCGTAGCGCCGCGCCCCGGAAGAGACCAGAACGCAGATGCGGCGGACGTGACACTCCAGATCGTAGAATCGAAGAGGAGGTTCGACGAAGAGTTTGGCGCGTTGAACTTCTCACGCGCACTCGAAGCTGCCTGGGCAGGTATCGCGCGAGTAGACAAGTTCATCAGCGACAAGCAGCCCTGGAAGCTTGCAAAGGATCCATCGTCACGGCCAGAACTGGAGAGCGTTCTGGCGACGGCGTACGAAGCGCTGCGGCATCTGGTGTTGCTCGTCGCGCCAACATTGCCTGTGACTTCGCGCGAGATATGGAGTCAGATGGGGCTCGCTGGCGATCCGCTACGACTCGATCCGAATGAAGCTATCTGGGGCGAGGCGCTCGAGGAATCGACGATCGGCCGCATCAGTCCGGCGTTTCCAAAACTCGATAAGGAAAAGATAATGGCAGAGATTGAGAATGAAACGGCGACGCCTGTCGTCGAAGGCGCCAAACAACAAGAAGGCGCTGCCGAACAACAATCGGCAGCGGTAGCACCAGAGACCGCGGCGCCGCCAACCGCGCAGCTAATCACGATCGATGACTTTGTTAAGGTCGAGCTTCGGGCGGCGACGGTGCTCGAAGCTGAGAAGGTACCGAAGGCAGACAAACTGCTGCGCCTGGTTGTCGATCTCGGGGAAGAACAGCCGAGGCAGATCCTCGCTGGCATCGCGCAGCACTACGCGCCCGAGGATGTTGTGGGGCGAAAGATAATCGTAGTTTCGAACCTCGCTCCTCGGAAGCTTCGAGGATTAGAGTCCAATGGAATGCTGCTGGCAGCTTCGGTTGGAGAGGATGGACGGCCGGTGCTCGCAACCTTTACCGAAGACGTGCCAAACGGTGCGCGGCTGAAATAGCAGCGCAAATGAATTTCGCGCCTAACGATAAGGCGGTCTGGCTGCAGGCTCAGACAGCCTTCCTTTTTTTAGATCTGACCTCCCGCGTCTTCGCAACAAGAGGAAATCTGTTTCGTCAACTTCGCCCGTAATGCTAACCGAATAGCAAGAGAAAGTGACTCTCGTGAAGGTCTGACAGCTTTGGAATGGTCAATGGTTATGAGCCTGCCCGTGGACTATCAGCGCTTTGAAGACCAGAACGAAACAGTGATACAATCGGCGCGCGCCAAGAGGCGACTTCCTTGAAGGCGAGAAGAAGCAAGACTCAACCGCTCGCAAACTTCTGTAAGCCAAGAGATTTTCCGAACTGGCTTCAGCCGCGGGGCTCCTATGCCCTGTCCTATGGTCTCGTACCCCTGCGATGACCGACCACCGATGGGCCCGAAGGGCCTCCTGTTAGAGGAAAGGAGAGAACCATGAAACGTTCAACGCAGAAGACGAAAGCTCTACTCGCTGCCGTCTTGACTCTGATTTTCGTGGCTATGATCATGCCCGCGCCCAACCTTCGGGCCGCCGATCATGGCGACGCGCCGTTGGCAGATGAAGATCGTCCGGCAGACATAGATGACGTCTACGTGTTTCTTGATCCAAATGACAACTCGAAGTTAGTTTTGATCGCCACCTTATACGGGTTTATCGTGCCCGGAGAGGCGGTGAACTTCAGTGCGTTCGATCCGCGATTGAGATACCGTTTTGGTCTCGAAACAACCGGGGACGCGCGGACGGACCAGTTTATCGATGTTAGCTTCTCCCCTCGCACAGCTACGGCTACGCCGCAGACTGCCACGATAACCCTGCCGTTCGGTCAGATCTTTACGGCGCCAACGACGCTTCCGACTCTTGCAGACAATGCGAACACTCCGGTTATAACGACTGACTCCGCGACCGGGGTTTCTTTCTTCGCCGGAGAGACGGATGATCCGTTTTTTTTCGACGTTGTCGGATTCAATCGATTTGTTGCGTCCGTTCTGGCGGGATCTCCCAACCCGGCGGCGCTCCAGCGGGGTCGCGATACATTTGCGGGCTATAACGTGCAAGCCATCGCGCTCTCCATACCGACGTCGTACTTCCGTCTGCAATTCACAGCAGGTAATCCTGGCGCCAATGTCATTGGAGTGAATTTCCAAACACAGAGGCAACGCCGGACGGTCATCGCGAGGGATGGCAGCTTCACCAGCACCGGCGGGTTCACAACCATTGATCGCATGGGGAATCCAGCTATCAACGTGGCGCTTATTCCGTTTGCTCGTAAGGATGAATACAACTTTGCCGATACCACGGATGATGCGAATGGGAGATTCGCGGGAGATATAATAGGCACGCTGAAGGCGCTCGGCACCAATGACACCAACATAGGAATTCTCGCGCAGGTTGCGGTGGTGAAGGGCGATTTCCTGCGCCTGAATTTCTCGACTCCCAACACCGGCACAGGCGGCGGAAACAACGCGGGGTCCGGCTTCCCGAACGGTCGCCGCTTGCGGGACGACGTGATTGACACGATCCTGTTTTTCATCGCCAATCAGAATACTTTAGGGGATAGCGTCAACGCCAACGACGTGCCGTTGCGCGACGCGTTTCCGTTTCTTGCGGCGCCACAACAGCCGCGAGCATCCGGGACAGACGACAACACGCGCAACTGAGACTTTTGCCGACAACTTCGGATTGCGGATTCGCGCCGGTGAATCCGCAATCCGAACCCTCAGCCAATCGGAGCAGCGATATGGTCACATTCCAAGCGAGAGTAGCAGTTATCGCTCTCGTGACCGCATTCGGGGCGGCTTTCGGTGGTTGCGGCATCCTGTCCTCGCCGTCTTCGAATGCCCGGCCGCCTTTGCCGGCCGCGACACCTTTGACATCCGACACCGAGGGCACGGAGACGGCGATCCGATTTCTCGAAGATCGAGTGAGTCGAGACCACGACGATTTCACCGCGTACAACAAGCTTGCCGGTTATTACCTTCAGCGCCAGCGCGAAACCGGAAGCTTGAATTATCTTGACCTGGCTATGCGCGCCGCCCGCGCTTCGCTGGCGGCGATGCCGGTCGAGATGAACAAGGGCGGGCTGGCCGCGCTCGCACAAACCGAGTACGCATCTCACGAGTTCACATCGGCGCGCGACCACGCGCTTCAACTCGCGGAGCTCGATCGAGCGAAGAGCTATCCCTATCAACTACTCGGCGACGCTTTGCTCGAACTTGGCGACTACGACAAGGCGACGAACGCCTTCGGGCAGATGGAGCGGTTCGGCGGTGGCAGCGTCGGCGCAGAAACTCGGCTTGCTCGCGCGGCGATGTTGCACGGTCAAACAGAGGCCGGGACTCGTCGTCTGGCGGATGCGCTCGCGTTAGCATTGGCGCAGGAACCGCCGTCGCGGGAGACCATCGCATGGATTCGATGGCAGTTGGGCGAGGCCGACTTTGCGACAGGCGCTTACGAGACGGCCGAGCAGCGTTATCGCGATGCCCTGGTGACTTTTCCTGATTACTACCGTGCGCTCGCTTCGCTGGGCCGAGTCCTGGCGGCTCGCGGAGATGTGCCGGGCGCAATCGAACAATACGAACGCGCCATAAGAATCATTCCCGATCCGTCCTTTGTCGCGGCGCTCGGCGATCTGTACAAAATCTCAGGGCATGAGAAGGAAGCGACGGCTCAGTACAACCTTGTGGAGCACATAGCGCGGCTCGGCGCGATAAATGGCGTGTTATACAATCGTCAGCTGGCATGGTTCTATGCCGATCACGACATGAAATCCGAGGAGGCGTACGCGAGCGCGGTCAAGGAGTACACGGTTCGGCGAGACATCTACGGCGCGGACGCAGTAGCATGGACCGGTTTGAAGGCAGGCAAGCTCGCCGAGGCACAATCGGCCATCAAAGAGGCCTTGCGACTCGGCACGCGCGACGCGAAGCTCTTCTATCACGCGGGAATGATCGCCCTGGCGCGGGGAGATAAGGCTACTGCGGGCGATTACCTCAATCAAGCGCTCGCGATCAATCCGCAGTTCGATCCTCTTCAAGCTATTAATGCAAGAAGGGCGCTGGACGGTCTCAACAGCTGAAGTGCCCGGCCAAACCCGGAGTCTTATGTTACAGGCAAGGCAAATTTCGAAGCGGCGGCGAATCAGATGTGCGCTCATCGTTGCGACGATGATGGCCCTGACGGCTGGCTCAGCCGCGGCGCACCCGCTCGGCAACTTTACGATCAATCACTTCGCGCGCATAGAAGCAGGCCCGCAGCGGATCGCCATTCATTACGTCATCGACATGGCCGAGATTCCTGCTTTTCAGGAGCTACAGAAGATTGATTCGGATGGCGATGGCTCGCCATCCGCCGATGAAATCAATGCCTACGCAGAGCAAATGGGGGCCAGGCTCGCCGATGGCATAGCGCTCACGGTTGACGGCGCGCCTCTGCGCGTCAACGCAACCCAGTGCAACGTCACCTTGCCGCCGGGTGCGGGCGGGCTTGCGACGCTCAGAATCGAATGCGATTTCGCGGGCAAGTTCGATGTACCAGGCGCGACGCACCGACTGCGATTCGAGGATATGAACTACCGCGACCGAATAGGCTGGCGCGAGATTGTCGTCGCTCCCGGGTCCGGTGTCGGCGTCTTCGATAGCACAGCTTTCGGCAACGGCTTGACGGATGCCCTCAAGGCTTATCCTGAAGATTCGCTTTCAGCGCCGCTCGACGAGCGCGTAGCAGATTTCTCGTTCGCGAGCGGGGCGGCGCCAGCGGGCGCGAAGGCCCTGATGACGCGAGACGGCCGCGCGGCGCGTCAAACTCGAGACCGGCTGGCGGAGCTGATCACCGTGCCCGAAATCACGCCGCTGGTCGCGCTGCTCGGCCTGCTCATCGCCGCGTTGCTCGGCGGATTGCACGCGCTTTCGCCGGGGCACGGAAAGACGGTCGTGGGAGCTTATCTGGTCGGCTCGCGAGGGAGCGCTCGCCACGCGGCATTCCTGGGGCTGACGGTAACCATCACGCATACTGCGGGCGTCTTCGCGCTTGGGTTAGCGACACTTTTTGCGTCGCGGTACGTCGTCCCCGAGAGATTGTTCCCGGTGTTGAGTTTGATATCCGGCTGCATAGTTCTGACGATTGGGCTGAGCCTGTTCATTCGCAGATTACGGGCGGCGCTGAATTCTGATCATCACTCACGCGACGGTCACGAGCATCACCCTCATTCGCATGATGCTCACGACCACAATAACCATCAATCTCACCACGCGCACCATCACCACCACGCGCACGATTCATTGTTAGTCCACTCGCACGGCGGAAAAGAGCATACGCACGTTCCGCCGGGCACTGACGGTTCGCCAATCACCTGGCGCAGCCTGCTAGCGCTCGGAATATCGGGCGGGCTGCTGCCTTGTCCATCGGCGCTGGTCGTGATGCTATCCGCTATTTCACTTCATCGCGTAGGCTACGGGCTTGTGCTGATCGTCGCATTTAGCGTCGGGCTTGCGGCGACGCTCACTGCAGTTGGCTTGATATTCGTATACGCCGGGCGATTGATGAAGCGACCCCTCGGCTCAGGACGCCTGGTGCGCGCGCTCCCGATTGCCAGCGCATTCGTCGTCGCGTGTGCAGGCGCGGCAATTTGTTACGAGGCGCTCGCAGGCATGGGTTTGAGCCTTGCCGCGCCGTTTGTTCGCTTGTTGGGACTCTTCACCAGTTCAATCTCGCAAGCTAATCCGGTATCTACCGCGTCGGTTCTGGTATTCGGCCTTGTGTTTGGACTTAAGCACGCAGTCGAGGCTGACCATCTCGCAGCAGTCTCAACGATAGTCAGCGAACGAAAGAGCTTGCTCAGCTCATCGCTTGTCGGCGGGCTGTGGGGCATTGGCCATACCATCTCGCTGTTGATTGCCGGAACGGCCGTATTGCTATTTCAAGTAAAGATTAGCGAGCGGGCTGCGATGGCTCTGGAATTTTGCGTTGCGTTGATGCTGATCGGGCTTGGAGCAAATGCGCTTCGCAAGCTTTTCGGCGGCGGCACGATTCATACTCACTCGCACCGTCACAGGAACCGCGCGCATCTTCATCCGCACATTCACGGCGAGGCGGCTGAGTCAACTCAACACACGCATCACGGCTTAAGTCTCAACGCGCGCCCGTTGCTTGTTGGGATGGTTCACGGGCTTGCAGGAAGCGCTGCCCTGATGCTGCTGGTGCTCTCAACAGTTTCTTCGCGAGTAATCGGACTGGCGTTCATCGCGGTGTTCGGCCTGGGTTCGATTGGGGGAATGATGATTATGAGCGCGCTGGTCAGCATGCCTTTGCGATTGACGGCCGATCGTTTCAAGCGGACGCACAGAGCAGTGCAGATGCTCGCGGCGATCTTCAGCCTGGGACTTGGCGTGCTGATGGTTTACCACATCGGATTCTTAGAGGGCCTGTTCGCTTAAGGAGGGCATCGGAATTCCTCAGATATCGGCTTAGTAGACAGTCAACGCTCCTGACGCTCATCGACGCGCGCAAATGAGGATGGCGATTTCAATCGAAGGTTCAACCCCAACGCCTGCATGCTTCGATGTAGTTCATAGGTTCCAACTCATCCCCTGGTTGCAACCGTTCTATCATTTCTTTTACGACGTCGATCTCAGATGAGTGAACCGATACTGATTGAACATCGCGCGCTGGAAACTTGACGTCGGCCAGCTCCAGCCATCCTTTCTCAAACTGATATTGCGATCGCCGCTTGGATACTCTGGTCTTGGACACCGCGGGAGACGACTCCACCAGGGCCTTTACGAACTCCTCCTCATTGAGGCGATCAAATGAATGAGCGTTTACCGGGAGCGTGACACCCAGCAACCGCGCGGCATCTTTCAGCCTGTCGAGTGCAACCGGAAACTGGTAGGTAAACTCCGAGCTTTCGTCATAAAGCTCGAAAGGCGCCGCCTTGGTTTCGAACAGCAACTTGAGCTTGAGCACCCAGCCGCGCGCGTAACTTCGCAGCTTTACGTTTTGATCGCTGAGCGGGGAGATCAGGTAAATGTCGTCGCCGCGAAGGTCGCTGAATCTGACCGGATAAGCGCGAACCTTTGCGGCGAGAGTTTCGCCGAGGTGCCCGAACGCGCGCCACTCCCAGATTCTTCCTTCTTCAGGAGGTTTTGTCATTGATGCGTAGAAGGGAATTATAACCGCTGGCACCAGATTTTGTAACGCTATTCAGCGGCACCACAACTTATGGTAAACTCGGCGATCAGAAAACCCGCATCGCACGCAGGAGTTTTGGTCGAATGGTGGAAAACAGAATCATTTCCGCAGGCACTGATGGCGACGACGAGAAGCAGTTTGAGTTGAGTCTCAGACCTAAATGGCTTCGCGAGTATATCGGTCAAAACAAGGCCAAAGAAAACCTGTCGATCTTTATCCAGGCCGCGCGCAAACGCGGGCAAGCTCTCGATCACGTGTTGCTCTACGGTCCGCCCGGACTCGGCAAGACCACCCTGGCTCACATCATCGCGAACGAGATGAGCAGTGACATTAAGTCCACTGCCGGGCCGGTCATCGAAAAAGCCGGCGACCTTGCGGCGCTGTTGACGAATCTTGCTGAAGGCGACGTGTTGTTCATCGACGAGATTCATCGGCTCAACCCGACAATCGAAGAAGTTTTGTACCCGGCGATGGAAGACTATCAGTTGGACATCATGATTGGGCAGGGACCTTCGGCTCGATCAATAAAGCTGGAACTGCCGAAGTTCACATTGGTCGGCGCGACTACGCGAGCCGGGCTCATAAGTGCGCCGCTGCGAGGTCGCTTCGGAATACCGCTCCACCTGGACTTCTATCCGGTCGGCGATTTGGAAGTGATAGTGAACCGTTCTGCAGAGATCCTCGGTGTGAAGGTAGAGGCGAGCGGCGCTCACGAGATAGCCAAGCGGTCGCGAGGCACGCCTCGAGTCGCCAACCGCTTGCTGCGTCGAGTGCGGGACATCGCTGAGGTGCTGCACGACGGCGACGTAACCGGCGAAGTGGCAGGCCTCGCTTTAGATCGCATGGAGGTTGATGCGTACGGGCTAGATGAGGTTGACCGCAAACTCCTGTTGACGATCATAGAGAAGTTTGACGGCGGGCCGGTTGGACTCGGGACCCTTTCGGCGGCCATCAGTGAGGAGAAAGATGCGATTGAAGAGATCTACGAGCCTTATCTGTTACAGGTCGGGTTTCTGAACCGCACGCAGCGCGGACGCACCGCGACTCGCCTTGCTTACGAGCACCTCGGGCTTGATTTTAGGAAGACCGGTGGCCACTCTGACCAGGCAACTCTTTTCTAAAATTATTTGCAACCTTCTCTGTTCCTGTGCCACTTACGCGGTGAACGAAGCAGCTAAGAGACGCAGAAAAAGTTGAACTTTCAATCCTTTTAGCCGTTTCGGAAGGCAGCACTCAGGCGGGAGCAATTGATTCGG
This sequence comes from Blastocatellia bacterium, assembly GCA_035576605.1. Classification (GTDB taxonomy): domain Bacteria; phylum Acidobacteriota; class Blastocatellia; order UBA7656; family UBA7656; genus Onstottus_A. The sequence goes on along the minus strand of DATLWF010000617.1, from coordinate 10,953 downwards.
TCTTCGGAGACAGCGATGCAACGACTTAACAGAGCGGCGCATGCCCCGGTGGGGGCGGCCTTCTTCTTGTTCCTGGTCCTCGCCATCCTCCCGATCTCGCTGGGAGTTGCCGGGGTGCAAGTCAGTTTCAACCCAAGACTCTCCGCAGCGATGGACGCATGGCAGCAAATAGCCGAAGTATTTGGCGCGAGCTACCAACCGGGAACCGCTTCCAATTTATCTATCGTAAATGCCTCAGAGTGTGATTCTTCCGACCTGATTGACGGTTCCACCAGCCGGTGCACCGAATTCGGATGTGCGCGTAGGCCCGATGCCCTAACTACGACCTTGAATGATGTCCGCGATCCACTGGTCCTGAAAACCTGTGCGCGAAGTGCATCTCCCAGGGTTGAGTCGCGCCATTCTCTTGTTCCAAAGCGTGTCGCGGCGGTGGTTGTGGCCAGCTTCGAAAACCAGGCGCGGGTTATTGGCGTGCTCGGCGCCATGAAGCTGGAGACGGTGACGCGCGAAGAAATGCAGAAGAGTATCGAAACGCAGGTGCTCAAGCCAAGCTTCGAAGCAATGGCCGAAATCAGGAACCTTCCGCTCCCAATCTCAAAGAGCATGAGGCTGCTCGTCCGCATGAAGCGGGCAGCGGCGGCTTCATCCGCCAAAACGGCAGAATGTAAAGTGTTCTCGGCTCTGGCTTCATCGCGATCCCACGAATGCGAGCGCGCAATGCTGACCGGCATGTCGGTCACAAGTCCGGACAACAGCGAGTTTTGAGTGTCTCATGGTGTTTGACACGCTCTTATGCGAGGTCTAGAATCGCTTTGTCGAAGTCCACTCGTTTAAGGAGCACAACCATGGGTCCACTTGGAATGCCCGAGCTGTTGATCATAGCGCTGATAATAATCATCTTGTTCGGAGCGCGACGTATACCGGAAGTCGCCAAAGGGCTTGGCGAAGGCATCCGCCACTTCAAGACCGGAATGCGCGGCGACGATCCTCGCGAGATCGATGACCGGAAGTATCGCGACGACGACCGCAAGTATCGCGACGAGCCAGCGCGCAAGGAAGAGCCTCGCGCGTCGGTTTGAGTTTAAATATCAACCACTTCTCCCCCCGGTTTTTTCCGATCCGCTAATTAATCTCCCGATGAACGAGTTCGTAGTCCCGCCGTCAGGCGGAACGTTGCCTGTCCAGAGCAATCTGTCTGAATGCGGGCTACGAACCCTGCAGTTCACTCAAACTCATCGGTGAGCGGTTGTCGGCCGGCGAATCCCGAGTCTGTCTCATGCCACCAGGCTATTTCATCCTCGTCGGGTTTCCAACACAGGTAGACGATACGGCCGTCGCGATCATAGGGGAAGTCTACGAGACCGGTACGCAAATCCTTCACATGCACGCCGAGGTATTCGACCTCCTGAACCGCTTCACTGAATGCGATCAGATGCGCAAGGTAAGTGGGACCGAGCGGGCTGCCACCACCACCTTCGCTGGCCTTTTCTCTCGCCAAGTCTATCTCGACGCGCATATCCAGCAGCGCCTCGCGTTCTTTCGTGACGCGTGCCAGCAACTTGCGGAGCCTCGGTACCAGGCCTCGCGCTTCACCCAGAGTGAATACTCGGACCTCTTCCGTTTCGTCGTCGCCGTACATTGATGAGCTTTCCATTGGGTTCTTGGGTTAAATGCTGCACTAAGCCATCCCGAGAATCAAGAGGGGCAAAGCGCTAAGGGCAAAGAGCTAAACGTTTCGCCCTTTGCTCTCGCTCTTTGCCCTTTGCTCTTAGCCCTTTGCGCTTCGCTACCTCTTTGCTGCCGAGTGGCCGATGGGATAGAAGCCCGGCAGTTCAACCGGGAGCCTGCCTCTGAATTCAATCTCGCCCAGCACTGCTTTCAACGCGGCCTCTTCGGCCGCCGGGTAATATTCGTAGGCCAAAATGTAACTTGGAAGCTCGGGCACGAACGATAACAGATAAGGGCTGCCATAAAGCACGAACGCGAACGGCTTCTCGATCGCAGAGAGCTGCTTCAACAGATTGATCTCACCATCGCTCATATCAATCGAGCCCTTGAATGACGACACTCGAATGAACCCGTTGACGATGACCGAGTCCGAGAATGCCGCGAGTTTCCTTATCAATTCAAACTCTGCTGGTGCAGTCTTGTCGGTCACGTAAACGTTGATCGAATTCGGATGGCGTTTGACGAGCGCCGCGAAGAAGGCGCGACCGGGCACTCCGTCGCGCCAGCCTTCGCTGTTGTCAACCATCGTGATGAACAGGACTCTTTGTTCAGGCGCCAGCTTCAACGGCAAGTCGCCCCGCTCGTCGCGCACCAGTGTGATCGCGCTCTCGATGATTTGCTGCGCGGTTCGTTGATTCTCGCCGCTGCCAAGCGACTTATCGAGCTTGCCGATATCGACAAGGCGGTCCCGATCAAGCCCGAGCTTCGCCTTGGCGGCCAGGATTCGCCTGACCGACTCGTCGATGCGCAACTCTGTGATTTCACGCGATTGGACTGCTCGCTTGAGCGCAACAAAAGCCTGCTCGACGCTCGGCGGATACAACACGATGTCGGCGCCTGCCTTGACCGCGCGAACCGCAGCCTCGCCTTCGGGATAGTGAGCCGCGATGCCGCGCATGTTCATCGCGTCGGTGAAGATTACGCCGCCGAACTTAAGCTCGCCTCGGAGCACCCCGGTGAGCATCTTCGAAGACAGCGTGGCGGGAAGATTGCCGGTCTCAATACGCGGCAGGGCGATATGCGCGCTCATCACTCCGCCGACTCCTTCTTCGACGGCGGCTTGAAAGGGCGGCAGCTCGATGGCATTCAAGCGTGCGCGATCGACGTCGATGACCGGCAGCTCGAGGTGGGAGTCGGTTGAAGTATCGCCGTGTCCGGGGAAATGCTTTGCTGTCGCCATCACCCCGTGCTCCTGTGAGCCTCGTATGTACGCGCGAGCCATGCGAGCAACAAGTAACGGATCTCCCCCGAATGAGCGAATGTTGATGATAGGATTGCGCGCGTTATTGTTAACGTCGACGACCGGATAAAAATTGACTAGCACGCCGAGAGCGCGGGCTTCTTCGGCGGTGATGCGACCAGCCTGATAGGCCAGGTCGGGGTTCGCCGTGGCGCCCATCGCCATCCCTCGCGGGAGTCGCGTCGCGCCGATGTAACGCAGGCCAACCCCGCCCTCAAAGTCCGCGGTGATCCATAGCGGAACCTTCGACAGCTCTTGCAAGTGGTTTATAAGGAGTGCGACGCCTGCAGGTTCGTGGAGGATGTTCACCTCGCCAAGCATGTGAAAGCCGCCGACGTGAAACTCGGATATGTCTCGACGAGCTTGCTGAAAAGCTTCGCTATCCTGACTCAGAAACATGCCGATCATCGCGGGAATGATCAACTGACCGATTTTCTCGTCGAGCGTCATCGAGGCGAGAGTTTTCTCGACCCAGGACTGTTCGACGCCAGGCGGTTTTTCCTTTTGAGAGCCTTTAGCGGGCAGAGCATCGAGCACGTGCGATGTGCTCAACAGTAATAGTGCTAAGGCGACTCTCTTGATGAAGAGCAATTGAACCCCCTAAATCTAATAGCCGGTGACGACGACGCGACAGAGTTCAGAGTCCAGCCTTCAGGCTGCTCCCAGCAGATTTGCCACTCAGCGGCAAGCTAAAGCTAGAACTCTGAATAACCTCAAGCGGCGGCAGCCACATCTTTAGCCTGGGCCGCTTCATCCGGTGAAGGTTGCCAGCCGGCGCTTTTCAAGTTTCGAATGATCAACGCGCCTGCAATCACGCCACCGAGCAAGAAGCCCACACCCTTCAACATCTGGCCAAAGATGACATAGCCGATGCCGAACAGGAATCCGTATATCAAAATGCAGCCGAGAAACCAGTTCGCGAACTGTATGGCAAGGCCTCCACTCGCGGTGGACGGCGCGCGACCTGTCTGCGCTGCGACTCGCTTCCATCCCGGGCCTTCGGGTTGCACCTTGCGGTAGAAAGCTGCCAGTGTCTCGGCTGGTTCTGCGGGAGTCAGCAGGGTAATCGTGAGCCAAACGGCTGTGGTCACACCGACCGTGACAAGCATCAAGTAGGCGAAGTCCCGCGGACTGTCGCTGTCCCACTTGAGGTAAAGCTGCAAAAAGAGCGAGCACGCAGCGGCGGTGATCATCGCTGAGACTTCAGACCATGCGTTGATTCGCCACCAAAACCAACGCAGCAACAGCACCGTCCCGGTCCCGGCGCCGGTCACCAGCAGCAACTTCCACGCCCCGCCAATCGACTCCAGATTGAATGTCACTATGAGCGAGACTATCATCAACAGAACGGTGACCAGTTGAGAAGCGATCACGTAGTGCCGCTCGCCCCCGTCGATCTTCACGAAGCGCCGGTAGAAATCGTTGATCACGTATGACGCGCCCCAGTTGAGCTGAGTTCCTATCGTAGACATGTAAGCTGCGGCGAACGCTGCAAGCATGAAGCCGCGAAGGTAGACCGGAAAGACATTCGGGTCCATCAGCGTTCTGATATAACCGGTTTCCTTATCCACGAGGTCGGGGTACAGGATGAGCGATGCCAGCGCCGTCAATATCCACGGCCACGGCCTCAGAGCATAGTGCGCGATGTTGAACCACAGTGTCGCCAGCAGTCCGTGCCGTTCGTCCTTGGCAGAGAATATCCGCTGAGCTACGTAACCGCCGCCGCCAGGTTCGGCGCCAGGATACCAGCTCGCCCACCAGTTCACGGCCAGATAAGTGAACAGCGTGATCGTCGGCATCCACACGGAATCCAGTTCCGGGAAGAATGAAAGCCGCGAACCCTCCTGTCCGCCTGCTGCATCAAGCGCAGCGATCTTCATTTTGAGAGCATCCATCCCGCCAACCGCGTGCACCGCCAGAACAGCCAGCACTATGACCATTCCCATCTTCAGCACGAACTGAAACAGGTCGGTCACCAGGACACCCCACAAACCGGAGATCGTTGTGTAAAAGGCTGTGAAGATCAGAAGCCCGATGACAACCTTCAGTGCGCCGCTCTTGTCGAGGCCCAGCGTGGTCTCTAGTATCTTGACCATCGCCAGGTTAACCCAGCCCATGATAATGCAGTTGATGGGCAGGCCCAGATACAGCGCCCGAAAGCCGCGCAAGAAGGCTGCCGGCTTGCCTGAGTAGCGCAGCTCGGCAAACTCGACGTCGGTCATCACTCCGGCTCTTCTCCACAATCGAGCGTACAGGAACACCGTGAGCATCCCGCTCATCACAAAGTTCCACCACAACCAGTTGCCTGCGATCCCGTTCCTGGCGACGAACCCGGTGACCGCAAGCGGCGTGTCCGCCGCGAATGTAGTCGCGACCATAGACGTGCCCGCGAGCCACCACGGAACGTTGCGGCCCGACAGGAAAAAGTCGGTTGTGCTTCCGCGTGCTCGCCGCGCGTAGAAGATGCCAATACCGAGATTGAAGAGAAAGTAGGCAGCGATGACTGACCAGTCGAGTAGAGTTAGTTTCACCAGAGTGACCTCGATCGTTGGAGAACCAGGCGGCGATTCTAATTAGGTGAAGGAAGGGAAGTCAACCGCGCGGCTCCGCAGTGAAAACAGTCAGCCGCAACGTGGTTGGCCGGGTGAAGCTCAAGCGGTCCGGTACGGAACAGAAGTCGAAGCGGCGAAAGCCCGATCAGCCTGCAAGATTAATCGGGTCCACGCGTAAATATTCAGCTCACGCTCTTGCCCTCCCCAGCCGGCGACGTGTCTTTGTCAATCTCGCCTCGGCCGACAGACGCGTTCTGGCAGGACCGAGAGCGCGGGACGCCGCGACGTTGTTTACCGCTTTCTTGCGAGCCTTATTCTTCGCGAGCCTTACCTGGCAAGTCGTCTGAGTTCGCGTGATGGCTTCCTGCACGTTTCGATATCCGTGCTTTCGAGGATCGGCTTCGAAGTGAACGGGATCCGCCAGACCGTAGCGCCAGTTGAAGCCATTCTTCTTCATTATGGCGACGATGCGTTTGCCTTGCGGGGTGAGCCGCTTGTCACCTCGGGGGCCCGCGGCGATGCCCGACATATCGACAGCGAAACCAGCTTCGTGGATGGATTTTCCGGCGGGGAGCGCACGATAAAGACCGGGGTTCGCGCGCCGGCAACGGTTGCTGAGCGAACACCGATGCAGTTCCGCTTGACTCTCGGAGGAACGCCACACGCTCGTAATATGCGGCTTGATGCCCGCACGTTTCATATCGCGCAACGCGGCTTTGTAGTTACTGGCGACCTTCGGATCGATGTAGTCTTTGGGATGGCAAGGCAGGCTCTTTGCCGTCTTGGCGCTTTTCTTCGCCGCGTGGCCGCCGCTCTTCTGAGCGAGCTCCGCCGCGCACGGATCGCAGGCCCCTGCGCCGCGAACTCCGGCAGTTCTCGTGTCCCGTGATCGTATGCCAATCGACGCTCGCGAAGTGGTGAGCGCCGCTGGCCGCTTGTTCAGTGTCGACTTCTGAGGTGTGCTTGCCGCGCTCGAGTGGGCGAGCGTGAGCAGTGAAAGAAATACTGTCGTGCAGACAGAAACTAATCGCCTGTCCATGTTCAGATCCTGTTCTCGTCGTATTGTCCTGCGGGCTTTTGGCCTCAGGCGGGGCTACTCCGCGCTGATGCTCATGCTGGTAGGGGGAACAATCCGCAAATAGTATAAGGCATCAGTCAATAGGGCTATGGTGCTTTTAGCACGGTCGAAGCATAGCACCTGCTGCACGCCGTGAAGCCTTCCGTCTTTGCCTGCGATAACGGGACCGAGTGCTTCTTCTTATCCAGAAACTCGCAACCCGACTTGTGATACATCTTGTCGCCAGACGAAACCCAGACGCTTTGTTCAAGCGAAGTGGTGGGCGATCCCGAGAGCGCGGGAATGTTAGCCCCGAAAGCGGATGGCGCAAGGGGTGAAAGCTTCTTTGGCTTGTCATCGGCTAATGGTGATGCTGTCGTCGAGGAGGGCGTAGCGGCTACCGTCGATGACGACGATGATCCCCACAATCCGCGCATAGCCTGCATAGCCTCACGCTCGTAACTACGGAAGTCGGAAGCCAATTTGAACTCCTCGGAGCGGACCAGGGCGAGCCCCTGCTTCACCATTTCGCCGTTGACGAGGGTGCCGTCGCGCGTGAAGACATAGGCAAGCGTCTGTCCCGCGGGGTCCTTGGCGCTGCTTGTCGTGTCCAGTTCGAGTCGGACGTCCTGTCCCAGCAACGTCTTCTCGACGTAGTTGAGCGCGCGCAGCCCGTGACTGCTGTTGAGCTCGCGTGGAGACTTGCCGTCGGGAGTTTCCAGTCCGAGCATGCGAACTGGTCCCACACCCTCAACCTCGATGGTGTCGCCGCGCACTATGCGAGTGACGCGGTGGAACTCGACCGCCTGAGTATTGGCCGCCTGCCGGACAGGCGGTCGAGACTCGTTGACGATCGGCGGTGTAGCCGTTTCTTTGCGGGTCACATATCTCTCGGCAATAAAGCCACCGGCAAACCCGGCGACCAGCGCCAGCCCGACGTAGGCTGCGACGTGGCGACGATCGACGCCGATGTTCCACCTGGGGGAAAGCTCTTCCGTTTCCAATTGGCGCTGCTTGAACTCTAACATCTTAAGTGCTCATCGAGTCGAGGAATTATTCTCGATCCGTACGGTAGAATAAGTTGAACTGCGCAGGGGCTGGCATCACAAGACCGAATTCTCTCATCTGCCGTACCGTCAGTCAATAAGATTGATTTCCTCTTTCTGGACGACCAGATCGGCACTCCGATCCCGTCGCGGGTTTAGTCGCTCTCGGATGACACGAATCCCGCGCTCCTGGCAATGTCGTTTTGGCCGGGATTCGATTTCACCTAATAAAATTGCTGGTTTTTTGCGCTTTTTGGTTGCAACTTCATTTCTGGTGTAGTAATCTTCGCGTCGCAGAAATCCCCTGTTTTGCCGGCTCGATTATGGGGCGGCGGGAGCAGGGGCATCTTTTTGAGCGGTGACCCACGTGCCTCATAGAGCGCTTTGCTTTACACCGCACCCGAGTTTAGAAAACCTGTGGGGAGACGCAGAGATCAAAATTTAGAAAGAGGACGATAGAACTTATGGCAAACGTAAAGAAGATGTCGAAGACACAGCTCGCGACCGAATTGGCCGAAGCGACCGAAACGAACAAGAAGACCGCCGCAGCTTTCATCGAATCGCTGAGCGGCATCGCTTATCGTGAGACAAAGAAGGTCGGCGAATTCGTCATTCCCGGAATCGGCAAACTAGTGAAGAAGCAGACCAAGGCTCGCATCGGTCGCAACCCGGCAACGGGCGCCGAAATTCAAATACAGGCGAAGACGGTCATCAGGTTCCGCGTCGCAAAGGCGGCTAAGGATGCAGTGATCGGCGCCAAGAAGTAGCTTGTCAACAAACACAACGCCGCGGGCAGCCTGAGAATAGGAATCAGGAGCAAAGGGACTATTAGTGACGTAGAGAGGCCGCTAAAGCAGTAAGCGGCGCAATAGCAGTCGTCTCATGGTTCGATCGTAGTTGTGTTGCCGGGCGTTTCGGTTAGTGTTGATTTCGCGCTCGCGCGAACGTTCCAGCAGTAGGCAGTCATTATTAGCGAATGTGTCTGCCTACTGCTCACCCCTCTCTCCCGGACTCCGTCCCGTACAGACATCCGATAGGTCGATTAAGAGAGTCTCTGCCGGGGTTTGCGCAGACCCGCCGGAGGTACGTCACCTTTGGGAATCACCCGAGGATAGATCCGGGCTGGAAGCCCGCGCTCAGGTCCGAGTTGCAGTATAATGCCCGTCGGATCGGCCTTCTCACTTGCTCAATGAGAGGAGCAATCATCGTGGAAATCTATCCGGGCACTATTCATCTCAGCGCCTATCTGACGATTGAGGAGCAGAAGTCCCTGCTTCGGAGATGTGTCGCTATTGGGCGCCAACCGGCCGGTTTCTACACGCCGGCTGTTCGAGGTGGGGCTTACATGAGCATTAAGATGGTCTGCCTCGGGAGGCACTGGAACGCGAAGACCTACAAGTACGAGACGATTCGCTCCGATCACGACGGGCTTCCGGTGCAGGAGCTTCCCGATGACTTGAAGGACCTAGCCCGACGCGCTGCGGCCGAAGCGGGCATGACAATCGAGCCGGACATCTGTCTGATCAATTGTTATCCGGAGGCTGGGCGGCTCGGGCTGCATCAGGACAAAGACGAGCGGCCCGAAACGATTGAGTCCGGCATTCCGGTTGTCTCTTTTTCTCTCGGCGATTCGGCAAAGTTCATGATTGGTGGGACAAGACGGAAAGACCCGTTGAAGACGACGATCCTCGAGTCCGGCGACGCGTTTGTGATGGGCGGCCCGAGCAGGCTCAGGTATCACGGCGTTACAGGCATTCTCGCAGGGACTGCGCCGACGGTGCTCGGCATTGGGGGAAGGTACAACCTGACGTTTCGTCAATACTGAGGTACCTTCGTCGTTGCACCGTTAGCAAGCGAGCGACTGGATGCGAATGTATGTTTCGAGAATCCCACTGACGCCAATGCGGCTAGCTGATTTGCGTTCGCCCCTTCTTGCCGAAAAAAAACCCTTGACTTGAAGATTTACATGTATAGAATCGCAGGCACCGCTTCGCCCCTTATTGTTTGTGGCATATTTCTACAGTGTGACAACTGTCCCCATTCTAATGAACGAGAACTGTCTGGTCTAATCTGTAATCGCGGTATCTAAAACTCCCTTTCGGCGGCAATAGTAGCCCACGAGGGGAATGCCCCTTGCACAACTGACGGCGCGGCGACTAACAATCAGTCTTTCGAGGGAGGCCACGCCCCACCTGATTTAGGTCCCTTTGTAGGAATCGGCAACCGTGTTTTGAGGATTGAAGGAGTGACTGTGAAAAATAAAACAAAAACAAAGTCTGCGTATCGGGAGCACAAAAAGCCGGCGCGCAGGCTGCACTTAGTGGGAACGACCGACCGTGAAACATATTCAACTGAGTTCGATGAAGCCGAAACCCCACACGGGCAATCCGAAGTAGATAACAACGAGCGACACCCCCTCGAGAGCGGGGCGCAGGCGGAGCCCGAGCTGATTGCAAAGGAAATCGACAGTACCGAGGACCTGGTAGGCGTTTATCTCCGCGAGATGGGTGTGACGCCAATGTTGACTCGCGAAGGCGAAGCAGCCCTCGCGCTGCGCATTGAGCGTGGCTGCCGCCGGACGGCAAAGGCCATATCGCGCTTGCCCATCTGCATCCAGGAGATCATAGCAATTGGCGAGCGCTTGAAACGCGGCGAGCTGCACATCCGCGAGATCATAAATTTCCGCGACCAGGAGGACATCACCGAGGCGGGCATTCAGGAGTGCCTGGTTTCGACGGTCCGTTCAATAGCCGAGATATCCAGCGAGTACAAGCTTGCCTTGAAACTCCACGCGCGAATTCTGAAAGAACCGAAAAGCTCAAAGAAGCTGCGACGGCTGCGCCGCAAGCTCACGTCTCAGAGAGTCGAAGTGAGCCGCCTGTGCCGCGCGCTCGACCTTACCTCCTCCCAGCGTGATCATCTCGCCGGATTAATTCGCGCGGCGGTCAATCAGGGTCGCGACGCGAAGGCGGCGGTTCAAAAGGCGCGCGGAGCTCTGGAACGGAAAAGGAGCCGGCGCACAAACGAGGCTGAGCTAAAGCGCGCGTTACGGCAGGCCAATCGCACTCTGGTTGAGTTGGAAGCTGGCTGGCGCGTCGGCTTCATTGAGCTCGAGCGCGCGCTCACACGCTTGAACGTTGGAGATGCCGAGGCGGGCTCTGCAAGGGACGAGATGGTCAGATCTAATCTCAGGTTGGTGGTCTCGATCGCTAAGAAATACACCAACCGCGGGCTGCAGTTTCTCGATCTGATTCAGGAAGGCAACGTCGGTTTGATGCGGGCGGTCGACAAGTTCGACTGGCGGCGCGGGTTCAAGTTCTCGACCTACGG
>DATLWF010000616.1:0-5680 GCA_035576605.1 Blastocatellia bacterium | reverse complement strand
TAACAAGCAAGCCAGTTGGGGGGCGCGTGAAATCCAGATTGACGCATCTACGTCCGGCGTGGACGGAGCTGCGAGCTAGGTTGCTGTTACAGCTCCGCCATAAAATTACTGAGGACACTATGAGCAGCACATCACAAAAAGTTGTCGTCGTAACCGGTGCCTCACGCGGCATAGGCCGCGAAGTCGTCAAGATGTTTCAGAGGCTGGAATATCGCATTGTCGCGACTGCGCGTTCAATCAAGCCGTCGGACGACCCGAATGTTATGACAATCGCCGGTGATATTGGCGACCCGGTAACCGCGCAACGCGTGATTTCCGAAACCATCGCCCGCTTTGGCCGTATTGACACGTTGGTGAACAACGCAGGCATCTACATCGGCAAACCTTTCACGGAAAACACACTCGAAGATTACACAGCAGTGGTGAACGTGAATCTGTCAGGTTTCTATCACATCACTCAGCTCGCCATCGCGGAAATGGAAAAGCATTCGAGCGGCCATGTAGTTAGCGTCACGGCAAGCGTAATTGACGCTCCGCGCACCGGTGTGTATTCGGTTTTCGCGGCCTTGACCAAGGGAGGTCTGAACGCGGCTACGAAGTCGCTGGCGATCGAGTACGCAAGAAAAGGGATTCGCGTGAACGCCGTCGCGCCCGGAATCATTAAGTCGCCGATGCATCCACCTGAGACTCATGAGGCACTGGGAACCTTGCATCCAATGGGACGCATGGGCGACATGAGCGATATCGCTAACGCAATTCTCTTTCTTGATTCCGCACCATTTGTCACAGGCGAAATCCTGCACGTCGACGGCGGCCTGAGCGCCGGTCATTAGCCGTTTGCCGCGCACAACAAGCCGGTGTAGTTCATGTCCGACATCGCGCTTGCACTGGCAGACGATGCGGGTATGCCCCAAGTGCATCATAGCGAAAGCAAGCCTTCGGGCAAGCGGCGCGCCTACGAGAGCTTCCGGATCAGCTGCTGCAAACGATCACACGCATTCGGAAGTTGCCGTTCAATCGCAGTGGCTACGCCGAGGAGCAGTCCCGATCGCTGTGTGTCCTCTGAGCAATACCAGCGCGACAAAGGCCCCGGCGCAAGCCCGTAGGCATATGCTTCCCGGACGATCCTCTTATCGTCCACGCAATCGGCGAGCCTGAGCACCACTGCAAGTCCGGATGGATAGACCTCCAACCCCTTGGCTTCCATAGTCGCCAGAACCGCGTTGCTTCGGCTCGCATAGATTCGCTTCATCCGACGCAAATGCCGCATATAGTGCCCATCTCGCATGAATTCCGCGGTCGCCAATTGCACGGCCGGACCGGGAGCAGTGGCAAGACAGGCCACGACTTCTTCAAACCGCGACACGAGGGAAGCTGGCGCAACGACGAACCCGAGCCGAAGTGTCGGGCTGATAGTCTTACTGAAAGAGCCTATATGAATCACCCGGCCCGCTCGATCTAGCGATGCAAGGGCGGGCGCGGCGCGCCGTCCCAGCTGAAGCTCACCTAAATAATCGTCTTCAATGATCCAGGCGTCGGCATTCGCTGCCCATTCCAGGAGCCGAACGCGTCGGGCAAGCGACAATGTCGGACCTAAAGGCGCCTGCTGCCCGGGCGTTATGAGAGCAATCGCAGCGTCCGGTGCGTGCCGTTCGCCGTAAGCGACGTCGAGACCGTCTTCGTCCACCGGAACGGGAAGCGTTTCGAGCCGCGAAAGCTCCAAAGCCATGCGACTCGGGAGAAATCCCGGGTTCTCGACCCACGCCTTTCGACCTTCCGGTTGTATCACTCGGAGTGCAACACCAAGCGCCCCTGTAAACCCTCCCGAGATGAAGATTTGGGAGGGCAAACATTCGACGCCGCGTGACAGAGCCAGATGGGCCGCGATTTCTCGCCGCAGTTGATGTTCCCCGCGAGGATCCGGATAGGACGCGAGCGCTTCGACCTCGTCACGCGCCGCACGAGCTCTGAGCCGAGCAAACAAGATACGAGGGAAACAGTCCGACGCTGGTACCCCATTCTGAAAGATGGAAGACCCGGACAGGAAGTGTTGGTATAACGCAGATGGCTGATTCGTCTCGAAGGAACGCGCAGGTTCCCCGGAAGGACGCGCCATGCCCGTATGGTCGGAGACTCTGGTCCCACCCGCGCGAGATGAAACGACCAACTGCGCATCGGACAGCCGCTCATACGCTGTCCGGACTGTGCCACGTGCCACTCCTAGCTGCGTAGCCAAGTCCACCCAAGAAGGCAGCCTGGCACCAGGAACGAGTATTCCATTTTCGATCGCACCAACGATGCCCAGTCGAATCTGCTCCGACAGCGAGGTTTTGGACGCACGGTCAAGCGTCAGATTCAGAATAGTCATAGCCCATGGTCCAATAAAAATTTGCGTTCTTGGTTCTTTTCGGTGAACTTGTAACAGTTCATGATTCTAGCGTTCAAGGAGCTGATCATGAAAGTTCATAGCATTCTTCCTTCCCTTGTTGTCACCATGAGTTTGGGATTTGCCGGTGCCGCTGCGGCTCAAGACGTCGGCGAAACGGTCAAGCCGAATTTCTCAAGAGCGCTACCGAATATTCCCGGAAAATCGCTTACGGCCGTGGAAGTCGTCTACCCTCCCGGTGCCGCCTCACATCCTCACACGCATGCCAAATCGGCATTCATTTACGCATACGTGGTTTCAGGAAGCGTGGTCAGCAAAGTGAACAACGAGCCGGAGCACGTCTACAAGGCAGGCGAAAGCTTCTTCGAGGAGCCCGGCTCTCTACACGCAGTGAGCCGTAATGCGAGCAAAACAGAGCCCGCGAAGCTGCTTGCCGTCTTCGTTGTCGATTCGGATGATAAGCAACTGACGACCAACGTCAAGTAGGAGATCGAAAGTGAGATTGGACTACATAAAAACCTCGCCTGGTGGTGTGAAGGCGTTTGGCGGCGTTTACGGGTACATACTGGAGTCGGGACTTGAAGACGTGCTCATCGACCTCGTCTACCTGCGCGTGAGCCAGATCAATGGTTGTGCATACTGCCTAGACATACATACCCGCGATCTGATCAAGAAGAACGTAACGCCGGCGAAGCTGGCCCTTGTACAAGCTTGGCGTGAGGCGAAACCGATGTTCACTGACCGTGAGAGAGCGGCGCTGGCATGGGCAGAATCAGTAACCCTGGTAGCCGATACGCATGTGCCGGACGATGATTTCACTTCCGTCGCCGCAGTGTTCAGTGAGAAAGAGCTCTCTGACCTCACAATGGCCATTAGCTTGATGAACGCCTATAACCGCCTAGCTATCAGCTTTCGTCGCACGCCCGACTCTGTGCTGGTAACGAAGGGCTGACGTGGTCGCTATCGATATCGAGTGGAAAGACCGAGACACGCTGCTGAACGGCGGCGTTTCTCGCATCACGCTCCAAGAGCATCATGGTTTTTCTATTTGAGAGAGGGTCGATGGCGATAAGGAGGCACGGGTGGCACCAGCTCTGAACAACTTATCGGCACAGAAAAGCGAAAAGGCATGTTGTTTGGCGCGAAGCTTATCCTATCCGCCTCGTTCCCTGAACGATACAGACCTATATGCCGGTCGGCCTCTACGAGTCCAGCGCGGTCAGACCCGACACCGAACACGCGGGGCACAGCACAAGCATCGGTCCATCCTCACCGTTAGCCAGTCTATACGCTGGTATCTCAAATAGAGACTTTGATTTCGTTGCGCGGATGAAGCATTCAAAGTTTAATTGAACCTCGGACTGCAGGTTCGGCGGACAGCACTTCTGCGTGACCGTCCATGATGAGATCGCGGAAAACGCAGCGACGCTGAGTTGACCCTGCCGTTGATCGAATTCGTCCTGCCCCATATGAATGTGCTTGGTCGATGGAGGATGTGACATGTGCGGAGTGCACCGACTAACGTATTCAGGGAATGTGTACTCGACCTGCAGCAGGCCGTTAAAAGGATTCCGCGGACGGCGATCGCGACACTGGGTCGCCAAACGATCATTTGTAAAAACCGGGAAACCATCTATGGCACTTTCAAATTCAGAACGACAACGACAGTATCGGGAGAGGCGGCTTGGCGTTGGAGGAAAACATGAACGTATCAGTTGCCTCGTATCTATTGCTACGAAACGAAGTCTAGAACGTCTTGCATTTCACTTCGATCGAACGATCACCGGAACAATTGAGATGCTGATTAACGAGAGGACAAGTGAAGTGCTAAGTCAGCTTGACGAAGATGGACAGCAGCGCTTCTTTTCACAAGGATTTGTGTCAGAGGATGCGTAGCGACCCGATCAGGCACGCAATGAAGCGCCTTCGTGAACCTACAACGTACGCCTCTAGAAAACGAAGCAGGTAGATCTCCACTAGGCCGCCAAGTATCTGCTCCCTATGAGCTTCGCTGCGCATTCTTCCCCTTGCCATCGGCAGGAGGACAGTTGAAGACTTGATCGCGCACGAATTTGATCGTCAAGTCGATGCGTCAAGTCGATGTGTCATTCCGATCAGATTGCCCCGCCTAAGACGCTGGGCAGTGGTAACGGGACGCTTATTACGGGCTGCGCGATCCGCGTGGCCCGTAACATCTGGTCAAAACTAGCGATGACATCGTTTTAAGTGCGTCTGTTAAATCTGCGAAGCAGTTTGGTAGGTCCAGACGAGATGAAGAACCCGCGATACGTTCCTCGCCGGGACGAAACGGGAGAACGAGACTGTCGCAAGCTGAGAAAGCCCGTTGGCAGGATGTTAGAACGTTTCAATTTATGAGGTCACATGTCTCAAGTCGACTGGCTGAGCCATCTCCTGCAAATGATAACTATCGCTGGCCAGCTGGAAGTACGCTGCGCCTATGGCGCGCCTTGGCAAGTGGCCTGGGGCAAGTCTGCCGCCCATGAAATTCCATACCACGTCGTCCTGAAAGGCCGGGCCATTATTGAGGATCCCGAGGCGGGAACCACAAGGGAGCTGGTAGGTGGAGACATCGTGCTGTTGACTGGCGGATCAGCCCATGTGCTCCATGATGGCAGTGGACATGCACCGGGTCCTACCTATAATCGCCAGGTGTCTGCAGGATGGACGGTCAGTCAGAACGATGGCGATGGTCAGCGTCTCGATATGTTATGCGGCCGATTTTTCATCGGATCGCCCCACGACCGGCTGATTCGCGATTACCTCCCGACCAATCTGGTGGTACGGGCGGCGGCCGCTGGATCTGCGAAACGGGGACCGGTATCTGCCTCGAACCAGCTGTCCAGTCTTGTAGCGCTGATGCGCGAAGAATCCGTCAGCGACAAACCGGGCGGCCGCGCCATCCTCAACGCCCTTTCTTCAGCGCTGTTCACACTCACGCTACGCGCAGCAAGTGAGTCCGAACAGGCCCCCGCAGGCTTGCTCGCGCTTGCGGGACACCCACGACTGGCGCCCGCCATTTTCGCCATGTTCACCGATCCAGCGCGGCCGTGGAACCTGCCCGAGCTCGCTGGCTTGTGCGGCATGTCACGCGCCACCTTCATGCGGCACTTTCAGGACAAGCTTGGGCGCTCCGCAAGCGAAATGCTCACCGACATCCGCATGAGCCGGGCCGCCAATGAGCTCAAGAAGCCGGCGATGAGCACGGAAGCCGTAGCTGACTCAGTCGGGTACCGATCCGTGGCGGCATTTCGGCGCGCTTTCACCGACAAGATA
>DATLWF010000615.1:0-9053 GCA_035576605.1 Blastocatellia bacterium | reverse complement strand
CCCCGAGAATAGAGAAGCCGATTCGTCGTACGATCGCGGACTTCGAACAAGTACTTGCCGAGGTTTGTCTCGTCGATGTTCTTTTGCGGATTGCCCGGCCAGGGGAGAGGCTCGATCACTACGCGATCGACGCTGAACATTTCCTGAGAGGCGTTCCCGGTGTGATAGTAGTCGACGCGCATCGTCGGCGCAGCCGCTCTGACGGAGTTCGCGAGGACCGACAAAACCACAGAAAGACTAACTGCCAACAAAAGTGTTTTCAGCATGCTGCAAATTTTACCAGCAGATTGCTGCCTCAACTAGACGAGTGCGCCCACGGGCGACAGAGTGCCAGATATGTTAGTGCAATTCTAAATCACACACGCAGGACGATCATTTTCGATTTGTGGACGGCTGCCCTATCCCCGGTTTACGAAAACAACGTCGCGAATAAGTTGGGCGACCGGTTTGGTAAAATCGTTATCGGTCCAATACTGAGTGTGAGATATCGGACTCCAGGAGGTAAACAGGCCGCCAGCATTGATTTCGACATCTAGGTCTACAGTAGCCTCGTACGATGGGCTGAGGGGTTTCAGCGGATAGCCGAGCACATCATCGGCGTCGAAGAAGTTCAACCATTTTGCGTTCGCTTTTAGATTCTCTGGCAGCGAAGCGGGCGGGAATTCAATGCATTTCACCTCAGGGAGAGCCAGAGAAAACAGGGGAATGTTAGAACCGAAGGTCACCATGCCCGCCACTGTTTCCATTCGCTCGAAAGGATTGGTGCCCACTCCGTGATTTGCTTGCTCGTCCCAAATGTGATCGGACATGATTACGCTCCCAAGCGAGTGCGCGATGATTACCAACGGCTTGTCCTGATCAGCTAATGAGGCCCGAAGCTGGGCCAGGTGCTCAAGAATTCTGTTGTGAATATCTCCGTACATATCGTGCCCTGCGCCGGGTTGGCGTCTGTATGCCACCGCGTCCGAGAGTACATTGATAACGAACTTGCGAACCGTTACCCAATCCATGTCGCTCGAGCGCGAGAGGTCATCCCATAGCTTCGCTTCATGCGGGGTAAGCAGATCAGCCCAAAACGCGGATCTCCATTCGACAACACCCCGATCCACTGAGAGTCTCGCGAGACGAGAAGTCATTTCAGCGATGAAGGCGTCGGCGAAATTCTCTTGTTGCACGCCAATCCCGTGTACGACTAAGACCCCGATCTCCGATGCCATGACAGCCTCCTAGCGCAATTAGTGTTAACCGGCTGAAATCGAATCAAGAGGAGAAACGTAGCCCATACTACGACGCTGCGCGTTGGTGAGCAAGCTGACAAACCCAGTCTTAGATGATCGTTACAGGCTCTGAATTCACAGTTTGAGCTTGTGTCCGCTCAACAGCTTACCTAGAATTTTCCTTGGTTACGACTTATCGCCTGTCGGGTTCCTGAGGACCATCGCCTTTGCTCAAGCTATCAACGCCACTATACGAACTGCACCTGCACGAGATTCCGCGCGTCGCCATAAAGACCGCGCAGAAACTCGCTCAAGGAGTTGCCGCCGCCGCGTCACTTGGCGACGCGCATCAGGCGACAATCGAAGATCTGATTCAATACCTGCCGATGCGCTACGAAGATCGGTCGAAGCTGGCGCCTATACGCGACTTGCAAAATGGAATGTGGGCGACCATTGAAGTCGAGGTGCGGATCGCCGGAACATATCCCGTCAAGGGCGGAAAGCTGCGAATCTTTGAGCTCTCAGCCACAGATGCTACAGGGCAGGTACGGGCGTTCTGGTGGAACCAGGGTTATCTTCAGAGCTCATTCAAACAAGGGCGGCGCGTGCTGTTGTACGGCCAGTGGAAGCGCAACCGGCGAGGCTTCTACGAAGCTGAGAATCCCGATTATGAGTTTGTTTTAGACGATGACGACCCGGACCCCATTCATACTGGCAGACGTGTTCCAGTTTATCGCAAGCTCGGCGAGCTGCGAACGAAGCAACTTCGTTCGATCATGCATCACGTGCTCGAGCGTCTCGACTTTTCAGAGATCGAAGAGATTGTTCCCGAGGAAGTGCTCACGCGCAACAAGCTGATCCCAAGTGCTGCGGCGCTTCGCCAGGTTCACTTCCCGGCCAGCGACGCGCCGCTCGAAATGTATAACAAGTTTGGGTCGCCGGCTCATCAGCGCTTAATCTTCGAGGAGTTCTTCTGGTTGTCGCTCGCGATAGGGTTGCGCCGTCAGGGGCGCGAGCAATCGCCGAAGGGAACGGTCATCGAGGTCAACGACCGCGTACGCAACGCCGTGCGTTCCATCTTACCGTTCAAACCGACAAACGCGCAGAAGCGAGTGCTTGGCGAAATAGTCGGCGATATGACCGGTTCAAAGCCGATGAACCGGCTGCTTCAAGGCGACGTCGGATCCGGCAAGACGATCGTCGCCGTTCAAGCTGCGATAGTCGCCATCGAGAACGGCTATCAGGCTGCGATCATGGCGCCGACCGAAATCCTCGCGGAACAACACGCAAGAAACATCAAGCGGATGGTGGCGACCACGCCTTATCGAGTCGAGCTGCTCACAGGTTCGCTTACTGCGGCGCGCAAGCGCCAGCTTCATGCCGGCATTGAAACCGGCGAAGTAGATCTGGCGATCGGCACTCACGCGCTGATTCAGGAAGCGGTCAAGTTTCACAAGCTCGGCTTCGTGGTGATCGACGAGCAACACCGCTTTGGGGTGCTTCAACGGGCGGAGTTGAGCAAACGCGGCTACAATCCCGACGTTCTGGTGATGACCGCCACGCCGATTCCGCGCTCGCTGGTGATGAGCGTGTACGGCGACCTGGATCTCTCGATCATCGACGAGATGCCGCCCGGACGAAAACAGGTGATAACCAGGGTTCGCGATGAAGGGGCCCGGCGAAAGATCTACCAATTCGTCGACAAGAAGATCCGCGAAGGCGGCCAGGTCTACATCGTTTACCCGCTGGTTGAAGAATCCGAGAAGCTGGATCTGCTCAACGCGACTCAGATGGCTGAACATCTGCAAACTTCGGTGTTTCCCAACTTCCGAGTCGGACTGATTCACGGGCGAATGAAACAGGAAGAGAAAGACGCGGTGATGGACGAGTTTCGAAAAGGCGCGGTTCACCTACTGGTTTCAACCACGGTGATCGAAGTAGGAGTCGACGTGCCGAACGCAGGTATCATGATCGTCGAACACGCTGAACGGTTTGGACTCTCGCAATTGCATCAGCTTCGGGGGCGCGTTGGCCGCGGCGACGAGCAGAGCTATTGCATACTGCTTGCCGGAGACAAGCGCTCGCATGAAGCCCGCGAGCGGTTGGCGATAATGGAACAGACCAGCGATGGCTTCAAGGTAGCGGAGAAGGACCTGGAGATTCGCGGGCCCGGCGAGGTGATGGGGACCCGACAATCGGGCTTGCCCGCGTTTCGCATTGGGAACATCGTGCGCGACTTCGCTTTGTTGGAATTAGCAAAGCGCGAGGCCGACTATATGCTGACTGCGCGGCGCAACTCGCGTGAGACAGCGCGGCTGGTTGAGATAGTTCGGCGGCAGAAGAAGTTTGGACTGGCTGCAGTTGGGTAGGACAAAAAGGACGGGAAGGACAGAAAGGGCAAAAGGGGCGGAAAGGACAAAAGAGACGGAAAGGACCAAAAGGACACAAGGGACGAAAAACCTTGGTCGCTTTTGTCCTTTTAGTCCTTTAGTCCTTTTAATCCTTTCGTCCCTTTAGCCCTTTTGCGAAAGTATCCCGATGACTCAACGCTTCATCCCACCCCACGGCGGTTATGAAAAACTCCTTTCCTTCCAGAAGGCCAGAATCGTCTACGATGGTACCGTCTGGTTCTGTAAGCACTATCTGGATAAGCGCGATCGTACCTACGACCAAATGGTTCAGGCCGCACGATCGGGCAAGCAGAATATCCTCGAAGGCAGTCAGGCCTCTGGCACTTCCAAGGCGACGGAAATCAAACTAACCAACGTCGCTCGCGCCGGCCTGGAGGAGCTGCTGGAAGACTATCGCGACTACCTACGAACCCGTCATATCGAAGAGTGGACCAAAGAGCACCCGTATACCCATCGACTCCGGCAGCTCAACCGACAACCGAACGCCTCCTATGAGACCTTCAAGAAAGGAATCGAACATTCCGACCCGGCCATCGCTGCGAATGTCATGATTGGCTTGATCAAGTTAACAACTTACTTGCTAGATCGGCAGCTTCGTCAACTTGAGAAGGCGTTTGTCGAGGAGGGCGGTCTCCGCGAGCGCATGACGCGTGCCCGCCTCACCGAGCGAGGCAAACTGAAGAGAGGACACTGAATTTCATAACGAACGATAGGATAATGCGTCCAGGTTGTGGCCCTTGCGGAAGAAGGTTCTCGGCGAGTTATTTTAGCCATCGCTATCCCAGCGATCGGTACTTAGAAAAACGAAAAAGGCTGGCGCGTTTCAATGCGCCAGCCTCTTGGATTATTGGTGGCTCGTTGTTTTACGCAGCGATTCGCGGTTGTTCACTCACCTTCATCGCTTGTACCGCCGCCATCGCGGCAGCTGCCCTTGCCGAGTCAGAGTCGTCGCGGTAAAAAGCCAGCTTTTGCGTCTCCTCGTTGAGGTCGACCACGACCACGTCGCCGATTCCCAGCTGCCCGGTTGCCGACAGGTTGGCAAGAGGGTTCACCAGGAAGCGTTCGATCGCGCGCTTCAAGTGGCGCGCACCGTAGCGATACTCGATGCCCTCGGTTAGTAAGAAATCTTTGGCGCTCTCGGTCAGTGAAATGGTGAACCGGTGGCCGGCGCCTTCGTCCACCCGGCGCTGGACTCCATTAAGCTCGAGATCCAGTATCTGACAAAGCTCCTGGTGTTTGAGGCTGCGGAAGACGACGACCTTGTCTATTCTGTTCATGAACTCGGGCGAGAATTTTCGCTTGGCAGCTTCCGAAGCTGTGCGATAGATCTTCTGATCCAGATCGTCGGTGGCCAGCTTTCCAGCCTTCGCCGGCGCGAACCCTATTGAGCCGGTGATCAACTCGCTCATCTCCTTCGCACCGAGGTTCGATGTCATGAAAATCATCGTCTGCGAAAAGTCGACGCGGCGGTTGTCTCCCAAAGTAAGGGTACCCTTATCGAGCACGCCCAGCAGCAACTGCCACAGCGCATCCGACGCTTTCTCGATTTCGTCAAACAGCACCAGCGTGAACGGATCGCGTTCAGTGCGGTGTTTTTCGAGACTTTCTTGAGTCAGCAGCGGAGTGGTCTCGCGGTGCCCCAGGTAACCGGGCGGCGAGCCGATCAGCTTGGCGATCTCGTGCGAGTGCTGGAACTCCGCGCAGTCAATCTTGATCACCGCGTTGCGGTCGCCAAACAGAATCTCGGCGGCGGCCTCGACCACATGGGTTTTTCCCGATCCGGTTGGGCCCAGAAAGAGCATCGACCCTAGCGGACGTGTTGGATTGGTCATCCCCGCTTGAAAGACCTGATACAGCGATGTGATGTTCCGAACAGCTCGATCCTGGCCGACCACTCGGGCATGAAGTCCCGATTCAAACTGCTCCGCGAGGCTGCTCTTTGTACTGGGATCGAGGGCTATCAGCTTTCTCTTTTGACCGTTGCTAACCATTTTAAATCTCTCTTTCAGCGCCCGTTCATCACTCTTCCATTTGTCCTCAGCTCTCCAGGTTGACTTGTTCGATTGCCAACTCATTGATTTCTATCCCGTTCTTCAACCTCCGCCGCTTAATCCCCAAATCGGGTTGCGGCTGTCTAGCCTCTCAGCAACTTTGATGCCTTTCTATACGACCCAGTTGCAGCGCGACCCGACGGCCTTTGGCTGAACGTCCACCAGGGGCCAGCCACCCGCAAATGTCTACGGTGTTTGAGCCGTAACTACGTGGTTGCGCGAGTGCATTGGTCGTCCTTTGAATGTGCTCACACAAACTGCCAGTCGAGAAAAGACAAACTTTGTCAGGAGACGAGTTGCGAGAATCAGCCTCCGAGCTATCGTGCCAATGCACGATGGGCTATCATAGGCGGCGAAGCGAATTGCTACACGAGGAGCGACCGCGTACAAGAGACCGAAAAATAGGAGCGTCGAATGAAACTCGAAGGCAAAGTTGCAATCGTAACCGGGGGAGGCGGTGGGATCGGCCGCGCCATCGCGTTGAGGTTCACACGGGAGGGTGCGGCGGTCGTAGTGGCGGGTCCGACGGACGAGAAGATCAGATCCGTTGAGAAGGAGATTCTGGATAGCGGCGGGCGCGGGCTTGCAGTGCTTGCCGACGTAGCCGATGAGGCGGATGTCGAGCGCATGGTTGCAGCCGCCCTAAGCGCGTTCAGCCAGATCGACATTCTGGTTAACAACGCAGGGATCGCTGGACCGACTGCACTTGTTCCCCAGGTGAGCCGCGAAGAGTGGGACCGTACGTTTGCAGTCAACCTGACTGGAGCATTTCTTTGCGCCAAGCACGTGCTCCCCCACCTGATTGAGCGGCGGAGCGGGTGCATCATCAACATAACGTCAATTGCCGGGCTTCAGGCCTACGCTTACCGGAGTCCGTATTGCGCGTCGAAGTGGGGCATGATCGGGCTGACGCAGACTCTGGCGCAAGAGGGCGGGCAATACGGCATAACTGCCAACGCCATTGCTCCGGGCCCTGTGCGAGGCCCGCGTATCGAGCGAGTCATACGGAATCGCGCGGAAGAGATGAAGCTTCCGTATGAAGAGGTTGTGCGTCAATACGTCGAGCCGACCGCACTAAAGCGGATGGTCGAGGAGGAAGATATCGCTGCGATGGCAGTGTTCCTCGCTTCTGACGAGGGCGCGAACATAACCGGTGAGACTTTGAACATATCGGGTGGTTATCGACTGTCGTAAAACAAGCTCGGAATTGATCCGATCGTTGGTCAGCCATGGGGATGGGCAAGCAAAGCGCCAATCCACAAGGCACTGCTGTGGCACTATGGAGCAACTGCACCAAATCTGGTTGTGGCAGAATTAACCATCCTTAATCGCTTTTGACGCGCTCAGACCGGATCGGCGTCCCTATCTATCTATGCCTATTGGGCCCTTTGATGATCCCTTGCCTCCGGCACAATGTTTGTCCTATCTCGCGGTGTGTTTGAGAACTGCGTTTAAGATGAGGACAGCGAAGAAATACCGTTCGGAAATCCTCCCATAGCTTTCATCGATGCGATTCTGCATCGGTTAGCCTCGCATAACACTGAATGTTCCAATGAAAAGAAATCGGAAAACCAAATTGTTCCCAGGGAGGATCAAGATGACAGGTTTGAAAATCGACTTTTATTGTCTCTTTGTGTCTCGCTCCATCATCAGCCGCTCATCGATGCTGCTGGTTTGTCTCTTCGGAGGATCTATTGCAGTATCGGCGCAGAGCTATCCGGCGCCATGGCCATCGTCGGGGGCATGGATCGGTTATACTCAGCTCGGCACGGCGACGCAGGATTTATCAACCGCCGGTGGCGATCTGACGACGGGCGGAACGGGCGTCAACCCCAGTTCCTCGGACGTGTTCAACGGCACAGCTGGCAATCTTATTTCGGTCTACTATACCTATGATGCGGTCAGACAGGTTCTGTTTTTTCGTATGCGGTTACGAGGCGATCCGCGCGCTTCAGGGGGCGGCGCCCCCCTCGTCAACGGCACCTGGGACACGCTGCTCGATACGGACGGCGACGGTTATAAAGAGCTCTTTATAGAAGTGAATGGGAATGACGACGTTATTTACGTCTATTTCGGCGATGTCAACCAACAAAACATCCCGAACGCATCAAGCTGCGCTGGCAACGGACAAGGAACCGTCTTCAGCCAGGCCATTACGCTCGGCACGCACGTTCTGGTGACGGATGTCACCGCGAGCGGCGGCGGTTACCTCCTCGATTATCAAGTGCCGCTTTCGGCGTTTATGAATTGTAGCAACGTGCAGGTCATTACGCCGACAACGCCCTTTTCGTTGGCCTTCACGACATCTGCGACCACGCAGGACCCGACGCAAAAGGATTTCGTCGGGCTGGGCGACTTCACGATGGCCGCCGGCAGTCCAATGCCGATGGGCGATGTCATCGTACTTTCGGGCCCTCCGGATCAGAGTCCGCGAATCAGCGGCTACTCGCAGACCTGCGGAGGCGGCGCTAATGGAAGCCCGGTGACGCTGACCGCCAATACGCTGGACACGCTTATCGCCACGGGGGCAGGCGCGAGCGCAACCGTCATCGACACCATTGCCAGTGTGACGTTTTCCTACCAACCGAACGGTGGCTCCACCTGGACGCAGATCAATAGCCCCGTCGCGGCGCCGGTTGCCGGCACACTCAATAAGTGGTCGACATCGTGGAACACCAGCGCCCTGGCCTCCGGCACTTATTGGATCAAAATCGTCGTGGTTGACGATCAGGGCAACACGAGGACTGATATAAGTCACGGCATTGATCTTTCAAATTGCAACAGCGTGACCTATGTTGATTTCATAAGTTTCAAGGCGGCGCAGTCTTCTGGCGGTCGTGCTGTCATCGAATGGCGAACCGGTTATGAGTCAGACAATCTCGGCTTCAATCTCTACCGCGATGCGAATGACAAACGCGTAAAACTCAATCCGTCGCTCATTGCCGGCTCCGCATTGAAAGCGGGGGCGACGCTGACTGCCGGCTTAACTTATTCGTGGGTCGACGCGCAATCGCGCGATCAAGCAGGCGCGAATTACTGGCTCGAAGCGATAGACCTCAACGGCCACAGCTCCTGGAACGGGCCGGTTACGTTGTCGGCAGGGCCTAGACTGGCGGCGGATTCCTACGAGCCGAACGCCAGGCTGCTCAGCGATCTCAACAGCGATCAGAATGGCGACGCAGCCACCCGTCCAGTCCAACGCTTCCCCGCACCGAAACTCGTGACCGCCGCGGCGCTGGTTAAGCAACAAGCGGTCGCCAGCTATTCGACGATCAAGATCACGATCAACCGCCAGGGCTGGTATCAGGTCAAGGCCGCCGATGTAATAGCCGCTGGCCTGGACGCTCGCGTCGATTCGAACTTGCTACAACTGT
>DATLWF010000614.1:0-7022 GCA_035576605.1 Blastocatellia bacterium | reverse complement strand
AGCACCGATTCTCTTCAAGAACTGCGCAAGCTGCCACCGATCGGGCGACATTGCGCCGATGTCCCTCCTCAGCTACGAAGACGCGCGACCCTGGGCGAAGGCGATTCGCGAGAAGATCGCCGTGGGCGACATGCCTCCGTGGCACGCGACGCAGTCACATGGCATATTTTCGAACGATCGGCGGTTGAGTGAGAAAGACAAGGGCACGCTCATCCGTTGGGTTGACGGCGGTGCGCCGAAGGGTGATCCGAAAGATTTGCCGCCGGCGCCGAGATTTGTCGACGGTTGGGAGATCGGCACACCCGATGCCGTCATCAGCATGCCAAGAGAGTTCGAAGTCAAGGAGTCCGGCACGATAGCGTACCAGTTCTTCGAAGCGCCGACTAATTTCACCGAAGACAAGTGGATTCAAGCAATCGAGGTAAGACCCGGCGCGCGGAGCGTCGTCCATCACGTGCTGGTCTTCTGTCGCGAGCCCGGCGCTCGGCGATCACCAGCCTTCGTTCAGGTTGTGCCGAATCTGGGAGGCTTTGGCCAGGGGCATGGTGGTGGAGAGCAAGGGCTGCCCGGCTCGCTGATCGCCACGACTGCCCCCGGCACCAACGCGATGACCTTCAAACCCGGCACCGCGATGCGAATCAAGGCGGGCGCGGTGCTCGCCTTTCAAGTGCACTACACGGCAAACGGCACAGTGACTAAGGACCGAACCAGCGTGGGGGTGATCTTTGCGAAGCAGCCGCCACAGCAGGAGATCCGTAACAGCGCCTTCGTCAATCCGTTCTTCGTCATCGCACCTGGCGCTGACAATCAAGCAGTCGAGTCGGCGATTCAGTTCAGCGAGGACTCGCACATCTGGGCGTTGTTTCCGCACACCCACCTGCGCGGCAAGAGCTGGGAGTATCGCCTCGTGTATCCTGACGGCCGCACCGAAGTCGTACTGTCGGTGCCGAAGTACGACTTCAACTGGCAGACCTATTACGTGTTCACCAAGCCGCTGTCGGTCCCGAAAGGATCGCGCCTCGAAGCCACGGCGCATTACGATAACTCGCTGGCAAACAAATGGAATCCCGACCCCAAGGTCGCGGTGCGTTGGGGCCCGCAGACGTGGGAAGAGATGCAGTACTCGGGCATCACCTACTCGGTTGACGACCAGCATCGCGAGCCGACCACGGTGGGCGCTCGTAATTAACAATAGTGGAGATTCATCAAGGGACCGCCTTAGGCAACCTCAGCAGGGGTTTATCACTTCGCGGGGCGTCTTTTCGCGCTGGCACCGGTGGCTCGTTTGCTTGATTGGCCAGCGAGTTCTTTTTCTCTTGCGCGGGACTTCGCGTGCCTTAGCGCTGCACGAATGAACTTTCGCAGATGAGGGTTCTTCAAGTCTTCGGGTCGCCGGACCTTGATGTGCCGAATGATCTTACCCTCGCCCACGAGCACACCGTCGGGGTCTTCAAGCTCTGCCCCGCGATTGAACATGAGATTCACGCCCTTGGGATATATCACGACGTGAACAAACGCGTCCGACATTCGGCCGGTGAGCGAGTACCAGAACACGAGCGCGTACACGCGAAACAATTTCTCGACCGCGGCGGGCGCTTCTTTCAGCACCATCTCCCGTAGCGCGAGTGCCAACTCACCTACGCTCAGATCGTAAGTTGAGAGCTCCCGAATCAAATCTTCGAAACTTGGAGTTTGAGATTTGTTCATCTTCTTGGCCGAACGAGGATTGATGTTACGTCGACGCTGGGCTGCAGAGCAATCGTTTTGTGATCAGCTTGTTGTATTTGAAGGGTCTGCTTTTGACATCGCTGCTTTAAGATCGTCTGGCCTTCTTGTGGAAGGCTGATATACTCGGCGTGCCGATGGTGGGATGACAAGTTTCTCGAAAGACTCGTCGCGTTAGTTTGGTAGGAGAGGACAGGCCTAAACCAGAGGTTGGTTCAGATCAGACAGGAGTTCAAAAAGAATGAAGGAAAAGGCATCTCGGTTCAGTCGTTGTTGCTTCTTGACTTTGATGTTGCTCTTAACGACAGTGCCGCTGTTTGCGCAGTACCGGGACAATCTGGGCGGAAACTGGAACAACCCCGCCAGCGCGACGATCACGAACATCGTTATGGATCGGTTGGCGCGGCGACGGCTGGAGAAGAGGCAGGGCGTCAAGCCTTCCGGCCCGGGTGCAACGGCGAACACAAAATCCTCCGCCAGTGAAACCGCCGCGCCGATTAACGACGAGTCGGTGCGTTTTCGTTCGACCGGTACCCAGCTCAAGACGCGTGAAACAGCCGATTTGTTTTCCCCAGGGTCGGGTACAGACAACCAGAGAGTCTTCGCCATCCTGACTGCAATCTTACAGGAGTTTGAAAAGGAGGCGCGCAAGGCAGGCAAGCCAAATGATCTGGCGCTCGCCCTGAGTTTTTTCCTTGCCACGAACGCGAGCGTCTACCACAACGCGGGCGAGCCGTCGGACCCGCAGATGTTTGAGCTGAGAGACACGATCGCCGGCGCACTGGCTGAAGGCAATGCTTTGACCGGAGTCGCCGACCGGCAGAAGCAGGAGATGTATGAGACGCTTGTTCTCTACACTGGGTTCGCGCTCGCCGTTTATCAGGAAGCAAAGCAATTGGGGAATGCCGACAGCTTGAAGGTCAGCCAACAACTCGCCGGTCAGAATCTGCAAGCTGTCACCGGCATTTCACCTGACAAGATCACCTTCACTGCTGAAGGCTTGAGTATCGATAACAGGTCGAATATGGCAGATGGCTCGGCAAGCGTCGCGGACTCCTCAGCCGCTCAAACGCCAACCATCATAAACAACGATCCTTTTCCGGACCGCCCGGGTTATGCACCACAGAAACCGTTGTCCGGCACGCTGAGAGCGTCGATCACGATCGCGGATCTCGTGGGTACTTGGGACAATGGCGCAGGTAGCGTCCAAACGTATATCGACTCGAACACGGGCGACTATTCGCACACGAATACAACTTTTTACGGTGAGCAATATTCGATCAGGTCAGATGGCACGTTCCAGTACAAATTTGTCGGGCGTTCCAATAATAGTACGGTCCGCGAATCGGATATCGGCAATGTCATTCTGTCGGGCGGCTATATCACGTTCAAGTTCAAGGGACGCACGACCCAGAAATATCAATTCATCGCGTTTATGACCCAGCCAAATGGTGCGGCGATTCTCTCGTTGGTTGGTATCCACGACAATTTCCAGGGATACGCCGCTGCGGAGATGAGTTTGGAGTGCGGTCACAGCCAGGGCTACATTAGCTGTGTCGGTGGCGAACAATGGGCGAGGCTCAGTGCCAAGCCGATGAAGTAGATCATGGATGCGTCGGTGTCCTCGCTTTCAACGAAATGGCTACTAGGAAAAGAGTCTATTGCTTCGACCGGTAGGTTACCGCAATGTGGCTGCTATGAGGCCGCGCGACAATCGTAAGAAAAAAAAGAGGAGGCAGACGACGAAATCGCTCACCTCCTCATTTCCGGTTGCTCAGCGATCGGCTATTGCCGGCTACCTGCGGTGGTTTCTCTGATTCGCTTGCAGTGAATCAAGCCTTCGTTTTGCTCGTAGGTCAACTCAACTACTTCGCCTTTTTCGTCTTTGACAAAGGTCACCTGCGACTCGACTTCGGGGATGAAGAACCTGGTCTCCGACGCCGGGAAGAGCTCTCGCTTCGGATTCTTCGCGCCCTGGCCGAAGTAGCGGTTCCCTTCTCTGGTCACCACGTACTGGCGGTTGTTGCCAAAGTCGTACTTCCCAACGTACGTGTCGAAAACCTGCGGATCGACCTTCGCCAGGGTCTGCGGTTTCTCCGCAGTGTAATCCATGAAGCCCATCATCATCTCGTCGTAGGTCGGCTCACCCTGGCGCACGGCTTTGGTCGGGTCGGGATTGAATTTGTTCTTCGCCGAGTTGTCGAAGTATCCGGTGACCTGAATCTTGCTGCCTGCCGGAATCCGAATCGGCGCCTGGGGACGATAGGCCATCTGCCAGTTGAAACTGTAGGCAGGCACGTTCAACAGGACCTCGGATTTTCCGTCCGGATAGAACACCTTGTACTCCATCGCCGCTCCGCGATAGTGCATATGCGGCATCAGAGAGTAAAGCGTGACGTCGAGGCTCGGCTTCCATATCGCGATCACCTTGTGATGGTCGGCATTCGGAGGGATCTCAAAAAAGACATTCGACACCGCTCTTGTCTTCATCAGTCTCTCGGGCGGTTGCTTCGCGAAGATCATACCGACCATTGAACGATCGGTCTGGATGCTGCCGGCTATCTTGGAGTAGTGAACCTGAAAGCGAATAGTCGCGCCCGCGGGAATCTTCTTCGCGGTTCCAGGTTGCCACTCGCCGTAATCGCTGCCTGGCGCATATGCGGTGAGAAAATCGTCGACGTTGTTGAAGCCTTTCAGATTGGCCGGAATTTCGGTCGCGTCATTGTAGACCGGCTGATCCTTTTTCATGCGAATCAAGAGGCCGTCGCGGTAGAACGGAGTGTTCTTTAGTGAACCCTCAAGTGCGGCAGAGCGCTGCTCTTTCGGGACCATATTGAGGCTCGGTTGGCCGGGCGGAACGACGAAGGCGATGATGTGATGCACGACCTTCCGGTTTCCGGGCCGGGCCTCGGCCATTTGCACGTACTTGTCCTCTTTGAAGTTGGTCGGGGCGTCGAAGTACTGGTATTCGTCGGGGCCGCTGGCCTCGACCGTGTAGTCTTCGGGCATTTGTATGATCACATCAGGTTTGCCGATACCCCAACCTTCGACGAATTGCGGCGCGGGCGGCAGGTCTTTCGGATTTCCTTCGGCTGCTCCACCGTCCACCCATGCGGAAATCGTATCGACTTGAGCCTGCGTCAAGCGCGGATCGTTGGACCATCGGCCGACGTGCGGATCGGCGTGCCACGGCGGCATTTGACGGCTGACGACCTTCTCCTTGATCGACTTTGCCCACGGCCGCACGTCCTTATAGCTGAGCACCGAGAACGGCGCGGCTTCGCCGGGGCGATGGCACTCGGCGCAGCTCTTGTAAAAGATGGGCGCGACTTCTTTGTTGAACGTCACGTTTTTTGCTGCCGGCCCCGACCCGCTCGCCTGGATGGCAGGTAGCGCGTACACAGCTGCAGCTATTAGCGAGATCAGCGCGATAGCACCAACACGAAACTTGTTCATAATCTCTCCCAGAAATGAAAAACTCGATTTAGCGGAATGTGAGTGCCGCGAACATTAGCTGAGTCGCAGATTTCTCGTCTGCATCCCACGCATGAGGCGTTACGCCCTTGCCTTTGGTAATGTTCCTCGGATCCCTAACAGGATACGCATTAGGCACTCGTGCAGGGTGCAAAAACTTGGTATGGTACCAGGCGCCTTGCTCGGTGTTGCTGTTGTTAGTTTCGCCAGTCTGCGACAATCCCGGAACTTCAAGCTACCTCCGGAAGCGGAGTGCTTTCACATCCCATCCTTACGAGAGACCGTGTGAAAACCGATTTAGGTGACGACGTTGCCTTGAAGCAATGGGCAGGTAGGGCAAGGTGGGCTTGCCCACGATGCTTGCTAGTGTCGACGATTCGAACACCTGAGGTCAATATGGTCGACTGAGAATCGCAAGCAGCGGGGGCAAGCCCACCTTCCTTACCTGTTATTGTGCTGAGGTTCGACAACGCCGCTATGCTCTGTCATTTTCACACAGTCTCATGAGAGGCGGGGCTCACTCGGCTCGCTGGCGGTAGATTCATTGCGCGACTCTTGCTCGAGCTTGCGGAGGTCTACGATCTTTCCATCAATGAACACGTAGAACGGCGTGTTTGTCTGATCTGCCAGCCGCCTCGCGTTCCGGGCAGCGCGTTCGAGCGCCGCGCCGGCTCGCGCTAAGTCTGGATCAGTCTCCGCCAAGGTACTAGGCTTAATCATTCACGGCCTCCGCAATGAGAACGGGTTTTGGTTGAGAATTGTCATATAGCGACCACGCGTTGACGAGAAGCTTATATTTCGAATTGAAGTTATGCCAGCCAGTGGTAAAGCGGCGGCGAATTGCGGCCTCAGGAATGAGGTGACCGCCTTGGGCAACACGTTCCGCGACCCGCGCGATCGCCATTTCCGGGTTTGGCAAGCTCAGGTACATCAACTTCACTCGACGCCGCTCACCCAGGTTCCTTTCTCTTTGATGTGCGCCGTCAGGCTCGAAATCCGCGGTCGAGCGCGAGCACGATCGCCTGGGCGCGCGTCCATACCCCGAGCTTGTCAAAGACGTTCGACACGTGATTGCGCACCGTCTTTTCGCTGATCGAAAGGCGCTCGGCGATCTCCAAATTCCCTAAGCCTTCGGTGATAAGCCCAAGGATTTCTCGCTCGCGTGGCGACAGAAAAGCGAAGGCTCGGTCCTCGCCGGCCGCCCCGCCTCCAACGCTCAGGAACTCCAGGACTGCTTCACAAAACCGCTCCCACGCCGATTCGTTCTCGAGCAGGATGTGGTTCTTCGATTCGAGCTCCACGAACTGAGCGCCCGGAATCCCGGCCGCGAGAAAGCGACCCTCCGAGACAGGGACCACGCCGTCATCACGAGAGTGCAGCACAAGCGTCGGCGTCCGGACTTCGCCCAGCAGAGCTGTAACATCGATTCCAGCGCGGGCTTCGAGCAGCTTCGCCGCGTTCTCAGGCGAGGCTGTCTTCCGACACAACTCGTTGAACCAGTTCATCTGCTCATCGGTAGCCCCCGGGATGAACCGTGATGTAAAAACCTGCCGAAAGGCCGGATTGTCCTTACCCCATCCGAGACGGACCAGCTCGGTGATCGCCCGATACTCGCGCTCCCCGTCCGGGTCGCCGCGCCGCCAGACGCCCCGCGCGTAGGCGCCGTACAGCACGAGCTGCGAGACGCGTTCCGGATGCCTGACCGCGTACGCTATGCTCGGCGCGGCGCCCTGCGAAATGCCAAGAAGCGCAAATGGTTCGCGCGATTCGGCCGCTCCGGTCACCGCTTCGAGATCTTCTACCCAGCGTTCGAATGACAGGTC
>DATLWF010000613.1:0-2707 GCA_035576605.1 Blastocatellia bacterium | reverse complement strand
TGGCTTCTGGTGAAGCAGTAGTCCGTTCTGCTTCCGCCTGCTGACCACGACGACGCAATGCGTCTGGAACAATTAGAAGGTGATGCAAGGCTCGCCAGCTCGTGGCGCTGGCATATGTTGACACGAGCGGCATCATTTTGGCACGCGCTGCCAGGGGCCGCCTCTGGCCGACCCCGATCTGATGATGAGTCGATGAAGGGTTTGCGTCATTCACGCTTTCATATTGGTCAGCAGTCGACCCTTTCCAGTCATAGGCGCCAACCCCGCCTGAGCGGCAGCTTTGTCGCTACAACGGGCATCTGCGTGGCAATTTGGCGAGCGAGTGATCGAGCTGATCAGAGGTCAGCGCTTTAGCCATCGCGGCGCAGTAACCGCGAGACAGGTCCAGACAGTCGGTGCACCTTGTTCTGATCGTGGTTCTGTCCGTGCTGGTTACGGCTCAGTTGGCGAGCGATGGACGCTCCGATTTGCTAAAGGCACGCGACTCCTCGTCGTTTATTTCGCCCTTGCTCTCACTTTTTTTGTCGCACTAACGCGATCTAAAAACGGAACCTCTAAGGGGGCGGGAGTTCAGCCCCGCTGCGCCCAATACGGACAGCGCGCAGACACCAATCACCAATGCCTGATGGTGGTTCGGGCAGATCGAGAGTCACTTGGTCAGAGGCGACGGATAGAGACCGGCAAGCCGCGCGATCAGGACGCCAACGTAAAACACGCCTGCAAACTCTTCGATCATCACAAAAGAGCGGGCTTGGTTGGTCAATGGGATAACGTCACCGTAACCGGTGGTCGTGAGCGTCGTGAGGCTAAAATAGATCAGTCTGAAGAAAGTGCCAGCGTGTGTGAAATCGAGTCGGTCAGGACCGAATGAGCCAGCGGTGGATCTCTCGATCAGGGCGTAGATGAAGGCCCAAAGGAAGGCCAGCATGATGTAGCCTGCAAGCGCACCATGCAGCTTGTCGGCCGTAATTGGCCCGCGCTTGAGAATGTAGCGGAGCACTCCACCAATCGCGACTGCAAGAGAGGCGGCATAAGATATCCCGGCAAGGCCCAGAATCGCGATACTCTCAGTCCACAACGCCGTCCATTGAAGGCCAACCCCAAGCAACGCCAAGCCCAGTTTGAGGATGAACCCCCGCCGAGTCTGCCTGGTGGCGAAAGCGCCCACGAGCAGCACGATTGAAAACAGAACGCCGAGCAGTGTGCGAGCGAATATGCCTTCCTCAAGGTAGGGAAACAGGAGGATCAAGCCAAGTAAGAGCAGTAATAGATAGGTGCAGGGCCCTTGCCCTATCATCATCTGAGCCAAATCCTCGTCGGATTCGGCCCTATCTTGCGGATTTTTCATACCAATTTTCCCAGAGACCGAACTAACGCTCGCGACCTGACGTTGCACGGTTGAAATTTGACGTGGCTTGAGAGTGGTTAAACTGGAAGTTCCAGTCGCGGATGCGTGTGAGAGGATTCTGCCATAGCGAGCGTCTGCCAATGGCTGGATGTTCCCCGCCAGTTTCAATTCGAGATCGTGCAAACAATCGTTGCGATTGTCGGCACCTAAACGACCGGACTCGAAGAGACATGACGAGCCCATCAGTATCGACGTCTTACTTCTCGCCCATCTGAGCCAAAGGGGAATCTGCTAGAAGCAGCCCGCTTACGTCATTGCCACCGAAAACTCAATGAGCTGCGTGCAAAACGCTGGCGAAGATAGTTGTATGCGGCGAAGAATAAGGCTGGCGGGCAATTAACTTCTTCTATGACCGCTTTCGAGAAGACTGAGGGGTGGCTAAGGGTCGCAAGTACTCATCCGACTGCAGCGAGAATTGACATTCGAAATCGCGCCGGTGTGAATGGCAAAAGAGCAACCCTAAGCGGCCTTACCAATGGCGACCCGTGAACGTCTGCAATGGCCGAACTTGAGACGCTGAATCCAGGATTCGCTATGAACGGGGAATCGCAAAAGAGGCGGTAGCCGTTCGGATTTTTCACTTATCCTTCGAGATAGCCGTGAGCGTACCGTGGCCCGTTCGAATACGCCTGAACGAGAGCACGTGCACGCGTCGTTCATGTCGGTCGCTATCGTGACTTGATGAACTAGAGCCGCTCGCCGTTTTGAATTACCAGGTGATGAAGCGCATTCTCCCTGGTCTCCCATGCCGCCACGACGGTCAGTCCCGGATAGAGCTGGCTCAGTTGCCCAGGAGCGCCGGGGTCAACATGCCGCGACGCGACGAGCCGCCTGATGATCCTGCACTTCACGGGGCACTCTCGCTCTGCCTGCTTTGGGCGACCTGGGACGACAGGCCTTCGGCAACGGCATTCTCTGGAGCGTCGGCATGCGA
Source organism: Blastocatellia bacterium (assembly GCA_035576605.1). Lineage (GTDB taxonomy): Bacteria > Acidobacteriota > Blastocatellia > UBA7656 > UBA7656 > Onstottus_A. The sequence continues at coordinate 365 of DATLWF010000613.1, read as the reverse complement.
CAGGCGTGTTACGCGACAGCGTCCATCAAGCGATACCACGCCACACCAGCTGTGATGTAAAAGCGCTGCAGGCCATGGAACGGGATCGATCTGACGGGTGTCACTGCAAACGGGAATGATGCAGGCGATTCCCCACACATGCGTTCGGCCAGGTGCTTGCCGACCGTTGTGGCCATCGCGATGCCGCGTCCGTTATAGCCCAGCGCGATGCTCAGCCCAGGTGCGGGTTCATGAATGTGCGGCAGGAAATCCGAGGTGATTGCGACACGCCCCGCCCATCGATACTCATAGCTTATCCCCTTCAGTTGCGGATACATCAGTTCCACGGCACGTTCCAGATGCGCCCAGTCGCCGTTCGCCCGTGG
>DATLWF010000612.1:0-5778 GCA_035576605.1 Blastocatellia bacterium | reverse complement strand
GTCGGTATCAGCTTGTCGCTCGCCTCATCGCAACGCGCGCGACAAACTTCAGTTTCTCGAACTTTCCTACTCGATTACTTCTGACACCGTCCCCGCCCCTACCGTTCGCCCGCCTTCCCGGATCGCGAACCGCAGTCCCTTCTCCATCGCTATCGGTGCTATCAGCTCGATCGTCAACTGCGAGTTGTCTCCCGGCATCACCATCTCTACTCCTTCGTTCAACGTCGCCACTCCTGTCACATCCGTCGTCCTGAAGTAGAACTGCGGCCGGTACCCGCTGAAAAACGGCGTGTGCCTTCCTCCCTCTTCCTTCGTCAGCACGTACACCTCTGCCTTGAACTTCGTGTGCGGCGTGATCGACCCCGGCTTCGCTATCACCTGCCCCCGCTCGATCTCCTTCCGCTCCACTCCTCTCAGCAACAACCCCACATTATCCCCTGCCATCCCCGAGTCCAGCAGCTTCTTGAACATCTCCACGCCCGTCACTACTGACTTCCTCGTCGGCTTGATCCCGATGATCTCTACTTCTTCTCCCACCTTTACCTGTCCTCGCTCGATTCGTCCCGTCGCCACCGTCCCTCTCCCCGATATCGAAAAGATATCCTCTACCGGCATCAGAAACGGCTTGTCGATCTCACGCGCCGGCTGCGGTATGTAGCTGTCCACCGCCTCCATCAGCTCATCGATTCCCTTCTCTCCGTCCCCTTCCCCGTTCAACGCTTGCAGCGCGCTTCCTCGTATGATCGGGATCTCCTCTCCTGGAAATTCGTAAAACGTCAGTAGCTCTCTCACTTCTAGCTCCACCAGGTCCAGCAGCTCTGGATCATCTACCGCGTCCACCTTATTCATGAACACTACCATCGCCGGCACTCCCACCTGCCGCGCCAGCAAAATGTGCTCCCGCGTCTGCGGCATCGGTCCGTCCGTCGCCGCCACCACCAGTATCGCCCCGTCCATCTGCGCCGCCCCAGTGATCATGTTCTTGATGTAGTCCGCGTGTCCCGGGCAATCCACGTGCGCGTAGTGCCGATTCTTTGTCTCGTACTCCACGTGCGCCGTCGCGATCGTGATCCCTCGTGCCTTCTCTTCCGGCGCGTTGTCGATCGAGTCGAACGATCGAAACAGGATCTTCGGGTTGTGCTTTGCCAGCACCTTCGTGATCGCCGCCGTCAGCGTCGTCTTCCCGTGGTCGATGTGTCCGATCGTCCCTACGTTCACGTGTGGTTTTGAACGATCAAATTTTTCCTTTGCCATTGTTGTCTAGCTCCTTTTTTCCGCGAACGCTCCGGTTGCGCTCGCACGAGATGGAAAAATAATTACCTTGCGGTGCCTTGCACCTTCGCAATGATCTCCTCACGCACGCTGCGCGGCGCTTCCTCGTAACGATGGAAGTGCATCGTGTAAGTCGCGCGGCCCTGGGTCATCGAACGCATATCAGTCGAATACCCGAACATCTCGGAAAGCGGCACCAGCGCGGTAATGACCTGCGTGCCCGGCCTCGCAGCCATGCTCTCGATACGGCCGCGGCGCGAGTTGATGTCGCCGGTTATCGAGCCCGCGTACTCTTCCGGCGCAACGACCTCGACCTTCATTATCGGCTCGAGGAGCACAGGATCGGCTTTCTTAGCCGCGTCCTTGAACGCCATCGAACCGGCGATCTTGAAAGCCATCTCCGAAGAGTCAACCTCGTGGTAACTGCCGTAGTGAAGCGTCGCCTTGACGTCAACCATTTCGTAGCCCGCCAGGACACCGCCTTCCATCGCTTCCTTGATACCTTCCCCGACGGGCTTTATGTACTCGCGCGGGATGACGCCGCCGACGATCGCATTGACAAACTCGTACCCGGTCCCGGGTTCGGCCGGTTCGAGCTTGACCTCGGCGTGCCCGTACTGACCGCGTCCGCCCGTCTGACGAACAAACTTCCCGACGCCTTCCGCGGCTTTGCGTATTGTCTCTCGATAAGCGACCTGCGGTCGTCCAACGTTCGCATCGACGCCAAACTCTCGCTTCAAGCGATCGACGATGATCTCGAGGTGAAGCTCACCCATTCCGCTGATGATGACCTGGCCCGTCTCCTGATCGGTTGCTACTTTGAAGCTGGGGTCTTCGGCCGCCAGACGTTGGAGACCGATGCCCAGCTTCTCTTGATCTTGCCTGGTCTTGGGCTCGATTGCCTGGGAGATGACGGGCGCGGGGAATTCAAGAGCCTCGAGGACGATCGGGCGGGACTCCTCACAGATTGTGTCGCCGGTGGTGACCTGCTTGAGGCCAGCCACTGCGACGATCTCGCCTGCGGTCGCCTGCTCAATATCTTCGCGTTTGTTCGCGTGCATGCACATAATGCGGCCCACGCGCTCTTTTGAACCCTTGGTCGAATTCAATGTGTACGAACCAGCTTTGAGAGTGCCCGAATAGATGCGAACGAAAGAAAGCTGACCGACGTGCTTGTCCCCCATGATTTTGAATACGAGGCCTGAGAACGGCGCTTTGGGATCAGGAGGCCGCTCTTCCTCGGTTCCCTTCTTGGGGTTTATGCCAATCACGGCCGCGACATCGAGCGGGCTTGGGAGAAAATCGACAACAGCGTCAAGTAGCGGCTGCACACCTTTGTTCTTAAACGCGGAGCCTGCAACAACTGGCACGAGCTTCAATGCGATCGTTTCCCGCCGAAGCGCCGCGCGAATCTCTTCGTCGGAAACCTTTTCCCCGGCGAGATACTTTTCAGCTATCTGGTCGTCCGCATCGGCAAGCGCTTCGATCATTTTGTCGCGCGCTGCCGCGGCATCAGCCAGAAGGTCGTTCGGTATATCGACCACATCCGGCTCAGCACCCTTGTCCTCAACGTTGTAGAGGTATGCGCGCATCGTGATCAGGTCGATGATTCCGCGGAACTGATCCTCGGCTCCAATCGGATACTGAATTGCGACCGGATTCGCGCTCAGCCGGTCGCGCATGGTCTGGATCGCATGATTGAAATCAGCGCCCGGGCGATCCATCTTATTCATGAAAGCAATGCGAGGAACGTTGTACTTGTCGGCCTGGCGCCAGACGGTCTCAGATTGCGGCTGAACGCCGGCTACTGCGTCGAAGACCGCCACTGCACCGTCGAGCACGCGCAACGAGCGCTCAACTTCGATGGTGAAATCGACGTGACCCGGCGTATCTATGATGTTGATGCGATAGTCCTCACCGTTCCGCGGCCAAAAACACGTCGTCGCTGCCGACGTGATTGTTATGCCGCGCTCTTGCTCCTGCTCCATCCAGTCCATCACCGCGGTGCCTTCGTGGACCTCGCCGATCTTATACGAGACACCTGTGTAGTACAGGATCCGCTCGGTCGTCGTGGTCTTTCCGGCATCGATGTGGGCCATGATCCCGATGTTGCGGAATCGCTGTAATGGTGCTGGCGCCTGCTTCGACATTCTAATTAACTTCCTATAGGTCCTATCACCATCGATAGTGCGCGAACGCCTTGTTCGCGTCGGCCATGCGATGGGTGTCGTCTTTCTTCTTCACCGCATTACCGCGGTTGTTCGCTGCATCGAGAATCTCGCCGGCGAGACGATCGGTCATCGTCTTCTCGCCCCGCCCACGCGCGTAGCTGATCACCCACCTGATAGCCAGGCTGTTACCGCGCGACTTCTGATCGACCTCGATGGGCACTTGATAAGTAGAGCCGCCCACCCGGCGGGACTTGACCTCGACTCGCGGCTTGACGTTGTCGATGGCCTTCTTGAAAGTCTTCAACGGGTCTTCCTGAGTCTTGTCGTGAATCTGACTCATCGCGCCGTAGAAAATACCTTCGGCCACTGACTTCCTGCCCTCCCACATCAGCGAGTTGATGAACCTGGTCACCATCGTCGAGTTGTACAGAGGGTCCGGCAGAACCTCGCGTTTAGCTGCAACTCTTCTTCTTGGCATAACCCTTCCGTGATGAGTGATGCGTGATGCGCGACGGCTTTCCGTCACGTTTCACGCATCACGATCTTATTTCTTCGCCGGCGACGCTTCCTTTGGTCGCTTCGCCCCATACTTGGAACGGCTCTGTTTGCGTCCCTGAACGCCAACCGCGTCAAGCGTCCCGCGAACCACGTGGTAACGAACGCCCGGCAGATCCTTAACGCGGCCGCCGCGGATCAACACAATCGAGTGCTCCTGCAGGTTGTGACCGATGCCCGGAATATAGGTCGTGACCTCGATCCCGTTCGTGAGTCGAACGCGCGCCACCTTGCGCAGAGCCGAGTTCGGCTTCTTCGGCGTCTGGGTGTAAACGCGTGTGCACACCCCCCGTTTCTGCGGGCTTGAATTCAAGGCCGGACTGGATGTCTTGTACTTGACATTCACTCGCCCCTTGCGAACCAACTGACTAAGTGTCGGCACCTATAGCTCCTCTCAATCGTGCCCGGGCCGAGACGCCTCAGGCTTCGCCCACTTCGTGAGCGCAATCGCTCGACTGCCGGCAAGGTAAAGAGACAGGAAGGCCAATTGGCTTCCATATCGCGCGTCCCATCCAGGCCGGGATTATCTTCGTCTTTTTATGGGGATGTTCTGAAAAGTAGCTGCGGATTCGGCCTCCCCGGGCCAAACTTCTCTGTGGCGTGATTCAGGTCAACTTTCGTTTTTGAATTCGAGAATCCGGGAGTTAATCCGGCTTCCTTTTACGCCACAATAACGTTTATTCCGCGTCCGGTTTCAACCAACAAGGCGCCTCCGCATGTCAGAACCAAAAAAGCGCCATGCTCCAAACGAGGAACTATACCGGCGCTCCAGTTTGTTGTCAACCCGGCGAAAGGTAGTTCCTTCACTGCAGCAGTCTCAACCAGGGAGTTCTACATGCAGTCTTAAGATTGCACTCCCCAGAGCACGAGTCGCGCAACTTCAAAGCATCCGCACGAATCGGCAATAAAGCAATGTGACAGTTTTCTTCACCGCGTCGCAAACAATGTGACGCCTTTTGACGCCTTCTTCTACGCAACCTAATTAGAATTTGCAGTGAGGCGCGCTTCTATTCCCCGTTCTTGGCATGGCCCTTAGTGTGCTTAAGATCAACTCAAGACTCATAGGAGAACACCATGGCTTTGACCTGTCCACGTTGCGAAACTGATGTGCCGAACGAAGCACAGTACTGCCCTTACTGCAGCCTGCCAAAACCCAAGCGCGGATTTGCGGAGGCAGTCGAAGAGAAGCCGGAAGAAACTAACTTCAAACAACATTCGAAGCCTCTAGTCGCAGTCGCATCTAAAAAGGCTAGAGTCGCAGTCGCATTCGAAAAGGCTAAAAAAGAGAATAAGAAACCTGCGAAGCGCTCAGCCTCGCGCCCAGGCAAGCCGGCGCGAAAGCTCCGTTTATCGGTTCTTGGCGTCGCATCTATCGTCGCTCTTTTCAGTGCCGGCGTTTATATTTTCATAGTTCCGCTAGTCTACTCCGGACAGGCTGAGCCAAAAGCCGTTTTGGCGGCCCTCGATAATTTGAAGAAGTCGCCATCCAGCGAGCCAGGGGTCACGATTGACGCTCGTCTGTTGCGCGAGCTTGAAACTTCGCGTCGGGTAGGAAACCTGACTGCGTATAAAGGTTGGACCGTACGCCCAATCAAGGGAACGTCGGCCAGGATTGTTTTCGCCTTCTCGTACGTCGAAGCGGGGGACGTGAATAAGAGCGCTGAGTGGATGGCAGATCTGACTCACAACATTTTCACGCCGCAGACTGAGCTGGCAGTAGCCGTCCACGCTAAGGAATGAGCGCCACCGCGTGCAACTGATAACCGCTTGGGTTGGTTTG
>DATLWF010000611.1:0-3085 GCA_035576605.1 Blastocatellia bacterium | reverse complement strand
CTCCGATCAGAAACACCATAACCCCAAACATGATTAGCGCTACAAGAATGAAAGCCCCAAGACGTACTGTGCTGGACATCATCTCACCTCCCTGCAGTCCTGGATGAACTTTTTCACTAGCGGATCGCCGCTCTGCTTCAGGCTCTCGAGCGTACCCTCGACCAGGATGCTGCCTCCATTGAGCATTGCGACACGATCGGCGACCGTTTCAACGCTGCGCATGTCGTGCGTAACGACAATGGAAGAGATGTTGCGCTCTCTTTGCAATTCGCGAATCAGTTCATTGATCTCGCTCGCGGTGATCGGGTCGAGGCCTGACGTTGGTTCATCCAGTAGCATGATTTCGGGATCCAGCGCGAGTGCTCGCGCCAGCCCAACTCGCTTTTTCATTCCGCCCGAGAGGTCCGCAGGCATTTTCTCGCCGGCTTCTTCCATGCCCACTCGCGAGAGCAATTCGCTCACTCGATCACGGCGTTCGCCGTCCGTCATCTTAGTGTGACGGCGAAGCGGAAAAGCCACGTTTTCCGTCACTGTTAACGAGTCGTAGAGCGCGGCATTCTGAAAGAGGAAGCCGACGCGTTTGCGGATCCGGTTCAAGTCATCGAGGTGCATCGCGGTTATCTCTTCGCCGTCGATCTCGATTTCGCCGCCGTCGGGCTTCTGCAGACCAATTAACAATTTGAGCATGACGCTCTTGCCGGTACCACTGCGGCCAAGCACGGTGAGTGTCTCGCCACGAGCTACTTCGAGGTCGATGCGATCCAGCACCCTCTGCTCGCCGAATGATTTGGTCAAGCTGTGCACTCGAATCGCCGGATTGTAGTTGTTGTTTTCCATTGTCTGTCATTGCGGAAAAAACGTAATGATCAATCGCACCAGTACCACGTCAGCCAGAATCACAAACAGTGATGAGAGCACGACGGCGCTCGTCGCAGCGCGACCGACCCCTGCGGTACCGCCTTTGGCCCGCATGCCTTGAAAGCACCCGACCATCCCAATGATGAACCCGAAGACGACGGTTTTGAGGGTGGACGGCAGCAGGTCTGTGAAACTTGCCTCCTTGAGACCCTGAGTAAGAAAGAGCTTCAAGGTGATCGGCTCAACAATCGCATTCGCGATCCAGCCGGTGATGATCCCGCAGAAGTTAGCCACGATTGTGAGCAGCGGCAGCATCAGCATGCAAGCCAGCACGCGCGTCGCCGCAAGAAACTTATAAGGGTTGACCGCCGAGGCTTCGATGGCGTCGATCTGCTCGGTGACCCTCATCGAACCCAGCTCGGCGCCGATACCCGCTCCGACTCGCCCGCTGACTACCAGCGCCGTTATGATTGGCCCGCTCTCCTTGACGAGCGAGAGAATGATCAGCGTCGGCAGCATCGACTCCGCTCCGAATTGAGTCAGGCTGTCGCGGGTGTGCAGAGACAACACGACGCCGATCGCCGCGCCCGCAAGAGCGACCAAGGGCAGCGACTTAGCGCCGACCTCGTCCATCTGTCGCACGAGTTCTCTACCCTCGTACGGCGGCATCACTGCCGTCTTTATCAACCGCGCGCAGAATTCAGCGATCCCACCGAACCAGTCGAGAACGCCGAGCGTCGCCCTTCCGGCACTCCCGAGCGTGGCCTTCACCTGATCCGATTTCGGCCAGACATCCGCCGAAATCAAGAACATCACCGCGAGCAACGCATAAGTCTGCGTAGTCAGTTTCATAAGCCTACTTCCCAATCACTCATCGGTGTACCGGCTCTGCTCGCCTGCGATTCGTGACCTACTCAGCCTCCTCCTCGCTCTCAACCTTATCGCTTTCTACAGGCAGGCCGGTGTCGATCCAATCCTGTTTTCCTTCGGCATAGTCGCGCACGTTGGTGTAGCCTCGCTCGGTCAGTTCACGCGCGGCGTCCTCTGATGGGTGCGAAGTTGACCCGTCGCTGTAAAGCACGATCTCGGCGCTCCTGTCGCGCAGACGCTTCGACGCCAGCCTCGACACCTGGTCGGGCGGGAGATTGATCGCACCTGGCAGGTGTGCCTTGTGATACTCTTCCTCCGGCAATACCTCCACGAGACGAAAGTGGTCTCGCCGCGCAATCTTCTCGGTCAATTCATCGCGTGAAATAGTTTCAACGTTAGTCATCTTGTTCTCCTTCTATCGTCGCCAGACTTCGCTGCTGTCAGATCCGAGGTCGTGACGCAAACTGCGACACCCTCGCCTATTTGTGATTGCCGAACACACTCACCAACAGCGGAATCGTGGTTACAGCGCCGACGGCTACGAGGGTCCACCCGGCCGCCCGCCGCTGATCCTTGCTCAATTTCCCGGACAGCAACAAACCGATACCCGCTCCCAACATTCCGCGAGTCCCGGCAATTAGCGCTAGTTCAGGCAATGTCACTTCCTGCTTTTTCATTTGAATGACCTCCCTTCGATCGGCCCCTCGGTGTACCCGTTGCGGACACTCGTGACTTGTCGCCGGTCACAAAGCCGATTCAGAGGCTCAATTGAGTTTGGTTGCAAGCTGTTCTTGCACCGGAGACACCGCTTTGAACCGGCTACACTGTACGCTCGCAATGCCCGTGCCTGCGCGGCGCGCGGATCGGGATGAACGAGCAACCAATCAGGGATTACTGAACGCCGTCCTGGGCGCACGAACAGCACCTTAGTTCGATCGAGCAGCGAACGTCAGATGAATACGAATGCGGCCCGTACAAGTCGATTCCGGACAACAGTCGCGCTCATATCCGCACTTTGGTTAATCTGCCAATCGCGTGTGATAATCTCACCGCTCGAAGCTTAAAGCACCAACTCCGACACCCTGGTGAGTCAATGCCTGTCGAACACAAATTTCATCCGCTTGGAGGTGTGTAATCGTGAAAACCCTCACAAACATCGTGATCATCCTGGGAGTGCTGTTCTCCGGTTGTTCCCCCCGCCAGGCACCGGCTGAGCGGAACCTCTTTTCAGCAGGCGAGTGGGTTGACCTGTCGCACGACTTCGCGGCCGATACTCTCTACTGGCCCACGGCAGAACCGTTCAAGTTGGAGACGGTGGCCGCAGGCAAGACCGACGCTGGGTATTACTACTCAGCCT
>DATLWF010000610.1:0-6194 GCA_035576605.1 Blastocatellia bacterium | reverse complement strand
GGCGAGCGAGCTTCAGATTCCTGGTTACAGCATTCCATGAGCGCCACATACCCGGTTCTGAACGAGACTCTGTGAAAGAGGTGCACGAATCCCCAACCGGAACCCGGTGGGGGTTTTCGCACAGCCTCTGACGCGAGGTATGCGCGAAAGCTTGACGCGCACGCGTGCCGAGGCCCGCACCTGTCTCCGGCTCTAGTGCTCGGGTGCGCGCCAGGTTTCAATCCGGCAGCGCCTCGATAAGCTTATCGACCTCTTCTCGGGTGTTGTAGAAGTGAGGCGATATCCGCAGACGATTCATGCGCGGAGCCGTTATGATGTTTTGCGAACGGAGAACCCGGAACAGATCGCCGGGAGAATGGCGAGGGTGCTGGCAGGTCACTATGGCAGACGTTTCACCCGGATTTCGCGAGCCCGTCACCTTGTAGCCCTTACCCGCGAGCCGATCAGCCAGATAATCGCTGAGGCTAAGCAGGTACTCTTCGATCTTTTCCGGACCGATCTCGAGAAACAAATCGAGCGCAGCTCGCAGGCCGTACACGCCAACCGTGTTGAGAGAGCCGCACTCGAAACGCAATGCGCCCTCGCGATAGTCCAACTTGGAGTCCAGAGCCGCATGAGAAAACTGGTCGTAGTTCCTCACCGAAGTCCAACCTACTGTGATTGGTTTGACCCGGTCGATCACCCGATCTGAAACGAAAAGCAACGCGGCGCCTTCGGTTCCCAGCAGGTACTTGTGCGCGTCGGCCGCAAAGGCGTCGACGAAATCCCACTCCACATCGAGTTTCAACCCGCCCAGTCCTTGAATAGCATCGACCATAAAGAACACTCCGCGCTCGCGGCACGCCTTTCCGATGCGTGCAAGATCCGAGCGGAAGCCGCTCGCAAACTGGACCCAGCTTATCGTGAGGACGCGCGTACGATCGTCGATCTGTGAGAGAAGCTCGTCGGGATCGATCCGGCCTTCACGTTCGGCAGCGAGCTTCATCGTGATCGCTCGCTCTTCGCGAAGCCGCATCCAGGGATAAACGTTCGCGGGAAACTCGACGTCGCAGGTGACGACATTATCGCCTGCTCGCAGATCGAGCCCGTTGGCGACTGCCGAGATCGCGGCCGACGTGTTTTGCATGAAGGCAATTTCATGAGCCCGAGCATTTACGAGCCGCGCCGCCGCGCCTCGCGCAAGCTCGTAGGTGCGATACCAGTCGTCGTAGTTTGCGGTCCCGTGTCGCATCACATCGTCGGCGATTCCAACCATCGCATCGCGCACTCGCGTTGAGAGTGGCGACACCGCGGCGTGATTCATGTAGATGTATTTCTCGGTGACCGGAAAAAGGGAGCGAATGGTTTCGTTCATAGTTGAAATACCGCGCAGACCTCGCCGACGTTGAGGCCACGGCGATTGTCAATGACAGGGCGATGATAAGAACTGAGCTGCGCAACCTCGTCTTCGTTGAGTATGCCGAGCTGGGCGAGCGTTTCCACGACCGTCGGTCCCAGACCCCGGTAAGAGCCGTCTTCCATTTTGAGTGCGATCCCCGCGCCGCGGGGGAAACGCTCACAGGGAAGCACGCCGACTGAATACGAAGCTTCCGCGCCGATCTTGCAAACCAGCTTGCCGTGGCCGGCTCGTAGAAGCTCAGTGTCAAATCTTCCTTTTGTGCCACCCACCATCTCAGGGTGATTGATCATAGCCGCTACGATACGATGAGCCGCCCGGGCGACTGTGGAGTCTTCATCGGACGGATTCACCAGGCGCGCGAAAGCTACAGCCAGCGAGCGAAGCGGAACTCCGAAGGTCGGCGCGCTGCAGCCGTCGATCGCCGTCGGAAGGGGTTCGTCAAGGCCTGCCGTGCGCGCGAACGTCGAGACGATCTCGCGCTGCACCGGATGCTCAACCGCAGCATAGTCGTCCAGCGGCAGCTGGCGAAGGACTGCGGTCATAAGCATGCCCGTGTGTTTGCCCGAGCAGTTGTTATGAAGCTGAGTGAACGGCTGCCCGGCAGCTTCAAGTTTCTTCAAAGCCTCTGCGTTGTAAGGGGCCTGAGCCCCGCAACGCAGCGCGCTCTCGTCGAGCCCCGCCCGCGCAAGCATCCCGGCTACTGTTTCGGTGTGAATCGGTTCTCCCTCGTGCGACGCGCACACGACCGCAAGCTCGCGCTCGTCGACGCTGAAATGATCCGCCGCGCCGCTTGTGATGAACGGGATTGCCTGAATCGGTTTGATAGTCGAGCGCGTCGAGGTGACGAAACGGTCGTCGCCAAGATGCTTGACGACGCGCCCGTCAGGTTCGGCGATTACTATTGCGCCGCGGTGTCGCGATTCGACTATCGCGCCTCGCCTGACTTCAACCAGTATTGGCAGCTCGCTTTGCATTGTAAAACGATGCTCGAGGAGAAGCTTACTTTAGCGCACGATATTGCACACGACAATCTGTCCGGGCGGGTTAATCGGAAGCGATCTAACTTCCAGGCTATTCAGTACAAACCATCCGCGCGATCGTTCGGTATTTTCTCTCGCTAAAGCCTTCGATGATGATTATCTCTTCGGGTCGCCGGAACCGCCCGTGCTGCTCGCGATAGTCGATGATTCGTTTCGCCATCACCTCACCGATGCCGGGAAGCTTGATCAGCTCACGGGCGGTGGCGAGGTTCAGATTCAGGCAAGGCTCCTTCGGCTTAGTCTCTGCGCCGGTTCTCTCGTTAGCTCGGTTCGGTGACAGCGCGGCCGCCTCGCCGTTCGTGGCGCTTTGGCTTGACTTGCACGATGCGATTGCAAGGAGGGCAAGGGATAGAATAAACAGTTTCATTGGACCGCATTTCCACTGCGGAGCCTGGAGGGACATTTCAAAGAATAGAATCTGCGGGCTCCTTAATGTTGGGCGAGGGCGCCGCCGGAAAAATGACATGCCGATAAACCTCTCTCAAATCAAGCACACAATCAACCGAGGACAAATGCAGACTGGCCGAAAGGTCATTGACTTCGTGGTAGCCCCACGAGCCGTCCTCTTTTTTGACGTACTGAGTGATGTGCGGCCGATGCTGAGCGATCAACAGATATTCTCTTAAGGTCGGGACAGACTTGTAGTGCGTGAATTTGTCTCCCCGGTCGTACGCTTCCGTTGAGTCAGACAACACTTCAATGATCAGCGCCGGGTTCGTCAGCGTATCAACTCCGCCAATCTTCTCGAAGATTGGCTGACCGCAGAGCGCTGACACATCACCGTAACGATAAGGCGGCAAACTTGGAACCTTGATGCGCATATTGGCTGTGAATACGCGACATTGACGCTCGCGCAACCCAAGACGAAGCGTGAGGTAGGTGTTGCCTTCGATTTGATCGTGTTCTTCACTCCCCCCGCTCATAGAGTAAATCTCGCCGTTCCAATACTCGAGCCTTTCATTCGTAGAGCGCTCGAGTTCGAAGTATTCTTCGAGAGTGTATTTGCGCTTTGGATGTGCTGCCATGATTCGGATTCCCTCAACATCAGCACTGCCGTGCTGCCCCGCGCGAGAATGGTAAACGAGTCGGGCTAGTCGAATCAAACACCGTAGAACTCGAGGCGAAACTCATCACCAAGCAGCGAGATTCTAGGCTCGCGACGGGCGACCGCGTGATGCGCGCGCCGTAGGGCCGGTATGCCGCGCTCGGCCCGCTCAATCCCGTATTCATCGCTGGTGAACACATGATGCAGTCGCGGGTTTGTGTGTTCGGTCGCGCCTAACTCGATCGACTTGCGTGTTGTTCCATTGGTGCGGCTCGGATTGATCAGCTCCAACCGGTCGTCAAATATCAACACGCGGGCGCTTGATCCCACGATCGAGTAGTCGCGATGCACCAGCAAATTCGTGAGGCCCTCGATAACCGCGCAGCGCGAGTAGTTCGCGCGCGCGGGAATTGGCGCTTGCTTGTCGCCTTCACCGTTTACTACTGCGCGCGGCGGGCGGGTGTCCCAGACATCTATGTAACGTTTGAGAAAGAAAACCGCATTATCGAACAGACGCGTAACGTTGCCGAAGAACTCCGCGCGTTCGACAACCGGCGAGGCCGTGTCTTTGCCGGAGAATCTCGTAAGCGTGATCTGGCTCTGTGGGACGATCTGCTGAACCGCTGCGCTTCGGCCAAACAGAAGAAAGCCGGCAAGGCTGGGCGCGATGCTTCCGCCGTAGTCTGCCGCAAGCCTCAAGTCACGCATCGCCACCGCGGTTGGGAATCCGTCGGGCTCGCGAAACGTCTCACCTTCAAGATCGCGGATGTAACTCCAGACCAGGGCTTCGTCAACATCTTCTACCGCGGCGGTAACCAGCGGCATGTCTTCGAGAGATGCGACGCGCGACCGGGCAAACAGCGCCGCTATCTCCGCGCCTTCGGCCTCGCGTTTGGTAGATCCGATTCGGATGTAGTAGCGATGATCGGGAGTCTGATGCGGCGCGCGGCGATCATCGACTTGAAGCACGACAATGCGAGTACCGGTGTCGAATGAAACTTTATCGATGCGCGGGAAAAGCGGAGGCTTGATCTGGTTGCGGCAGATATCGATGAGCTGTTCTTCGACCTGTTCGGGATTGTCCAGCCCCTCGACCCGGCGCTGATCGTTGACGCCGAATATGATCGCGCCGCCTCCGGCGTTTGCAAGCGCGACTATCTCGGCTACCACCTTTTCGGTGTTGACGAGGCGGATCTTGAACTCGAGGTGAGTGTCCTCTCCCCCACGAATGAGCCCGAGCAGATCAGTTCGATCGAGCGTGCGCGTATAGCGCCCGGTTAGTTTCTGCTCGAACAAAGAGCGCTCGGTATCGGGGATGCGCCGCGTCGACCTGAACTTTCTGCCGCGTGCCATGATGAGTCCTCGCCTTGGTCTGGTGATCTCGTGTTGTCGCGTGATGAGGAAAAACCACTGCCTGCAACCACCGCGCTTGTGCAAGTTCATTCCTGGAGTTGGGCCGGCTCGTACCTGACATGCGGCGTTGCCTCAGTCAAACACATCGTTCTCAATGCGAACAATAATAGCAACATGTGCCTCTCAAAGCGAGAGCCGTTATACTTTGAGTATGAGGTGTTCCCTTCATCAGCGAAAGGCGCTCGTTACCGCTGCAAGCATCCTTATTGGAGTCCTGATGAGCTCCACCGTAGACGCAGGCCACGCTTTACAACGCACACGTCGCGAATCTCACCGAAGGCCCCCGCCGCGAAGGGTACGGATTACGCAAGAGATGATCAGAGAAGCGCAGCAGCGCCTGATTGATCTCGGCTATTGGATCGAAGGAGCCGACGGAAAATGGGGCGAAGCTTCGCGGCACGGACTGATTGCGTTTCAAAAGGTCGAGCGCCGCGCGCGCACCGGCAAGCTTACATCGGACGAACTTCAAGCTCTTAGAGCCGCGAGGCGGCCCTCAGCGCGCGAAGCCGGCTTCGCTCATATCGAGGTGGATCTGAAGCGGCAGGTGTTGTTTGTGATTGATGATACGGGAACTGTTTCAAAGACTCTTCCCGTGTCGACCGCAAGCGGCCAGCTTTTTACGAATGAAGGAGTAGCTGAAAAGGCGGTCACGCCCGTGGGGCGCTTCCGTGTCTATAGCAAACTGGCGGGCTGGAGAAAGAGCGACTTCGGGCTACTGTACTATCCGAATTATATCGTCGGCGGAATTGCGATTCATGGGAACCCGTCAGTGCCGGCTCAACCGGCGAGTCACGGGTGTATTCGAATCCCGATGTTCGCCGCCGTAGAATTCAGCAGGATGACGCCGATCGGCACTCAGGTCATCGTATATGATGGCTCGGTCCCGGCAGCGCAAAGTCATTGAGTCTCCCCGGTGACCGAAGGTTTCATGAATATCACCCAGCCCCGCGCAAAATCTGATTAACACCCAACTTCAGTTGGGTGTTGCGGCCTTGTTTCATAGATCGGAACTGTTACAACGGTTTGCCAACTCTTCGGCGACCAGACTGTTGAGACAGTTCGAGCGACATTCTCCGCCCAATCCACCTCACTGAAGTGAGGTGTAAATGAGAGACTCGGGGAACAAGCCCCTGATCGCACTTTGAAATTTCTGAGATGTAACGCTTTAGCGGACTAGATCGCCGTAAAAGTCTATTACGCTTTTCGCCGCGGCGATGACCTTTTCGCGCAGCGTCTCAGGTTCCAGCACTTCCATCTTCGCGCCGAAGCTCAAAGCGTACTCGCAAGCCATTTCTTC
>DATLWF010000609.1:0-5470 GCA_035576605.1 Blastocatellia bacterium | reverse complement strand
CCCGAATTTTTCGTTTTCCGGGAATATACAGAAAAATATTTGATTGCTTTGTGAATGTCCGAACTGAACAGCCTGCCGCAGGACCTGCAGGGTCCTCCCGATTACCTCTCCGACGCCTCGCGGGAGTTCTTCGAGCACGTGGTAGCGACCGGGTCCTACGATGCGCCGGCGCGGGCGCTGCTGATCCGCTTTTGTGTGGTCAGAGATCAGCTGGAAAAAGTTCGCTCGCAACTGGCCGACGCGGGGGTGGGCTTCACGTTCACGGACAAGCACAATCAACCCAGAGTGCATCCGCTGGTGAAGCACGAACTGGCGCTCACCAACGAATACGGCAAGCTCTTCCGCCTTCTCGGCTGGGACCAGGCTCCGGACGGACAGCTGCCGTTATTCGGGGGAATGAGGCGCATCTCCGGAATGAGGTCGACCGGTGAGGATTAACCGCCGGGCCCGCGCATTGGCTCAGCCGAAGCGCTCGCGCGCGCAAATTCTCGAGCTGCTATTGGGCCCCAACGGCAAGAGCGTATTCCGTTCCGAGGCCCAGCGCGCGGAAACCTGGGACCTCGTGCGGCGGGAATTGAGCGATGAGTTCGCGGAGCAATGGCACGCCGCCGGCGGCCACGTTAAAGACTTCGCAGCGATTGCCGAAGACTATGCGCGTCAGGTGGTGAGCGGTCGCATCGACGCCTGCAAGTGGGTCAAGCTTGCCTGCCAACGTTATCTGGATGACCTCGCGCGGATTGTCGAATCGGATTTCCCTTACGAATTTTCGAGCCTGAAAGCGGAGCGCGCCTGCCGGTTCATCGAGCTGCTACCACACACGAAGGGCAAGTGGGCGGCCGATGCCGAGCTGATGGTCCTGCAGCCGTGGCAGGTTTTCATCATCGCTTCGATTTTCGGGTGGGTGAAGAAATCGACGAAGCTGCGGCGGTTCTCTCTCGCGTACATCGAAGTGCCAAGGAAAAACGGGAAGTCCCAGCTGGCGGCGGCGATCGGTCTTTACACCTTCGTGGCCGATGGAGAGTTCGGCGCGGAAGTTTACAGCGGCGCGACGACAGAGAAACAGGCGCACGAAGTGTTCCGGCCGGCGGCGCAGATGATCGAGCGGAGTCCCGAGCTGGCCCAGGTGCTGGGTGTAGCTGTAGCGTCGAAGCGGCTGAGCGTGCAGGCGGATGGATCGAGATTTGAGCCTGTCGTAAGGACGCCGGGCGATGGCGCAAGCCCGCACGTCGGCATCGTCGACGAGTATCACGAGCACGACGCGGATACGCTGTTCGATACGTTCCGCACCGGCATGGGCGCGCGTCAACAGCCGCTGCTGCTCGTCATCACGACGGCTGGAACGAACATGGAAGGGCCGTGTAAAGCCCTTCAGGGCGATGTCAGCAAGGTGCTGGATGGATCGCTCGACCGTGCCGAGGTGTTCGGGATTATCTACACGATAGATGCCGGGGATGCCTGGACGTCGGAAGCGGCATTGCGGAAGACGAATCCCAATCTGGATGTGAGTGTATCCCTCGATTTTCTCCAGGTGGAACAGCGGGCGGCGCTGCTGAATGCGCGGAAGCAGGGGATTTTTCAGACCAAGCACATGTGCGTCTGGCTGGGCGCGAACATGGCCTACTTCAATCTTCAGCGCTGGCGGGAGCTGGCCGATCCTGGATTGAAGCCGGAAAGCTTCATCGGGCTGCCGTGCGTCTGTGCGATCGACTTATCGACCAAGCGCGACATCACCGCGCGGATTCTGGGATTCCGAAAAGTCCTCGAAGGCAAGGATCACTACTATATTTTTAGTCGATTCTACCTGCCTGAAGAGCAAGTAGCCAGGCCGGAAGCGCAGCACTATCAAGGCTGGGCGGAGCAAGGCGCGCTGGTGGTTCATTCCGGATCGAGCATCGATTTCGAATTGGTGGAACAGGACACGGTAGAAGAAATCCGGCGCTTCCGGGCTCGAGAATTTGCATTCGATCCGTGGAACGCCGAGCAGTTCGGGCAAGGCGTCGCGCGGCAGACGAAAGCCGTCCCCGTCGAGATCCAGCAGAGCACGCGCATGCTGTCCGCGCCGATGAAGGAGCTTGACGTTCTGATCGCCGATGGGCGGATTCACCACGACGGCAATCCAGTCCTGACCTGGATGATGGGCAACGTCACGGCGCACGAAGACGCCAACGAAAACGTGTTTCCGCGTAAGGAATCGGGTCGGGAGGAAAACAAGATTGACGGCGCGGTCGCGACTATCATGGTGATCTCGCGATTGTCGGTGGCCCCTGCTAAGAGATCGATCTATTCCACACGCGGGTTACTCAAACTGCCTGGTTTTACTGAAGCGATGCGTGCATGAGGCTTTTGTTTTTGGTTAACCACGGTCTATGTCGGCTCGGTGCTATTGCGGGTGCTGGGATCATTCCAACCGAATCGCGCTGCAAGTTCCTGCCCGCGTGCAATGTCCTGGGGTGTGAGCGGCGCCGCGAAGTCGATGTACTTGACCCCTTGCGGAATGATCTCCCCCGGCGTGAAATCAGATTCTTGCCAGCCGTGCTCCATGAGGTACGCGCGCAATTCCGCTTGACTCCATTCGCGGGGCTCGCTCATAGCATCAGTTTAGCGCAGACAGCACGACCGAGGTTTATCACGGAATGGCGTGCCTGATGCTCCCGTACGGCCTTGTGTTCATCCCGGTTGCGGCGAGTACGCAGTACGCAATGGTCGCTGTGAGGATCACGCCGGTGAAGTCGACGAGCGGCGAGGCAAGACGGCGGACCGCGGATATGATGCGGTGTGGCGGCGCTTCCGCGCCTGGTTCTTGCGGCGGCATCCGTTGTGCCACGACTGCGGCTATGGGTCGCACGAAGTCCACCACATCAAAAAAGTTGCGGAGTTTCCAGAGCTACGGTTAGTCGCATCGAACTGTATGGCCCTCTGTAAGGTTTGCCACTCGATAAGAACGGCGCGTGGCGAATAGATTGCTTTTTTATGTTGGCTGCCAGTGTATTGCTCGCCGATTCTTTCGATAGCGCGGTGGTTTTAAGCTGAGGAGAAAAACGATGCAAATGGAAAAGTACGAAGAGCTTGAAAATAGAGCGTCCCTTTCTTCGGAATTAGACGTAATTAAAAAGCACGAAGCTCGAGCCCGCATCCATCAGGAGATCGAACGGATGCGACAATCGGGCGAAGCGCTGACACTCACCGATGAAGAGATCCGCCTTCTGGAATCCTTCCGTCGCTTTAAGCTGCGAATGCGTAAAGACGGAGAGGTTTTCACGTGGCAGACTCGCCGGCCGGAAGGCGTTCAGGTGGTTCAGGAAACGGCCAATATCCTCCATCCTTCGGAAGTTCCATTACCGACGAGGTAATTCGAAAAATCCGCAGCGGGAAGAGCAGAAGCGGCGGGCGATTCAGTATCGGCCAACGGCTAAAAAGAAAACTCGATAAGGAGAAAAAACGCAAATGTCTAACGTCCCCGGGAAACCTCAGACAGTTCTAAGCGCCAGCGGGGCCATCAGCGCCGCGCCAGGCTTGTACCACATCACGAAAGCGGGCGTCGCTGCCCTGACTCTCGCCAATCCGGATCCGGACGGGATCCAGATGACGCTGGTCGACGAAGGCGGTCATGCGCACACCATCACGGTTCCTATCGTCGGCTCGCCTCCGACCGCGGGGCTGAATGGCGGCACGAAATCCATCATCACGTTCAACGGCACGGCGGGCTCTTCTGTCGAGCTGATCAGCCGCGCCGGGAGCTGGTGGACCGGCCCCTTGAACGGAGTCACTCTCAGCTAACGAGAGCTGGCGGCAATGGGGCGCCTGATTGTCATCAAGGAGGACGCCCCAGAGAAGCCTCCCGTTCTTACATCTTCTGAATCTCAGTCCTTCGATCTTCAAGATGGGCTACTGATCGCGGGTATTCTGTCGCTCGAAGCGGCGGCCATTGTGATCTGGTGGCCTTCGGCTTTGATTCTCGCTGGTCTGTTTGCTCTGGGGTTTGTCTTTCTGATGGAACGGGCGAAGAAGAAGAAATGAAGCGTCCCTTTTTGGTGGCTGCCCGTGCAGAGCACGCCGATTCTGCCGATGGCGCGGCTGAATTTCCAAGCCCTGAAGCCCTGGCCAAACTCGCCTATGAAAGGTATGTGAATTACGGCTCGCGTCGCTGGGAAGACCTCGACGAGGGTTACCGGGAACGATGGCGGCAAGTGGTGCAAGTGTTGCTCGATTCCTGTACGCGCTATGTCGAGCGTAAATTCTCAGCGGGAAGAACAGAAGCGGCGACCGCTTCAGGACCGGCCAACGGCTAATGAAAAAGCTCAATGGGAATCCTCACCCGTAAGCTTGGCGTCTACGCCATGACGCTGGAGGACCCGGCCCAGCCGCTGATGCCGCCTTCTGCGCTGTTCGAGTCGCTGGGGCTGGGACGTTCCGACGCCGGCGTGATGGTGAACGAGCGCCAGGCGCTACGGCTGCCCGTCGCGTATTCCTGCATCAAGGGAATCAGTGAGGATCTTGCGTCAACAGCGTTCGAGGTGATCCAGGAGCTGCCCGACGAGTCGATGCGAACGGCGAAGACTCACCGGCTCTGGCCGATTCTACATGACGAATGGAATCCCCAGATGGCGAGCATCGTGGGGCGGGCAGCGATCATCTCCTCAGCGCTCGGATGGGGCAATGGCTACGCCTGGATCAAACGGGACCGGGCGGCGCGTGTCGTCGGGCTGTATCCGCTCGAATCGGGCAAGACGTCGCCAGTGAAGCTGAAGGGCGAGCTGAAGTATGCAACGACGCAAACAGATACCGGCGTGCCGATCTACCTGGACCCGGAGAACGTGTTGCACGTGATGGGGCTGAGCAACGACGGCGTAGTCGGACTCTCTCCGATCCAGCTTGCCAAGAACGCTTTCGGCTTGGGTATCGCCGCGGAAAAATTCGGTGCACAGTTTTTCGCCAATGGCGCAAGAGCTACAGGTGTACTTTCGTATCCCGGAGCACTCGAAGAAGAAGCCGAAGAGAACCTGAAACAGTCGCTTCGGGAAATGGCGACGGGCGAAAATGCCAACGCTCCCGTGCTGCTCGAAGAGGGGATGAAGTGGGAACAGATCTCCATCAATCCAACTGACAGTCAGTTTCTCGAGACGCGAAAGTTTCAGCGCGCCGATATAGCCGGGATGTTCCGCTATCCCATGCACCTGCTGGGCTCGCTCGAAAGGTCCACGAATAATAACATCGAGCACCAGGGGCTCGACTACGTGCGCTATTGTCTGCGGCCCTGGGCGATCCGGCTGGAGCACGAAGTCAACCGCAAGCTGCTGGCGTCTCCCTTTACCGCGGAGCATAATTTCAACGACCTGCAGCGTGGAGACTTCGCGAGTCAGACGGCAGGTCTCCAGATCCTCCGTAACATCGGCGTGTACTCGGCAAACAAATGCCTGCGCGTGCTTCGTCAGAATCCGATCTCCGCGGCGGAAGGCGGCGACGTGCTGAC
>DATLWF010000608.1:0-6780 GCA_035576605.1 Blastocatellia bacterium | reverse complement strand
TCAACAGTGTCGTCGCTCCGAAGCAAAAGAGCGCAGAGATGCCCACAATTCGCGTAGCGCAAGCTCCGCCTCTCGCCGTCGTATTCGGCAAAGAATAGCGTAGCGTACGCGCCGTCGGTCGTGTTCTCGTAAAAGAGTTGGTTCACGGCTCGCAAGAGTCGTTGCGGCTGGTCCAAAGCGATTGCGCACTGGCTGCGCAGATTCGCTTGCAGATTGGCCATCAAAAGAGCGGCGGCGATTCCCTTTCCCGCTATGTCGCCAATCACCAACCCTAGCCGGTCTCGACCCAGATCGAGGAAATCGTAGTAATCGCCGCCGACCTCGCGAGCCTGAATGCAAACGCCCGCGTAGTCGAGAGTAGTAAGCAGCGGCGGCATTTGGGGGAAGAGCCTGGCCTGCACCTGTTTTGCTATTTCAAGCTCCCGGGCGGCGCGGCGTTCCGATTCCACCTTCTCCGCCGTAGCGCGGCGTTGCTCGTCGAGGGCCTGACTCACCTCGTCGAAACTCACAAGCGAAAAAGAATTCCTGTCAACGTCTTCGAAGCGCGTGAACACTCCGCCCCAAATCGGGCTCCGCTCTCCCAGCAGCATCGATGGCGCAGCCGAAGTCGGGGCCGACTCCGGGCGCTCGTACTTGATGCGCTTCAGCCGCGGTACACGACCAAACCTTACCCCGCGCTTAGACCACTCATGGTACTTGGCAATGACATTGTCAGTCACAAACGCAATTTGCGTTGCCCGGCCGATGAGCTTGTACTCTCTCGAGTTTGGCTTTGGCGCCACAAGCGCAAGGATCGCAGTGCCGTCGGGCGGAGCAACTGCCACCCAGCGCTCGCCGGATTGAAGGAGGGTATCGTAGACCAGACTGAATCCAAGCTGGTCGAGATAAAATCGCAGACTTCGATCCTGATCTCGAACAAAGATTTTCACCGCATGAAAACGAAGGTAAGGATCCTTTCGGTCCGCACAAAAGGTCGACTCGTCCAGCGAGGGGGATGAAGGAGGGTTACTCATGGGCGTTGATTATAGAATCGGCAGGCCGTTCCGGCATAGCCCCTTTCCTCTCGGGAGCCCTGGAATTTCGCACCACCATCTAGCACGTCTCAGGAAGGTTGCCGCGCGCTTTGAACGTGATGGCCGCCACCCTGCCCCTGATAGGGCCTGTTCTTTCGCCTCAAATCACCATCGGTGGAAGACCACTATCGACAGGTCATGCATCCGCGCGCAAGATTCTACCTTTCAAAGCAACTAATACTCCTTATGCTCATCTAATGCGGCTGATGAAACGCAACAGTCGCACAGCCTTATTGCTGACAGCCACACTCGCGGCTCCTTTGCTTGCATCAGCGATCGCGTCGCGGGGCCGTGAAGCAGATTCCATACGGAGGACAATTCGACCAGACGAATTGTCGGCACCCGTTATCGAAGACTCTAGAAATCGCCCGCCCCATCTTCCTTTTACTTCAGGCGCGGCTACGCCAGTGCATTTTGAAGTGTTCAAGGTACAGAGCCTCAAGTCGATCAAGGAACTGGAGACGCGGTTAGGTGCGGTTGCCTTCGCTGCGATGTTGAAAATGAATCGGATAGACAAAAAACACATTCACATCGGGGACTCGCTGGTCATTCCCGATGCGAGCGTTGACCTGATGAGTGCTTCGCCTTTTCCGATCCAGCTTGAGGTCGCGCGCAAAATACCAAAACTGGTTCTGGTCTCGCGTCGGGTGCAGGCCTTTGGCGCCTACGAATCGGGTAGACTCGTGCGCTGGGGACCAACGAGCACAGGTAAGAGGTCCACACCGACGCCGGCGGGACTCTACCATGCCAATTGGAAGGCGAAAAAGAGACGGAGCTCAGTAAACCAAAGCTGGATTCTACCCTGGTGTTTCAACCTGGATGACACGGCGGGTATTTCCTTTCACCAGTTTGACTTGCCCGGCTATCCGGCGAGTCATGGCTGCGTTCGTTTGCTTGAGGAGGACGCGAAGTGGGTTTACGACTGGGCCGACCAGTGGACGCTTTCTAAGATCGACCAGTCAATTCTGGCTTTCGGAACGCCGGTCGTTATTTTCGGAGACTACCAGTACGGAGAGAAGCCGCTCTGGAAGCGGCTCGCTGATGATCCGGCGGCGACCGCAATCTCTCCAGCGGAAAGCGAAATCGCAGTGAACCAACATTTGGCGACGATCGAGGTCAAGCCGGGGGCACGCCGCCAGGCAAACACCAGCCCGGACATACCAGCCGCAGCAGCAGTCGCCGCGCTTCCTAACTGAGTTCTGTGATCCGCGTCGGCCATGGCCCCGACCTGGCCCTCCTTGACGTACGGCCAGGTGGTCTCACCTTGGCGTCTAATGCGCTTTCAAGCCATGGTTGGTAGTCAGTAGTCAGCGCCCGCCGAGCGCTCACCGCGGACCGGCGGCTGCGTAGTCGATCAGTTGTTGAATACGGACGCGAAGACCTGGATCGTTCGTTTCTGCCAGCAGTGTCTTGAGCACCGGCTCCGCGAATCGCCCGTGCTTGCGCGTGATCTCGGCTGCCGCTCTTCGAACATCGACTGCAGAGCCTTCGAGACCTGCAGCTTGTTGCCGAATTTCGTTCTCCATCTCCGGCGTGATTATCTCGACTCTGCCAACCAGGACTCGCGTGAGTTCTGACGGGCGTGGCTCAACCGCGATCGGAAGTATCGAGTCCGTAACCTTACGCGGCACAATGTAGAAGACCCGCATTCCTTCTTCAAACCATGAATCGCGCCAGGTCTTGATCATCGCGCGTGCTTCTTTCTCGTAAAGTCCCTGCGAAACCAGACTCGCCTCAAGATCGCGTTCGAGCGAATCGACCGTTTGGTTAGGCGCAGGCCGATCGAGTACCACCTCGCCGTCGAATGAATCGCGAACCTGATATCCGACCTTTCCGCCGCGATTCTCGAACAGGATGAACTGCGCGATGCTCTCCCGGCTTGTGTTCTTCACAACTACTTTTCCGGCATCGAGCTTAACCGCGAGCGGCGGATTAAACGTGCCCACGCCTCGATAAAAGAGAAACTTCTCGCGCTGCTCGCCCTTGCTGGTGCAAATGCGAAGCGGCGCAGCATCAGTCTCGCGGGCCGGGTAGTAGTGGCTCGGTTGCGCTTCCACGGGAAAGGTCTCTTCAGCGCCGGGCACGACCGTTATGCGGCCCCAATCAATGCTAGATGGGTTTCTAGCATCATCAGGAGTGGGAACGTAGACCAACCGCGCCTGCGGATACCACTCGGTAATCTTGCCTTGTGAGAATTCGACCCTGACAGCAACAGTGGTCTCTCGGCCGGCATAAAAGTAAATGACTGGCGTTTCCATCCGGACAAGTGCTTCCATATTGCACTTGATGCAACGCTGCCCGCTTCGGAGACCCGTCCCTGTGGCGAGGCCGCTCGTGTCGTAGACGAAGCTGGGCAGATCGCTCGACCCGTTGAGCGGGCGCCAATCGACTGCGACGCCATCTTTTCCCGCAATCGACGTGAAGGTACCCCACTCGTGCACGATCAGGCGGTTGTCGCCCTTCTTAGTTTTTCCGTCGGTCGCGATCGCTCGTTGAGCGACGGGCCCAGTTTCTATCATTGCGAGCAGAATAACGGCTATCGAGACGTGAAGGCCGATTCGCGATTGCTTGCTTGCCATGAGGATGGATCCCCCTTTGATGGCGACCACTAATACTGTCTATAAGAAGAATAAACCAGCGCGCTCATCTTGCGAACGGATAACGGATATAGTGATGTCCTGCGCCTACTGCGCAGGACATCACCGTCTCCTTGTTTCAACAGTTTCACGCGCTCCACAGGCGTCAAACCGTTAGAACGGTTGGGACCGAGCGGTGACTCGCCGCCACCCAACTGAAGTTGGGTGTTAATGACAAGGCCGCGATCGAATTGAATGTTACGGGTCACTAGAACCACACCGTGTCCATTTCATCCTTCCACGCGTCGAGCGTCTCCTGGTCAAGTCGCAGCGTGCCTTCCCGCGTTATTCCACTCGGCAAGCCCACCAGTTCGATCATTCTGTCTAACACCCGAACGCGCCGGTTTTCTTCGACGGTAGAGAGCAGGTGCCACAACGTAAACGTGTCGCGCGGGCGAGCCTCTGCCAGCACGGTATTGAATGGCCGCTCGCCGCCATTTTCAAAGTCGAACTCCTCGAGCGCCCGAACGAACGTTTCAGATGCGTCCTCGAAGTAAGGGGTTCCCGGACCGATACCCGGACGTGCCTCGCACATCGCGTAACGAGGGACGTAGACCTCGCGCCCGTTGCGTACCAGCGCTACCCAGCCCAATGTGACGTGGAGAATGCTCGTACCCGCATCGTCAACCTGGAGCGTGTACACGCAGCCAAGATCAATCGCCTCAGCCGCGGGAGTGTCCACAAAGAATAATCGCGGCGGAGCCGATATCGTGGCTCTCATGCGTCCGTGATCGAGAGCCAGGCGGTGCTCGGCCTGCCCAGTTCGGACCAGTCGTATTTTACTGTTCGAATCGAGTTCAACCTCTCCAATTTCACTCACAGTAACCTTCGCCTTTGCGAAGTCACCGGTCTCGAGAGTTTCCCCAACCGCCAGCCTCGCCTTGTTGCCGATCTTGTCACCATCGATCCGCACGGCGCCCACGCTGTCGACTTCCAACGAAGCTCGCGGGACATTATAAATGGATCTCACAATCAGTCCGATGACGACTGCGGCAAGGAGTACTGCGCTGACTGCGGCGACGCGATACCAACTGAACGCGAAGACAAGCCTCGGGGCCTTTGGCTCGAAGACTTGCCTGCGAGACGATTCATCCAGCAAGGCCTCAATTTCGCTCCACATCTCCGCGGGTGCCGATGCCAGCGGAAGCTGTTGGGCAAGGTTCACGCCGAGCTTTATTTCGTCGTGCTCTTTGCGGCATCTCTTACATGCGCGCAGGTGTTCGCGCACACGCTGCGACTGATCAGCCGCAAGCTCGCCGTTGCAATACGCCGACAGTTGTTTGATTACATGCTTCGTAAACATCGTTATTCCCCTGATACGAACTCGCTACGCAGATGACCCAGCTTGCGCGCCAACATCTTATGTCCCCGATTGAGCCGCGAGGATACCGTGCCGATGGAGAGGCCGAGCGACTCGGCGATCTCATCGTATGAGAGGCCCTCGACGTATTTGAGCAAGATGGGCAGCCGCAGCTTTGGGGTCAGCTCTGAGATTGCGCCGCGAACCGAATCGGCCACCTGGCGTCTGTGATAGGCATCCTCTTGAGAGCCCTTCGCCACCATAGTCCTCACCTCGATCTCCGGGCTGAACGGAACGAAACGTCTTCGCTTCCTGTGTTCATCGGTACACGCGTTGGCCACGATGCGATAGAGCCAGGTCGTGAACTGCGAGGTCTCATGAAATTGATTGATGCTCGTGAACAGCTTAAGGAAAACCTGCTGGGTCACATCGTGAGCCATCGCCTCATCGCCGCTGTAGTGAAAGGCGATAGTGTAGACCCGATCTTTGTGGGCTTCGAACAGGTCGTGAAAGGCATCCCGATCGCCCTGTTTGCAAGCCTCTATGATGTCAGCCTCTGTTCGGCGATCGCCCATTATCTCTAGCCGCTCCAATAAGAAAGCCTTTGATGATTCCGTTGATTAGACGGCCGAGGCTTTGCTTTTCTTCCATCCGAATCGGTTTCTCTGGTTTAATGGTTTCTGATTTCTAGTGGCCTGTAACATTGAAATCGATAGCGTCATGGGAACGGGCCAACGTCTCGTTGAGGTTGATCTGATTCGTCTTCCTCTCATTAACACCCCTCTTCAGAGGGGTGATTTGCGGAGCGACGATCTCCGAACTGTTTCAACAGTTTCACGCCCTCCACGGGCGGCAAAACCGTTAAAACGGTTGGGACCGAGCAGTGACTCGCCGACACCCAACTGAAGTTGGGTGTTAATGAAAAGGCCGCTATCGAATTGGATGTTACAGGTCACTAGTTTCGGTTTCTGATTAGCGGCTCGCTCTTGAACCAGAAACCACAAACCACAAACCAGCAACCAGAAACCACCCCTTGGCGCTTATGAACCAGAAACCACAAACCACAAACCACAAACCAGCAACCACCCTCGGCGCAACGTTCGCAATCCAACGCGGCCGCATTGTATAATCATCAGCCCTTGCGAGAACAACCAAACAAGGGATCTTCAAGGTTTTATGAGCAAAAAGGGAATAGGGGCGCGCTCCGGCTTAATCCTTGGTCTGATACTCTCTTTATTTTTGCCGTTCATCGCTATTCGAGCAACCGCTCAAGGCGGCTCGATTGAACTGGCGGTTGACGCCGCTAACTTCAATCAAGACGGACTCCTCGTTTTGTTCGGCGGACTACGCTTGCAAGGCGACATCGGGTTGCCCGTCGCAGCCGGAGACATAAACGGGGATGGGCGCGGCGATGTCATCTTTTGCGGGATGTACGGCAGCACAGGAGGCCGCGATAACAACGGCGTGGTGAATTTCTATTTGAGCGACGGGCGCGACAGTGGCTTCGTCGATGCCGCTCAAAACCCGCCAAACATTTTCAAGCTGGCCGGCCAGCGTTCCGGCGATCTCCTGGGCACGTCGGTTTCGGCGAACGGGGACGTGAACGGCGACGGAATACGCGATGTGGCGATCGGAGCCGGGGGTCAGGACGGACCTAATGGCGGAATCGCGGATAACCGCGGCGCGGCCTATGTGGTTCTAGGCTCGCGGAACTTTAGCCTCAACGCCGATCTCAACACACCGGACGGCAATCCTCCACCGGGCGTCATCG
>DATLWF010000607.1:0-3917 GCA_035576605.1 Blastocatellia bacterium | reverse complement strand
GGAGGCTCTGCGTGCTCGATGCGTGCGAACCTTCCCGCGAAACTCATTCGAGGAAAGACGTCGGGATGTGCTCGCACCGTTGCCTGATACCGAGGAAGCTGAGCCTTGAAGCTCACGGCCGATTGTTCCCAATACTCCGCGAGGTCGAATCCTTTGGGACGAACGCAATGTTCGTCGGTTAACTCCGCGCTCAGGACTCTCGAAACTCTGTAGCTTCGCGCGTCGCCGTCGACTACAGCGACCAGATACCATACGCTACCTTTTGCTACGAGCCCGAGCGGGTCCGACAACCGCTCGACGGGATCACAGCCGGCCCGCTCGTAGGTGAACTTGAGTTTGCGCTCTTGCCACACGGCTTGTTGAAGCACCGGCAACAGCCGGACCCGCTCGTCGCTGCGGTTCCAGCCTGTGATGTCGATGTAGATGCGCTGGCGTGCGTGCTCGGCGTTGTCTCGATGCGTGGACGGCAGTGCGGCCGAGAGCTTGATCATCGCCGCGTCGGAAGCCTTGTCCAGGCCGAGGTCCGCAAGCAGCTGCAGAGGCTTGGTGAGAAACAGCGCCTGGATCTCGTCCTTGTTGAGCCCCGTCAGGTTGGTCTTATAGCCCTCGACCAGCATCCAGCCGCCGCCACTTCCGCGTTCGGCAAACACCGGAAAGCCGGCCGCGCTTAATGCTTCCATGTCGCGATGGATGGTGCGGTCCGAGACTTCCAGGCGCCGCGCAAGCTCTCGCGCCGTCTGTCGGCGGTGAACCTGCAGTAACAAAAGAATTGATAACAACCGATCAGCCCGCATATGACCCTCCCAGAGAACGGATGATAACTCTAGCAGAGAAATATGACAGGGGATGTCTACAAGTGCCGGTATTCTGACTTAGGATGCAAAGGACCTAAAGGACCTAAAGGACGGAAAGGGGGGACATTCCATGAAACCACTGGAAGGCAAGATCGCCGTTGTCGCCGGAGCAACTCGCGGTGCCGGCCGAGGCATTGCCTGCTCGCTTGGCGAAGCAGGAGCGACAGTCTACTGCACTGGGCGCAGCGTCCGAGGAAAACCGGCGACTGATAACCGACCCGAAACAATCGAAGAGACCGCGGAGATGGTCACGGCGCGCGGTGGCATCGGTATCCACGCCCAAACCGACCACACCGTTGAGAGCGAAGTTCAATCGCTATTCGAGCGTGTAAGGAATGAGCAAGGTCGGCTCGACATTCTGGTTAATGATGTCTGGGGCGGCGACGCGTTGACCGAATTCGGCAAGACGTTCTGGCAAGCATCGCTCGACAAGGGACGGCTGATGCTGGAACGCGCGGTGTTCTCGCACATCATCACCAGTCATTATGCGGCTCCCCTTCTGATCGAGACCGGTCCGGGATTGATCGTCGAGATCACCGATGGAGACTCCTTCACGTATCGAGGGAACATCTTTTATGACCTGGTGAAGACTTCTGTCATTCGGCTAGCGTTCGCGATGGCGAGAGAGCTCCGAAAGCGCAAGGTCACATCGGTTGCTGTAACGCCTGGCTTTTTGCGTTCGGAAGCGATGCTCGATCACTTCGGCGTCACCGAAGCGAACTGGCGTGAGGGAGCGCAGAAAGACCCGAACTTTCTCGCGTCGGAGACGCCGTTCTACGTTGGCCGTGCAGTCGCCGCGCTCGCCTCGGATCCCGATGTGTTCACCAAGACAGGCCGAGTGTTCAGCTCCTGGGACCTTGCTAAGGAGTACGGCTTCACCGACATCGACGGAACACATCCGATGTGGTCTAACCATTTCGAGGAGCAATACGGCAAGCGGGTCAAGAAATGTGACGAAGCCTTTTACGATTACTGGTTCGATGCGCCCGACGCGATCGAGCTTCTGTTTCCTGATTGGCCGTGAACAAGTAAAGCTTTGCCGCAGGGCCAGTCCCTCTAGTAAACTCCTGCCTCGCCGGCCTGGAGTTCGGGCGAAACCAGGCCACCAACGAACACGACCGGTTGCTTTTTTCGGGTTGGCCCTTTGCGTGAGATCGCGAAGACGCCAGAAGTTTCATGAAAAGGAGCCGCTATGCCTTTGAAAGTTGCGACAAGAGCATTACTACTGTTGATTGTGTCATTCGCTCTAATCAAGCCCGCTGCATTTTCCCAGCAGCGGCAGTCTGCGCCGCCCGCTGATCCCGTGCAAGAGCGGTTACGCGCACTCGAAGAAGCGCTCGGCTTTCTTCAGCAGGTATTGTCGAAGGACATCGACGACTTGATGTGGATTCGCGCGCTGGACGACGTCGCGGTGGTCGATAAAGTTCGATATACCGGGCCCGCTCCGCGTGTAGTTCCCAATCCGACCGGTCAAGGCGCGGGCAATCCGGTTATCATCACCGCATACACTTTCATACCCAGGAAGTATGCGTCAGCCGGTAAGCTGCCTCTACTGGTTTACGTTCACGGAGGCGTGCATGGCAACTTTGAATCGAGCGCCGTTCACATGGTTCGAGAGATGGTGGAGCAAGGCTATGCGGTGATCGCGCCCGACTATCGCGGCAGCACAGGCTACGGGCGTGAATTCTGGCGGTTGATCGACTACGGTGGCCTGGAGGTCGACGACGTGTTTGCGGGAAAGCAGTGGATGCTCGAGAACCACGCGAACATCGACCCCGAGCGAGTCGGGATCATCGGCTGGAGCCACGGCGGTCTGATCACGTTGATGAACATCTTCGATCATCCGAAGGAGTACAAAGTCGCCTACGCCGGAGTGCCCGTAAGCGATCTGGTAGCTCGGATGGGATACAAGAGCCAGAGCTATCGCGACTTGTTCTCCGCGCCCTATCATATTGGTAAAACTGCTGACGAGAACGTGGCCGAATACCGGAAGCGGTCGCCCGCCTGGAACGCCGAGAAGCTTCAGACGCCACTCTTAATTCATACCAACACCAACGACGAAGATGTGAACGCGCTGGAGGTGGAGCATTTGATCGCGGCTTTGAAAGCGGCTGGGAAGCAGTTCGAGTACCAGATCTATCAGAACGCTCCCGGCGGTCACGTGTTCAACCGGCTGGACACCAAGCTAGCGAAGGACTCGCGCGCGGAGGTATATCGATTTCTGGCTAAGTATTTGAACCCGGCGAACCCGGTGAAGTGAGAATCACAGACGGGTGTAGTAGGCTTCTCCCGCGCAGCCGCGGCAAAGAGTCCGGCCGTCGCGTAAGACTTCGCGGCGATCGTTTATTCCTTCGCCGCACTCTTCACACTGAACCCTTGAAACCGGCCTCCCAGGCTGATCCTGAGGCGGCACGTCCACACGCACCCGCTCGACTTTGAAGAGCTCTTCTTCAGGCAGAAGCTTGTAAGCGCGGAGCTGCCGCTCGTACTTGCTCTCGATTTCCGGGAACGCGCAGTTGGCTGCCTCGCGTGACGAGTCGAGAGCAACGATTCGAACAGCTTCACCTGTCTTGACGTTGAGAAAGGTCGCGGCGAGCTTGCCGTAGTCGAAGAACTTCAAAGTGCGCTTCCCAAGTCTGCATCCGGTGACGGTGTTGACTGCGTCGGCAGCGCATCGATCAATCTCGACAAAGACGATCAGGCTCTTGCGATCTGCTCCGCGTGGGTCTTCGACGCCAACCGCTCGGCAACCGAGCATCGCCATTCGAACGCCGAGCACCTGCCCGGCGCACATGTGCCCGTGAGATTGTTCGGCTCGCTGAAGAAGTTCGTCGAGCGCTTCCATGCTTGGCATTATAGACCAGGGACGGGCGCGGCCGAAGTAGCATAGACTTTAGTCTATGTCCGGTAGTCTATGTCCGGTGATTGTTCCTTGACCCGAGCGGCCGGACACAAACTAAAGCTATGCTACTTCGCTAGTCGTAAAGAAGATAAGTCTCGCGGCGTCCGCCGAATTCGCGCAGACCATCTCGCCAGCTTTCTTCGATCTCAGGCGCTGACGCG